>CAYFSQ010000001.1:0-71415 GCA_964345895.1 uncultured Oscillospiraceae bacterium
GAGGGCCCAATCGTTCCCTATCGGCGAAAAAGTGTCCGAAGGACCTTTTTTGACGTGCCGAGAGAGGCTTGGCCTCTCTGTACCCTTTTATTTCGCGTATGAAGAGGTCGCAATGACGAAACGGCAAAAGTCACTGGTGCGGGGCATCTCCATCCTGGGGCTTTCGGGGCTTATCTGCAAAGTCATCGGTGTGCTGTATAAGATTCCTCTGGCCCACACCATCGGCCCCATGGGCATGGGGGTGTACCACCAGGTATTTCCCACCTACAACCTGCTGCTAACCATCTCTTCCGCCGGCATACCGGTGGCTATATCCCGCATGGTAGCGGGCTACCTTGCGATGGACGATAAAAAGAGTGCCAAGCGCGTGTTTACCTCCGCTCTTATAGTGCTGACGGCCCTGGGCATATTGGGCACCCTGTTGATGGTGCTGCTCAGCCCCATCCTCGCTTCCGCCAAGGGCACAGCCTCTGCTCAGGGCAGCTTCCTGATGCTGGCGCCCAGCCTGTTGTTTGTGTGCATCATGAGTGCATACCGGGGCTTCATGCAGGGACGTCGCAGGATGGAGCCGACGGCCATCTCCCAGCTGATAGAACAGGTGGGTAAGGTGGCCATTGCCATGCCCTTTGCCGCCATCGGCATGCAGCGGGGCGGCTATGTGTCTGGCGCTGCCGGTGCCCTGCTGGGCACCTCGGTGGCGGAGTTTTTAGCCTTGCTTTATATGTTGCTTGATAAACGCATGGCGGATAAGGAATTTGCATCCCTGCCCGATGCGGGGCAGGCAGCCGCGCCATCAGGCGCCATTGTTCGGGAGCTGATGCTGATCTCCATCCCCATTACCATTGGCGCCAGCATTGTGCCCATTGCGGCGGAGGTTGATTCCTTCATGCTCGTCAGGCTGATGAGTGCGTACCTGCCGGAAAGCGAAGCGCTGATTTCCTACGGCACCTATGTGGGGCTTGTGTTTCCCCTGATTAATGTGCCTACGGCCCTGGCCATGGCTACCTCTGTTAACCTGGTACCTGCCATTGGCGCTGCCTTCCAGAAGAAGGAATATGCCATCATTCAGAAGGAAGCGGGCACGGGGCTGCGCATCGCGTCGGTGATTGGATTGCCTGCCTCCTTGGGCATGAGCCTGCTGGCAGAGCCAATTTTGATGCTGCTTTTCAGCGGTGACCAGTATACCCTGGCTCAGCTGCAAAAGGGGGCGCGGCTGCTGGAAATCAGCTCCCTCACCATCTGGCTGTTTACCATGGTGCAGGCCACCAGCGGCATCCTCCAGGGGCTGCACAAGCAGCGCATCCCCATGTATACCCTGGCCCTGGGTGTGGTGATGAAGGTGCTGCTTAACTATACCCTGGTGCGCCTGCCTGCTATCAACATCCACGGCGCACCCTTTGCGTCGCTGCTTTGCTACAGCGTGTCCTTGGTGCCCAACCTATACTATGTGGCAAAGTATGGTAAAACAAGGCTCAGCTTCAGTGAACTGGTGCTGCGGCCCGGCGGGGCTACGTTGGCAATGGCGCTGTGTGTCCTTGGGTTTAAAGCAGCACTGGGTTCAAAGCTGAACCATTCCATTCTGTGGCTGGGGCTGTGTATCCTGGCGGCTATGGCCGTTTTCTTTGCGGCTGCCCTGAAGCTTAAAGCCATCCATACGGAGGATATTCCCCGAAAACTAAGGAGAAAGAAACCCCATGCATAAGATAACCATTGTTGCCTTAGGCCCTGGCCCCCGGGAGTACTTAACCTTGGGCGCTTTGGAGGCCCTGCAAAAGGCCCAGACCATCGTGCTGCGCACCCAGCAGCACGACGCTGCCAATTGGCTCAAGGAGCAGGGCATTCCCTTTGAAAGCCTGGACATGCTTCATGAAGAGGCAGAAGATTTTGATGCCCTTAACCAGGCCTGTGCCCGGTATGTGTTGGATAAGGCGCAGCAGGGGTCCGTCGCCTATGGTGTGGCGGCGCCTCATCAGGATGCCAGCGTAAAGGCCCTTCAAGCCCTTGAAGCAAAGGCGGTGGTGCTGCCTGGCGTGCCGCTGTATTCTCCCCTTTTGCAGCATGTAGACATATCGGAAGGGCTCACGGTTTGCAGTGCTTCCGATCTTGTGGTGGAGGGGGGCCGGCAAAGCCTGTGCATTACAGAAATTGACAACCCCCTTCTGGCAGGGGACATCAAGATGAAGCTGCTGCCCTGGTATGGGGAGGATTGTCCCGTTATGTTCTTTCCCTCCAGCCAGGAGGCGCACAGGCCGCATATCACCATCCCTCTGGCAGATTTGGACAGACAAAAGAAATATGACCACACCGCCGCATGCATCATCAAGCCCTTGCCCCTGACAGAAAAAAGCCGCTACGATATGGGGGATTTGCTTGCCTTGATGCGTATTTTACGGGGGGAGAATGGCTGCCCCTGGGACCGCAAGCAGACCCATGAAAGCCTGCGCCCCTACCTGATCGAGGAAGCTTACGAGACGGCGCTGGCCATCGATGAAAAGGACGATATTCACCTGGCGGAGGAACTGGGGGATGTGCTGCTGCAAGTGGCGCTGCATGCCGTTATCGGTGAAGAGTACGGCACATTGGATTTATCCGACATCGCCACCTCCATCTGTAAAAAGATGATTGCCCGCCACCGCCATGTGTTCGGCGAGGATCGCTGTTTAACCCCGGAAGCGGTGGTGGATAACTGGAGCCGCATCAAGCAGGAAGAACGGGGGCAAAAGACCATCGGCGAAGCCATGCTGGATGTAAAGCCCGGCATGCCGCCCCTTTTGCGGGCGGAAAAGATCCAGCGCAAAGCCCGGGATGTAGGCTTTGACTGGGAAAAGCCCGAGGAAGCTTTGGACAAAGTGTTGGAGGAGGCAGGGGAGGTTCGGGCGGCGCTGCATAGCGAGAATCTCAAGGAAGAGATTGGGGATTTGCTGTTTTCCTGCGTCAATGTAGCGCGTTTATGCAAAGTAAATAGTGAGGAAGCAGTTACTTTTTCCACCGAAAAATTCCTGAAAAGGTTTCTGTGGATGGAAAAAGCAGCGAAAAATGATGGAAAATCGTTGAATGTATTGACAATTAACGAAATGAGTGTATACTGGGAACGAAGCAAAAGCGAAATGTAAGAACAATTTGCTTTATTCAAATCGAGGAGGTTTCCAACATGAATAAAACAGAACTAGTCGCCGCAGTAGCAAAAGAGACCGAGCTGAAAAAAGCTGACGCCGAAAAGGCCGTCAACGCCGTTCTGAAGGTTGTCCAGGCCCAGCTGAAAGCTGGCGAAAAGGTTCAGCTGATCGGCTTTGGCACTTTCGAAGCCAAGAAGCGTCCTGCCCGCACTGCCCGCAACCCCCGCACCGGCGCGGAAATCAAGGTTCCCGCTTCCAAAGCGCCCACCTTCAAGGCCAGCAAGGTCTTCAAGGACGAGCTCAACAAGAAGAAGAAGTAATCAAGGTTTATTTCCAAAGACGGCCGGGTTTACCGGCCGTTTTTGTATCTGTAAACAGAAGGAAAGAAGTACAAGCATGCGATTGGATAAGTTTTTAAAGGTATCCCGTATCATCAAGCGCCGCACCGTGGCCAAGGAAGCTTGCGATGGCGGGCGGGTGCAGCTCAACGGCCGCGTTGCCAAGGCCGGGGCGGAAGTGAAAGCGGGGGATGTGATGGAAATCCGCTTTGGCAGCCGCCTGGGGCGATACGAGGTATTGCAGGTGCAGGATGTTGTGCGAAAAGAAAACGCGGCCGAAATGTACCGCGTTTTACAGGAAGATGAGGGTATGCTGGCCGAGCGCAGCTGACTATTTGTTTTGCAGTGGCTGCACCAGGCCATTGTCCATCAGGTCAAAGGGCCTTAAGCCCAGGCTCTGTATCTCCTTGATGCCCAGGTCGTAATAGGTGGTGTCGGCCAGGTGCTTGGGGTCGTGGGCGTCCACGTTCATGATAACGGGGCTGTTTTCCTCGGCGGCAATTTCCCAGAATGGGCGGTAGGGATAACCCAGGCCCGCGAAGCCTTTTTCGTGCTGTATCCGTAAGCCCAGCAGGTTAAACTCCAGGGGGATGCGCAGGGCGGTGGCGGCACGGCAGATTTCCCGGGCGGCTTCCTGGCAGACCGCGTCAAACTCCCGGTAGCTGCGCAAAAATAAATCCGGGTGGGCAAGCCAGGCATACATGCCGGTGGCCAGGCCATCCAGGGTGGTGCGCATATACCGGCGGATGTCCTGATGGGTGCGGCAACCGCCAAAGTACATGCCTGTTTCTTCGTCCAGGTCAAAATGGTTGCCAAAGATCAGATAGTCAAGCTGAAAAGCATCCCTTGTGTCCTTCAGCCACGACATATGTGCGGGGAAGAACTCGCATTCCAGCCCCGTGGAAATGTGAATGTGCCCCTTGTATTCTTCTTTTAGCGCCTTGACTGTATTTACATAGTCTGGCAGCATGCTTTCATCCATGCGGATGCCAGGGGAATGAAGGCGCGGCCAGGGGCTGTGGTCAGAAAACCCCAGAGCGGCATAGTCTGCCGACAGGGCAGCTTCTATATATTCTCGTTCAGAGCCTACCGCGTGGCCGCAGCGGGGTGTGTGGGTGTGATGGTTTCTACGCAATACAAAATCCTCCTTGTACCAAGGGTAGCATAGCAAAGGGCAGGTCGGCTGTCAAACCAAAAGAAAGGGAAGAACATGGCTTTTGTTGCCAAAGATAAACAATCAAAAAAAGAAAAAGCCAAGGCAGAAAAAACCCGCCGCAAGCTGTGGGGCTTCTCGCCCGTGACAAGGGTGAAGCAAAGCCGCAAGGTGTACCGCCGCACCCCCAAACATAAAGGAAAGGAAAGCCCATGACCCTCTATATTGATGCCGATGCCTGCCCGGTGGTGGACATTGCCCTTGGGGCATGCAAAGATTATCAAATCCCTGTTGTATTGGTGTGCGACGTCAACCATGTGATGCAAAGGGAAGGGGCGCAGACGCTGTACGTAGAAAAGGGCAGCGACAGCGCAGACTTGCGCATCGCTAACCTGGCTGGCAAGGGTGATATAGTTTTAACCCAGGACTATGGCTTGGCAGCCCTGGCACTGGCAAGGGGCGCTAAAGCCCTTAACCAGAACGGTCTGATTTTTACCGCAGACAATATCGATGCCTTGCTCTTGTCGCGCCATACCGCAGCCCGCATCCGCAGGGGCGGGGGCAGGCTGAAAGGGCCGCCGAAAAGAACACCCGATATGGACGACGCCTTCCTTGGAGCGCTGACAAAGCTATTAAGCGCATGAAAAAAGAGCCCCGAAAGGCTCTTTTTTATGTTGATTTACAGGGAGAAGTGGGCGTTCAGCAGTTCCACAGTCTTTTTGGCGGTGTCACCGGTGACGCCGGCGCAACGCTCTTTGCGGGCTTCATCGCCCATCTTGACGCCGGTGGCCTCCATGTAACCGGTTACCGACTCGTCGCAGTTGACGGAGTTGGCAACGGTGGTAACAGACTTGAGCTTGGGCTGGTAGATGGGCAGCTCAGCTTTGCGGTACCAGGCAAACAGTTCCTGGGTAAGCTTCTTGGCATCATCAGGCTGGCACACCAGGCCAATCGCGTTGACAGCGCCTGCCAGGGATCCGCAAAGGCTGCCTGCGCCGTAGCCGGTAGCGCCATTGGCATACATGTCAATCGGAATCTGGTTGAAGGGATACCCTACATCATCCGCAAGCTGGCCAATGATGGCATCGGCAACGCCGCGGGCGCAGCCGCCCTTTTCGTAGTAGGCGCGATAGCCCCGCTCTTCAGCAACGGCGGGATCCAGCTTCTTGTAAGGGAAGGGATATTCCGGCGCACCGGGCTTTTCCTCAGCAATGGCGTTGAGGACGGGGTTGACGGTGGTGACCAGCGCGGCACCGGCAGCCAGCTTGCCAGCGGTTTTCAGAAAGTCGCGGCGGGTTTGCAGTTTATCCATGGTGTACCTCCAAATCTATGTTCAATGTTCTGAGAACATTGTCAACTACCCAACGAAAAAAGTATATCTGCTGCGCATTTCCTTTTCAAGGGAATATCATCATATTGGGGCGAAATATAACATGCTGGGCGAAATATGTCCCAGTGATCGGTGTTTCTATTATGTATTGATTTCGCATGAATTTTCCGGGTAAAATAGCCTAAGAGGTGATGAAATGAAACGTATCTTTAGCCTGTTGCTCTCCCTGTTTACCATCCTTCCTGCCCATGCCCAGGAAGAAAAACCCACTTATACCCTGCCGCCCAGGGAGGAATTGCGCCAACAGCTGACGGAGGAACAATGGCATGTGACCCAGGAAAAGGGCACCGAGCGCGCCTTCACCGGGCAATACTGGGACGAGTTTGGCAAGGGCATCTATGTAGACATTACGACGGGCGAGCCCCTGTTCTATTCTTTTGACAAGTATGATGCCGGTTGCGGCTGGCCCAGCTTTACAAAGCCCATCGACAAGCAGGTTGTTCGGGAAAACCTGGATACCTCCTATGGCATGATGCGCATGGAGGTGGTCAGTGCCCTTTCCGATGCTCATCTGGGGCATGTGTTCACCGATGGCCCTATGGAAAAGGGAGGGCTGCGCTATTGTATCAACAGCGCTTCCCTGCGCTTTGTACCCTACGACACCATGGAAGAGGCGGGCTATGGCTGGCTGATTGCTGCCTTTGACCAGGAAGAACAAGGGGAATAGCCCCTACAGGGCGATAACCCGTGTTGCCACCTTATCCACAAAACGTTGGTCGTGCTCGACAAAGACCAGGGTGGCATCGGTATTCACAAGAAGATTTTCAATCTGCTCCCTGCTTTCCAGGTCGATATAGTTAAGGGGTTCATCCCACAGATACAGGTGCGCTTGCTGCGCCAAGGATGCGGCAAGCAGCACCTTTTTCTTTTGCCCAAGGGAGTATCCGGCCATGGAGCGGTCAAAGGCTTCCCTGGGGAAGTCCAGCTTGCGCAGCAGCGTCAGAAAGAAATCTGTTTCAAGCTGAAGCTGCATGGCATAATCATAGGGAGAGCCTGCAAGGTGGTCACTTAGCTGGGGCAATATAGATAGGACGATGTTCTGAGGGCCGGTGATGCGCCCCTTCATCAGCGGCAGGATGCCTTGCAGCGTTTTAAGCAGGGTGCTTTTTCCTGCGCCGTTTTTACCCGTAATGGCAATCCTTTCGCCCTGGCCGATATCTGCGGAAAAGTTGGACAACACAGGCACACCCTGATACCCCACCGTGATTTCATGGAGCCTCAGCAGCTTGTTTGCCCTGTGCTTCAGGGGGTGCAGCTTTAATTCCGCCGTATATTCCAGGTTCTTCAGCAATCCTTCCTTTTCTTCCACCTGTTTCTGGATGCGGTTTTGCAGGCTGATGGCACGCTGCATCATGCGGGCGCTTTGGGCGCCCACAAAGCCGCGGTCGTGGACATGCTGCCCGATTTTGCTGCGCTCTACCTGGTCGCTCCACTGGCGCTTTTCTGCAGCGGAGGCCTTTAAACGGCCGATATCTTTGCTGATACGGGCATTTTTCTCCCTGTCAGCCATGTCCTGCTGCTGCTTGTTGGCAGCATAGGAGGAATAGGTGCCCTGCTCAATGCGGATGCCCTGCTTTTGCAGCGCCATGATGTGGTCGCAGCTTCTGTCCAGAAAATCCCGGTCATGGGAAACCAGCAGAAAGCCCGTCTGGCTGTGCAGATACTCTGCCACTTTTCTGCGGCCCAAATAATCCAGATGGTTGGTGGGCTCGTCAATCAGGAGGAAGTTGTTCTTTTTCAGAAACAAAGCGCAGAGCATCATGCGGGTGCGCTCCCCAGGGCTGAAGGTGGCAAAGGGGCGGGTAAGCTGCTCCGGGTCAAGATCCATGCGGGCAACTTCCCGTCTGATCAGTTCGTTGATGATGTATCCGTCTTGCTGGGCATACAGTTGCTCCAGCTGCCCCCAGCTTTCCAGGTCGCCCCCTGGCTGAAGGTGCCGCTGCATATCCTCTTCCCATTGGTCAAAGGGTGCAATGATGCTGCGCATGACATCAAGGGCGCTGCGCTCTTCATCCACAGGGCAGGGGAAGAGGCTGAAGGAAAGGGGCGTCTGGATGGTGCCTTTGCCCTGCAGTTCACCTGCCAACAGGCGCAGCAGGGTGGTTTTGCCCCGGCCGTTGCGCCCCACCAGGCCCAGGCGCCAGGAAGAATCCATATGAAAGGAAAGGTTATCAAACACCGGTACATAGCTACCGGGATAGGTGAAGGATAATTGATGTACTTGTATGATGGACATAGCGCCTCCTGTCCGCACGGAAAAAGACTGCTTCCGCAGTGATTACCCGTGGCGGCATTTTTTGTGTTTGGATTCAGGCGCTGATGTTCATTTTTTTCTCCTGTTCTTTGATAGGGTCATTATAAAATATTCGTTTGCCCGGGTCAAGGGCGACAAGCCGCCCCTGGCGTGGTATAATTGTTTTAACAAGAAAAAAGGAGGTCACCCCCATGTTTACCATGGTGCACACCAATTTTAATGTATTTGATTTGGACAAGTCCCTCGTTTTCTATCAGGAAGCCCTCGGCATGAAGGAAGTCCGCCGGAAGGAAGCCAAGGATGGCAGCTTCATCATCGTCTACCTGGCAGATGAAAAGCACAACTGCGAGTTGGAGCTGACCTGGCTTAGAGACCGGGACACCCCCTACGATTTGGGTGATAAGGAATTCCACGTGGCCTTCACCACCCCGGACTTTGATGCCGCCTATCAAAAACACAAGGAAATGGGCGTTATCCTCTATGAAAACCCTGCCATGGGCATCTATTTCATCGGTGATCCCGATGGCTATTGGCTGGAAGTTGTGCCGGAAAAGAAGTAAGGGCCCATATCTACCAATGAAAAAGCCGCCTGTCCTGGCGGCTTTTATACGGGCATTATTCAGTAAAGGGCGGCGTCTGCGGGCGCAGCAAACCCTCGCTGCCCTTTAGCGCAAAGCGGGTAATCATTTCATTGGTCAGGCTGATGCCGTCAAAGGGCAGGGTTAATGCATCCCTGTCCACCCAGGAAGCGCTTTCCAGCTCCTCATCCTGGGGGTTGATGATGTCACTGCCCTCAAGACGGGCATAGTACCCCACCAGCAAGCTGGAGGAAAAACCCCAGGGCTGGCTTTTGTAGTAGGTGATGTCGGTTACCTTTAGGCCCGTTTCCTCCCACACTTCCCGGCGGACGGTTTCTTCCAGGGTTTCGCCTGCCTCGGCGTACCCGGCAACCAGGGCCTGGTGATGGCTGGGGCGGCCCTTGATGCGGGTTACCAGCAGCTTGTTGCCGTTGATGATGCCCACAATAACGGCAGGGTTTAACGTGGGATAGTATACCTGCCCGCAGGATGGGCAAAACAGCATGCGTTCTGCAGCAGCGTGCTGGGTAGCCTGGCCGCATGCGCCGCAAAACTGGTGGCGCAAGTACCACATCGACAGCTGATGGCCGATGCCGGCAACAAAGGCATTGCTTTTGCTTGCGTTAAAACGCACTTCCCGCAGGGGTACCCAGCAGCATCCAGGGGGAAGCTCCTGCCCGCTGGATAAAAAGTACGCGCTTCCCTCCAATGAAAACAGATATTGCAGGGGCTGGTGCTTATCCGGCAGGGTGTCTATCCGGGGAAAGCGTTGCAGGCCCTCTTCCATAGCGACAGCCTCGTCATGAAAAAGAAGGACAGGGCTGTCATCCCGGGGGACAGCGCTGATGTAAGCATTGTTAAAATGGGGATGTACATGGTCGTGCAGCATAAAGCCCTCCTGTTCCTATCAACAGTATACCCCGGAACGGGTTATTTTCACATGTTCTTCATGGGGGAATGCTTGCCAGTCAGGTTGATAAACTGTATAATAAAAATGGAGGATATTTTGCACCTCCGTTGAATGAACGACAAGGAGCCATTATGCGTAAAACGAAAATTATCTGTACCCTTGGGCCTGCCTCCAACACACGGGAAAAAATTAAAGAGCTGGCACTGGCCGGGATGAATGTCGCCCGGTTCAACTTTTCTCACGGCACCCATGATTCTCATTTAGCGGTCTTTAAAGAGCTGTTAAGCGTCCGCAACGAGTTGGGGCTTCCCATTGCTGCCGTGCTGGATACCAAGGGCCCAGAAATCCGCATACGGGACTTTAAAGATAGCAAGGTCATGCTGGTGGAGGGGCAGCAGTTTACCCTGACCACAAGAGAAGTTGAAGGGGACGAAACCATCGTTTCAGTCAGCTACCCGGATTTGCCCAATGACCTGGGGGATAAAAGCCGCATCCTGGTGGATGATGGGCTGATAGAGCTGGCCATCGAAAGCAAGACGGAGACCGATGTGATATGCCGCGTTGTTTCAGGGGGAGAGCTGTCCAGCCGCAAGGGCATCAACCTGCCCGGCACCCATATTTCCATGCCCTATATCAGCGCCCAGGACCGGGAGGATATCCTCTTTGGCATCCGTACCGGGTTTGACTACATCGCCGCCTCCTTTGTGCGCTCCAAGGAAGACCTGATGGAGGTGCGCCAGCTTCTGGATGAAAACGATGGCGAGCATGTCAACATTATGGCCAAGATTGAAAACCCCGACGGGGTGGAGAACATCCGCGAAATCATCCAGCATTGCGATGCCGTCATGGTAGCCCGGGGCGACATGGGCGTAGAAATCCCCCTGGAGGACGTCCCTGTTATCCAGAAATACATCATCAAGGAAGCCCGTATGGCGGGCAGACAGGTGGTTACCGCCACCCAGATGCTGGAAAGCATGGTGCGCAACCCCCGCCCCACCCGTGCCGAGGCGACAGACGTTGCCAACGCCATTTACGATGGCACCAGCGTCATCATGCTCTCTGGTGAAACCGCCAACGGCCACTATCCTGTGGATGCTGTGCGCACCATGGCGCGCATTGCAGAACGGGCGGAGAGGGATATCGACTATGCCAAGCGCTTCTACGAGCATACCGGCCGGGATACCACTGAAAACATCACCGATGCCATCTCCCACGCCACCTGCCTGATTGCCTACAACCTAAACGCTGAGGCCATCATTACGGTGACCAAATCAGGCTCAACCGCCAGGATGATCTCTCGTTTCCGCCCCACCATGCCCATCATTGCCTGCACCCCTTCCGCTGAAACCCAGCGGCAGCTGTCCCTTTCCTGGGGTGTGGAAGCGCTGATGGTAGGGGAAGAGCGTGTGACCGACATCCTCTTTGATCAGGCGGTGAACGCTGCCAAGCGGGCAGGCCTGGTGCATGATGGACAGATTGTCATTTTAACCGCCGGTGTTCCCCTGTCCCAGTCCGGCACCACCAACCTGATCAAGGTTGTCAAGGTGGGGGAATAACATCCAGATACATCAAAGCGGGCGGTGGAAATCCGCCCGTTCTCTTTGGGAGGTTTTATGAGCGAACATACCGGTTATGTATCCCCTTTTTCTGCGCGCTACGCCAGCACAAAAATGCAGCATATCTACTCAGACAGCCACCGCGCTGCATGCTGGCGCAGGCTGTGGGTGATTCTGGCAGAAAGCGAGATGGAACTAGGCTTGCCTGTTACCAAGGAACAGGTGGAGGAAATGCGCGCCCACATCGATGATATCGATTTTTCCGCCATCGCTGCCTACGAAAAGCAGCTGCGCCACGATGTCATGGCCCATGTTCATGCCTTTGGGGATTGCTGCCCCACAGCCCGACCCATCATCCACCTGGGGGCAACCAGCTGCTATGTGGGGGACAACACCGACGTGCTGCTGATGCGGGAAGCCCTGCAGCTGATACTGGCCCGGCTGCTGGAAGTGGCCCGTGCCCTTGCTGACTTTGCCAAAGCGTACAAGGACATGCCCACATTGGGCTACACCCATTTTCAGCCGGCGCAACCCACCACGGTGGGCAAACGCGCCACCTTGTGGCTCCATGATGTTTTAGAGGATATCAGGGAAACCCAGCATGTCCTGGATACCCTGCTGCCCCTTGGTTCCAAGGGGACCACCGGCACCCAGGCTTCCTTCCTGGAGCTGTTTGACGGCGACTACGACAAGGTCAAGCAGTTGGATCTTCTGTGTGCAAAAAAGATGGGCTTTGAGCGCGCCGTCCCCGTGTCGGGGCAGACCTACTCCCGCAAGCAGGATACCCGAGCGCTGAACCTCCTTGCCCAGATTGCCCAGACAGCCCACAAGTTCAGCAATGATATTCGTCTCCTGCAGCACCTGAAGGAAATAGAAGAGCCCTTTGAGAGCAAGCAGATCGGCTCCTCCGCCATGCCCTATAAGCGCAACCCCATGCGCACCGAGCGCATGGCAGGCATTTCCCGCTTTATTATTTCCAACGTTCAAAATAGCGCCATGACGGCGGCAGGCCAATGGCTGGAGCGCACCCTGGACGATAGCGCCAACCGCAGGCTGTCCCTGGCCGAAGGCTTCTTGGCCGCCGACGGGCTGCTGGTGCTTTTCCTGAACGTAGCCCAAGGGCTGGTTGTATACCCAAAGATGATTGAAAAGCATCTGCTGGAAGAATTGCCCTTCATGGCCACCGAAAACCTGATGATGGAAGCCGTTCGCAGAGGCGGCGACCGGCAAGCGCTGCATGAAAGAATCCGGGTCCACAGCATGGAAGCGGGCAAGCGCGTCAAGCAGGAGGGGCTGGACAACGATTTGCTGAAGCGCATTGCCCTGGACGATGCTTTCGGCTTAAGCCATGATGAAATCACCGGCCTTTTGTCCCCGGAGGATTATACCGGCTGCGCCAGCATGCAGGTGGCTGATTTCCTGAAGGAAGAAGCCCAACCTTTGCTGGAAAAGTACAAAGATGTCCGCATTGCGGCGGAGGATGTGCGGGTATAACGAAGCACTCCCAATGAAATACAGCATACAAAAACAGCGCCGAAAAGCGCTGTTTTAAATTGCTCATCCTTGTTTTACGGCTGCACCGTGGCAAAGGGCAGCGGAGGGTTTTCTGTGGCTGGGGTACCGCCTGCTACAAACTGTTTCAGGAAGCTACCGATTTTTGCCACCGATGCCTCTTCATACCAAGCAGCGCTGTGGCCGCCTTCTTCCAAGGTGACCAGCTCAACATTGAGGAATTCTTTGCTCAGCCGTTCTGACTGGGCGTAGGGTATCATCCTGTCGTCCTTGGCGGCGACAATCAGGGTGGGGCAGGCAATCTTCCGGGCGTATGTATTGCTTTTGAAGGGATTGCGGATGGGGACCGGGGGCACGGGGAAATCCATCTCCAGCATGTTTTCGCCAAAGGCATTCACCATTTCTTTGCCGTTATAGAAGGGGGACAGCAACAGCAGCCCGGCCGGTTGCTTTTCCGCTGCCAGGCGGGCAGCGGTGCCTGTACCCAGGCTCCACCCGCCTACAACGATGCGGTCCCTATCAACACTGGGATGGGCGGCGGCAAAATCATAGGCTGCTCTGGCCATCTGGAGGATGCTTTCTTCTCCCGCTTTGCCGTCGGAGCGTCCATAGCCGGGGTTATCCATCATCAGTACATTGTAGCCGTTAAAGATGCCGTCCTTATTGCGGTTGCCGCTGAAGGACAGTACATTGGTTGCTTCCTCGCCATTGCCGCCAAAGTACAGCAGCAGTGCGCCCTTGTCCGGCGCATTCTTCCATAGCCAGCCCGAGTATTCGCCCTCAGGGGAGGGCAGCAGCACCCGCTCAAATCTGGAATCTGCTGCCAGCTGCTGTTCTGCCCTCTCGTCGGCTGGGACGGAGGGGAACATGAAGAAGTCCTGGGCGATCCAGGCGGCTCCCATGCCCCATACAAGGGCCAAGGCCAGCACAAAGGCCAGCACGCGGCCCAGGTTTTTCAGCAGCCTGACGGGCTTATTGGCCGGTATAAGCATGATGATAAACAGCACGGCGGCAGAGAGGGCGGCGATGGGCAGCAATTCAGACCAGGGCAGGTTGAATTTGCCGTTGGATATGGAACGCAGCGAAATTTGAGCGCCCAGTGCGATCAAACCGCTCAGCAGGGCGGCAGCCAGTATGCTGCCAAAGAATCGTTTGAAGGTTATCCGGTTTCGTGTTCCGCTCATCAGCTTTTGCTCTCTCAGTTGCCGATTTTGCGCATCAGCTTGATGGTCACAAAGAACAGCCCCAGCACCAGGAAGACGCCGACCAGACCGACAGCGGAAATGAGAAGACCGTTAAAGAATAAAGACATGTTGCTTCCTCCTTATATAAACATGGAGACCAGGGTGATAATCATGCCGCCTGCCACGATGGAGCCGAGCTGACCTGCCACGTTAGCGCTGATGGACTGCATGAGGATGAAGTTGGTGGGATCCTCCGCCGTGGCCATCTTCTGGATGACGCGGGCGCTCATGGGGAAGGCGGAAATGCCGGCCGCACCCACCATGGGGTTGATTTTGGTCTTGCGGAACAGGTTGATCAGCTTGGCGAACAGCACACCGCCGGCGGTGTCAAACACGAAAGCGAACAGGCCCAGGCCCATGATGAGGGCGGTGTCCAGGCGCAGGAAATTGTCAGCAATCATGGTGGAGCCAATGGTGATGCCCAGCAGGATGGTGACCAGGTTGGCCAGCTCGTTCTGGGCAGTCTTGCTAAGCCTTTCCAGCACGCCGCACTCGCGGATCAGGTTGCCAAACATGAGGGAGCCTACCAGGGGCGCCGACATGGGTACGATGATGCCTGCCACCAGGGTAACGACAATGGGGAATAGAATCAGCGCGGTCTTGGAGGAGCGCTCTTCATTGTAGTTCATGCGGATCATCCGCTCTTCCTTCGTTGTCAGCGCGCGGATGACGGGGGGCTGAATGACGGGCACCAGGGACATATAGCTGTATGCCGCCACCGAAATGGGGGCCATATAGTCCTGAAGTTTGAAGTGGTTGGCCACATACAAGGTGGTGGGGCCGTCTGCTGCGCCGATGATGCCAATGGCCGAGGCCAGGCGCAGGATGAGGCCTTCATCCCCGGCGGTGGCGGGCAACACGATGGGAATGAGCAGAATAGCCGTCAGGAAGGTGGCGAAGATGCCAAACTGCGCAGCTGCGCCAAAGAAAATCATGGTCGGATCCTTCAGCAGCGGGGAGAAATCAATCATGGCGCCTACGCCGATGAAAATCAGTACAGGGAACAGCTCGTTGGCAATGCCTGCGTCAAACAATACCCGCAGGAAGCCAGGGGCGTCCACTGTGCCGATGGCAGAAGGCATCATGGTTTCCAGCACCGGGGGCAGGTTAGCCAGGATGGCGCCAAAACCAATGGGGAGCAGCAGGGCGGGTTCATAGTCCTTTTTAATGGCCAGGTAGATGAGCACGCCTGCGATGGCAAACATAACCAGCGTTTTAAACCCGGCGCCTGTAAACAGAAAGCCGATGCCGGAAAACAGTTCACCACTCATTTTTGCAAAGTCCATGAGAGGATCCTCCTTTATATGCCTGTAGAATCAGGCTGGGTCTTGTGGTGACGGGGGCCAAGGGGGGCATAGCGGCGGGCAATCCAGCGGCAAATGCCGTCCAGGCCGGGGTATATCATACGCTCGGAAATGTTGATGTAATCCAGCTTGTCCCGGATTTCCAACTTCACCTCTGCGGGGATAACAATGCGGGTAAAAGCGCTGTCTGCGCCTTGGATGGTATCAATCAGCACATGGGCATCGCTGGTGAGGGAAAACAGCGCGTATTGGTTGGCAATGCGGTTAACCACCGATGCAGGCTCAAAAAAGAAGGAAAAGGGCTGATCGCATACTTCTTTTAAAGCGGAGAAATCTGCTGCCACGCCGTCCAGCATTTCCATGGAAAACACATTGCATTTTTCCTGATAGAGGAGCCTGGAAAACTTTTCAGGCAGCAGATGGTTGATTTTTTTCATGTCGCAGCAGATGATGGCGCCGTCCAGATGGTAGCTGTCGGTATCCTCCGTGGCAAAATGGGCAGCCACCAGGGGGGAATAGGTCCAGTCCAGCAGCCTGGTGGGCAGGCCGTACTGCTGCCCCATGGCGACCATCTGCCAGAAGGAATGGCAGTTGGTTAAATCCGCATAGCCGTACTTGCGGAAGGAACGAAGAATCTGCCGCTCCAGGCCAAGGTTCTGCGGGCTGCAGCGGTTCAGTGAGGGAATCAGACCCCAATGCTTGTCCGCCACCCCCCGGTATACCCGGCTGTTGCGGTAGCGCAGGAGATCCTCATCCCACATGCCCTCAAAGGCTGCCGCCTGCAAGGTATCCCAGTTGGTAACAACGATTTCGCGCATGCGACATCCCCTCCTTCAAAAAGTATACGGAAAACATTATAGGGTAAACGAAAGGTTTCTTCAAGTAAAATCAAGTGTTTTCTCTGCATTTCTGCGTATTGCCTCAAGCGGTTCTAAGGTGGGCAAGAGGCGGCCAGCCCTGGCGCTGTGCAAACGAATGCAGGTCACATTCAAGAACAGGTTCACACTCAATAACGGGTTCACTTGTATGTTCATTCTTATCCGTTCATTTTCAACTTGACTTTATTACGCTAAAGTGATAAAGTGATGAAGTATTCTACAAGGGAGGGCCTATGTCGAACATCTTTAATCAAGCGAGCAGCAAGCTTTTTGAGGCACTGCTGACGCTGAAAACACCGGAGGAATGCCGGTTGTTCTTTGAAGATCTGTGCACCGTCGGCGAGATTCAGGCGCTGGCGCAGCGCTACCAGGTGGCGGGCATGCTGGCAGACAAAAAGAACTATCAGGAGATTGCCGCGGCAACGGGGGCGTCCTCCGCCACCATCAGCCGGGTGAACAGGTGCCTCAGATACGGCAGTGGCGGCTATCAAATGACCCTTGAAAGGAGCCCTTATGCAGATTGATGAAAGGCTGTTAACCCGGGAAGAAAAAGCACTGTTCACCCTGCGGGCTTTGTTTAATCAGCAGGGGTACACCCGCTATGCCATGAGCCGCTTTGAACCCTACGACCTGTACGTGGAAAACAAAGACTTTTTGGGCAACGACCGCATCATTACCTTTACCGATGTGGGCGGCAAATTAAAGGCGCTGAAACCCGACGTTACACTGTCCATCGTCAAACGGGCGCCCGATATGCCGGGCAGCAAATCCCGCGTGTATTACAGCGAAAATGTCTACCGTGCCCGGCCGGGAGACGGCGGCTTTCGGGAGATTCTTCAATCCGGCGTTGAATGCATCGGCGATCTTGATGATTCAGATGTCTGCGAGGTTGTCCTGCTGGCGGTCAAGGCTTTGCAATCCCTGTCAAAGGACTATGTGCTGACATTGTCCCATGCTGGCTTTATTACAGCCCTGCTGGATGCCCTTCAGGTTCCCCAAGGGTTGCGGGATGGTCTGCTCCGCTTTGTAAGGCAAAAGAACACGGAAGGCCTGCTCCAATATTGCGCTGCAAAGAACCTGCCGGGGGAAAATGCAACTGCCCTTAGCAACCTGATTTCCCTCTACGGCACCCTGGCAGACAATCTTCCCCTTTTGGCGAATCTTTGCCGCAACGAAAAAATGGAACAGGCGGTAAAGGAGTTGTCCATTGTGTCCGATGCCCTGGGCAGCATCTCCGACGGGGACAATGCCCGCCTCGATTTTTCTGTGATGAACAACATGCAGTATTACGACGGGCTGGTGTTCAAGGGGTTTGTCAACGGCCTGCCCGAGGGGATTCTGTCAGGGGGCCAGTACGGCGGTCTGCTGCAGAAGATGGGGCGCAAAGCAACGGCTGTTGGCTTTGCTGTCTACCTGAATGAAGTGGAGTATTTGCCATGACCAACATTCTTCGTATCGCTTTGCCCAAGGGGCGCTTGGGCGAACAGGTCTATCAACGGATGGACAAGGCAGGATTTTCCTGCCCTGAAATACTGGAACAAAGCCGCAAGTTGGTGTTTGAGAACCCGGACAAGGGCGTGCGCTACTTCTGGGTAAAACCCTCTGATGTGGCGGTCTATGTAGAGCGAGGCGCGGCGGACCTGGGGGTGGTAGGCAGGGACACCCTGCTGGAAAACAATCCTGATATCTACGAGTTGCTGGATTTGCAATTGGGCAAATGCCGCATGGCGGTGGCTGCGCCTGAAGGCTGGCAGGACGATATGTCCCGCGCCTTGCGGGTTGCCAGCAAGTATCCCCGCATCGCTTCCCGCTTCTATGAAAGCCGGGGACGGGATATCGATATCATCACCCTCAATGGCTCGGTAGAGTTGGCCCCCCTGCTTCATCTGTCCGACGTCATTGTGGATATTGTGGAAACAGGCAAGACCCTGGTGGAAAACGGCCTTCAGGTGGTGGAGGACATTGTGCACATCAGCGCAAGGCTGATCGCCAACAAAGCAGCCTATCACTTTAAACACGATGAGGTAGAAAAGCTGCAAAGCGCACTAAGGAAGGGGTTGGAGGAAGTATGATTACCATTTTGCAGGCAGAAAACATCAGCATGGAACAGGTGTTGGCCCGCTCCGCGCCGCTGAATGATGTGCGGGAGAAGGTGGAGAGCATCCTGCAGGACGTGCGGGATAATGGCGATGAGGCGCTAAAAAAATACAACGCCCTGTTTGACAACGCCCGCCCCGAAACCCTGGAAGTAACCAAAGACCAGTGGGAGCAGGCCCTGCAGCAGGCAGACCCCAAGCTGATGGACATCATGCAGGAAGCGGCGGACAACATCCGCCAATTCCACGAAAAGCAGCGGCGGGAAGGCTTTGAGATTCAAAAGCCCGACGGCACGGTGGTGGGGCAGCGGGTGCATGCTGTCAAGCGGGCAGGGCTGTACACCCCCGGCGGCACAGCAGCCTATTACTCCAGCGTGCTGATGAACGGCATCCCCGCCAAGGTGGCTGGGGTTGAGGAAATCATCATGGTTACCCCGGCGAAGGACGGCATCATTCATCCTGATATTCTGGCGGCGGCCACCATTGCCGGGGTGGACAGGGTGTTTATGGTGGGCGGTGCCCAGGCCATTGGCGCCCTGGCCTACGGTACAAAGAGCATTCCCCGGGTAGACCGCATCGTCGGGCCAGGCAACGCCTATGTGGCGGAGGCCAAGCGGCAGGTATATGGCATCTGCGGCATCGACATGATTGCCGGTCCCAGCGAAATACTGATTGTGGCAGATGAACATAACGATGCCAGGGTGCTGGCGGCGGACATGCTGTCCCAGGCAGAGCATGATGAGGACGCTGCCGCCGTGCTGGTCACCAACAGCATGGACTTGGCCCTTCAGGTACAGCAGGAACTGGAAAGGCAAATCCCTCTGCTGCCAAGGGCAGTGATGGCCCGCGCTTCCATTGACAACAACGGCCGCATCATCGTAACAAAGGACATTCTGAGCGCAGTGGATATCTCCAACGCCTGGGCACCGGAGCATCTGGAACTGTGCGTGGAAGATCCCTTCAGCTGGCTGGATAAAATAGACAACGCCGGCTCCATCTTCCTGGGCCGCTCCACCCCGGAAGCGGTGGGGGATTACTGGGCGGGCACCAACCACACCCTGCCCACTTCCGGCACGGCGCGCTTTTCCAGCCCCCTGTCGGTGGAAGATTTCCTCAAGGTATCCCAGTACATCTACTACCCCAAGGAGGCTACGGCAAGAGCCGCAGACAAGATTGCCTACTTCGCCGGAAAGGAGGGGCTGCAGGCCCACGCCCTCAGCGCCTTAATGAGAAAATGAGCAAGTATTTTCATCCCCGCTATGGTTCCCTGAAGCAGTACGTACCGGGAGAGCAACCCCAGGATCAACAGTATATCAAGCTGAACACCAACGAATCGCCCTTTCCGCCGCCGGAAAATGTTGTGAAGGCGGCAGAGGAGGCAGCGCGCAGCGCCCATCTGTATTGCGACCCGGATTGCCGCCTGATACGCGTGGAGGCTGCCAAGGTTTATGGGGTAGATGTGGAAGAGGTACTGTGCTTCAATGGCAGCGACGAGGTGCTGTCCTTTGCCTTTGCTGCCTTTGGGCAGGATGGTGTGGCCTTTCCCGCTTTATCCTATGGTTTCTATCCCATCTTTGCCGCCGTCAACCAGGTTCAGGGCCATCCTGTCCCCATGGGGGACAATATGGCCATTGTGCCCGAGGACTATTTTGGCTTGCACAAAGCCATCGTCATCGCCAACCCCAATGCGCCCACGGGGCAGTACCTTAAGCCCGGGCAAATTGAAAGCATTCTTCAAAACAACCCAGGCCATGTGGTGGTGGTGGACGAAGCCTATATCGACTTTGGCGGGCAAAGCGCTCTGCCCCTGATTAAAAGGTACGATAACCTGCTGGTGACCCGCACCTTTTCCAAGTCCCACTCCCTGGCAGGGGCAAGGATTGGCTTTGGCTTTGGCCATCCGGAGTTGATGCAGGATTTGAACACCCTGCGCTGTTCCACCAACCCTTACAATGTAAGCGCCATGGGACAGGCGGCAGGGCTTGCAGCGCTGAAGGAAAACGTATATTATATGACATGTTGCAAGACGGTTGCCCAAACCCGTGATCAGACGGCCAAAGCCCTCACTTCCCTTGGCTTTCATGTGATGCCCTCCCTGACAAATTTTTTGTTTGTTACCCACCACGGCGTGGCGGGGGAAGTGCTGTATAAAAGCCTGCGGGCAAAAGGGGTGCTGGTGCGGTGGTTTAACCAACGGGAGGTACGGGACTATGTGCGTATCTCCATCGGCAGCCCGGAGCAGATGGGCGCATTGCTCAGCGCCCTGCAAGAGACATTACATGAGGAGTACCATGCGAAACGCGTCGATTGAACGAAACACCAGCGAAACCAACATCAGCCTGAGCCTGGTTTTTGAAGGCACAGGAGGGCGGGAGATTGATACTGGCATCGGTTTTCTGGACCATATGCTGGACTTGTTTTCTGCCCACAGCGGGTTTGACCTGAACGTCCTTTGCAAGGGGGATACCCAGGTGGACGGCCACCACACGGCGGAGGATGTGGGCATCTGCCTTGGCCAGGCACTGAAAGAAGCGCTGAAAGACAAGAAGGGCATACGCCGCTACGCTTCCCTGGCGTTGCCCATGGACGAGGCGCTGGTCCTTTGCGCGGTGGATATTTCCGGCAGAGGCATGCTGCAATACCACCTGCCCATGGCGGTGGAAAAAATCGGCACCTTTGATGTGCAACTGCTGGAAGAGTTCTTCCAGGCCTTCGCTGTGCATGCGGGTATTACGCTGCATATCAGGCTTTTAGACGGGCGCAACGCTCACCACATCGCGGAGGCTGCCTTTAAGGCAACGGCCCGGGTGCTGAAGGATGCGGTACAGATTGTCAGCGACACTGTACCCTCCACAAAGGGGGTATTATGAACATTTATCCTGCGATCGACCTGATCCATGGCAAGGTTGTGCGCCTAAAGCATGGCGATTTTGACCAGATGACCGTCTATTCCGATGATCCGGTGCAGGTGGCCCGCTCTTTCATGGAGCAAGGGGCAGAATACCTGCACGTGGTCGACCTGGACGGCGCCCGGGAGGGAGAGCCGGAAAACGACGCCATCATCGCCCGTATCATCGCGGAGAGCGGGCTGAAGGTAGAGGTGGGCGGCGGCATTCGGGAGAAGGACACCATCGAAAAATATCTGTCCATGGGCGCCCACCAGGTAATCCTGGGCACCGCAGCGCTGGAAAATGGCGATTTTCTTCACGATGCTGTGGACACCTACGGTGAAAAAATCGTGGTGGGTGTGGACGTGAAGGATGGTTTTGTCGCCGTCAAAGGCTGGCAGGAATTAAGCGATATGCGTCTGGACACATTTTTTCAAGACTTGTCCGCCATCGGCGTTGGCCGCATCATCTGCACCGACATCTCCCGGGATGGCGGTATGATGGGCAGCAATCAGGATTTGTACCGGGAGCTGGTGGAGGAATATCCTGTTCGCATCACAGCTTCAGGCGGCGTCACCACCCTGGCGGATATCCGTGCGCTGCAAAGCATCGCCGTGGAAGGTGCCATCATCGGCAAGGCGCTGTATACAGGGGATATCATTTTAAGCGAGGCCATTTCTTTGGCCAAAGGGGATGGACGTTAAACATGACCCGACCTAAAAATATTGTGGCTTGCCTTGATATCAAGGATGGCAAGGTTGTCAAAGGGGTCAATTTCGCTGGCATTAAAGAAGTAGGCGATGTGCTGGAGCGGGCCAGGCTGTATGCCCAAATGGGCGCAGATGAGCTTTGCTTTTACGACATCTCTGCCTCGGTAGAAGGGCGTACCCTGTTTACCCAAATGCTGGAGAGCATGGTAAAGGCCGTCAACACCCCCGTGTCTGCCGCAGGCGGCGTAAAGACAACAGAGGATTTTGCCCGTGTGCTGGATACCGGCGTTGTCAAGGTCAGCATGAACTCAGGCGCGCTGCTGAACCCCTCCCTGGTGGAAAAGTGCGCCCGCAAGTTTGGACAGGACAAGGTTGTCGTGGCGGTGGACGTTGCCAGGGTGGGCGATGAATGGCATTGCTTTAACCAGGCAGGCGCCCACGACACCGGCATAGAGGCCCTTGGGTGGCTGAAACAGTGTGAAAGCATGGGGGCAGGCGAAGTTGTGGTGAACTCCATCGACACCGACGGCGTGCGGCAGGGCTACGACCTGGGCTTGCTGGAGGCTGTATGCAACAGCCTGTCCATCCCGGTGGTGGCTTCAGGCGGCGCGGGCAGCGTGGAACATATCCTGTCCCTGTTTGCAAAGGTGCCAAAGTGCGCCGCTGCCTTGGGGGCATCGATATTCCATTACGATTTGGTCAACATTGAGGAACTGAAACAAAGGATGGCCGGGGAGGGTATCCCCGTTAGATTGTGAGGATAATATGGACATAAGCACGCTGCGTTTTAACGACAAGGGACTGATTCCCGCCATTGTGGTGGATGCCGACACCAACCAGGTGTTGATGCTGGCCTACATGAACGAGGAATCCCTGCGCCTGACGATGGAAAAGGGGCTGACCACCTTTTATAGCCGCAGCCGCCAAAGGCTGTGGACAAAGGGGGAAACCAGCGGCCATTACCAGCATGTTCTGTCCATTACCCCGGACTGCGATGGCGATACCCTGAAAGTGCTGGTACGCAAGGAAGGGCCTTCCTGCCACCTGAACACCGAAACCTGCTTTGACCGCGAACCTATTTTTGAGGGGGAGGGCTCCGCATTTTCCATGACGGGGCTGATGGAACTGCTTCAAGGCCGCAAGCAGAACCCGCCCCCCGGCTCGTATACCAGCTACCTGTTTGAAAAAGGGTTGGATAAAATCCTCAAAAAGGTAGGGGAAGAAACCACCGAGGTGATTATCGCCGCCAAAGCAGAGGATAAGAAGGAAACCATTTATGAAATTGCCGACCTTGCTTACCATGTTATGGTGCTGATGGTGGAAGCGGGTATTTCCCTTCAGGATATCGCGCAGGAACTGGCCTCAAGGCATGTGGTGGACAAGAAAGTTAAACAGGAAAAGATGACGTGAAGAAACCAATATCTCCCTTTATCAGCGTGTTTTTAAAAAGCAAAACCTCTTTGCTGACAGTGCTCAGCGGCATGCTGAACAGCCTGTCCCTGCTGTTTTTTGGCCAGACTGTAACCCATCACACCGGCAATTTGACCAAGCTGGCCCAGGGTTTAGCCCAAGGGGAGATGGACATCGTGCTGCTGATGCTTTCCCTGGTGGTGTGCTATTTCCTGGGGGCTATGGTATCGGGCCTTATTTTTGCGCCCCAGCAGGGGCTCTTAAGCCGCCGCTACGGGGTGTTGATGATCGGTGCAGGCGTGCTGCTGATTTTTCTGACGCAGATTGTGGGCCCGAATACCTTGATGGCGCCGATGCTGGCCATGCTGTCGGGCATCCAGAACGGCATGTATTTAACCCACAAGGATATGCTGCTGCGCTCCACCCATATGACGGGTTACCTGTCGGATATGGGCTTCCTTCTTTCCAGGATTATTAGGGAAAAGGGCGAAAAGGCCGAGCGTTTCTGGCTGGTGTTCTTCCACCTGCTGGCTTTTGTGCTGGGCGGTGTGCTGGGGGTGCTGCTGATGCCCCAGGGTTTTGAAGTTGCTATGTTTATAATTGGTCTGCTGTATCTGCTGGTGGGCATTGCCTTTGTCTACATCGGCTTAAAGCCTTACCCCAAAGCCCAGTAAACGAAAAGGGATTATCAAACGGGGAGGCATTGCCTTCCCGCTTTCTTTTACATATACCCATATGGTATCGGCGGAGGCTGGCCCAACAGACAGGGCTGCAATGTGGTATAATAAGGGAGACAGGAGGGGTGGACATGTTACACGAAATTGAAAAACAAGCCCGTCAGGCCATGGAAGAGCTTCTTGCCCAGGCAAAATTAATGCCAGGCCAGGTATTGGTTATTGGCTGTTCCACCAGTGAAATTGTGGGCAACCGCATTGGGAAGGGGTCCAGCATGGAGGCGGCTCAGGCGGTGCTCAAGGGCATTGCCCAGCCCTTGCAAGAAGGGGGCATCCGCTTGGCGGCCCAGTGCTGCGAACACTTGAACCGCGCGCTGATTGTGGAAAGGGAAACGGCTGAAATACTTCAGCTGACCATGGTTAATGTTGTACCCCAGCCAGACGCCGGCGGATCCTTTCCGGTAACGGTATACAACCATATGCGCGACCCCGTCGCGGTGGAATATATTACGGCAGATGCGGGGATTGATATCGGCGGCACGCTGATTGGCATGCACCTAAGGCCTGTCGCCGTCCCTGTGCGGCTTAGCTTGAACCGCATCGGTGAAGCCCATATCCTGTGCGCCCGTACACGGCCTAAGTATATCGGCGGCCCCAGGGCAGCATATCTGGAGATGTAGAGAACCATGTTCAATCTGTTCAGAAACGAAATGTGTCCACGATGACAAGGGCTCAAAGCACTGTGCATCCGCTGTATCCTAAAACAATGCTGGCACGGTTTTTAAGCCGTCCCAATCGCTTCATCGCCCATGTGGAAGCCGGGGGCGAAACGCTGGTTTGCCATGTGAAAAACACGGGCAGATGCAAGGAACTGCTGCTGCCGGGGGCCTTGGTGGTCATCGCCCCAGCCCAAAATCCCCTGCGCAAAACGAAGTACGACCTGGTGGCCGTCTACAAAGGGGATATGCTGATTAACATTGACAGTCAAGCACCCAATGTGGTTGCATATGCATGGCTTAAGGAACAATATCCCGATGCCATTGTGAAAAGGGAGGCCGTGTTTGAGCATTCTCGGCTGGATTTCCATGTATCCAAGGAAGGGTTCAGCCTATATGTGGAAGTGAAGGGCTGCACCCTGGAGGAAGATGGATTGGCTCTTTTTCCCGATGCACCGACGGAGCGCGGGGTCAAGCATCTGAATACCCTGGTGTCCTGTGTACAGCAGGGGCATCAGGCCATGGCATTGTTTGTTATACAGATGCGTCCTGTACGGTTTTTTTCGCCCCATGATGCCATGCATCCCGGCTTTGGGGAAGCCTTGCGCCGTGCTGCGGCTGCCAATGTACGGCTTGCAGCCTACGATTGTCTGGTGCAGCCGGAGGGGCTGGCCATTCATGCCCCGGTACCTGTGCTGTTATAATGCTGGAAGGAGATAAACTGGTGGATACACAGCGTGACAACATCAAATTTCTTGCGGACAATGTGGCGGAGATACGCCACCAAATTGCGCAGGCTGCCAAGGAAGCGGGCCGAAGGGCAGAGGATATATTGCTGTGCTCCGTTTGCAAGAGCCAGCCTGCTGAGCTGATTCTGGCAAGCGCTTCCCTTCCCATCGACTTGTTTGGCGAGAACCGCATGCAGGAGCTGGTCAGCCACCACGAAGCGGGCTTATATGGGCAGAAACCCTGCCACTTCGTGGGCCATCTGCAAACCAACAAGGTGCGCAGGGTGGTGGGGCTTGTCAGCATGATTCAGAGCGTCAACAGCATCCGCCTGCTGGACAGCATCAACCTGGAAGCTGAAAAACAGGGGATTGTGCAGGATATCCTGATGGAAATCAATATTGGTGACGAAGAAACCAAGATGGGCGCATCGGAGGAAGCGCTATGGCCCATGCTGGACAACGCCCTTGCTAAAAAGAATGTCAGGCTGCGGGGGCTGATGGCCATACCGCCTGCCTTTGACAATTCGCCGGAAAGCCGCCGGTACTTTGCTGCCATGCGCAGCCTGCTGCAAAAAGCGCAGCAGCATGTGGGACAGGCAGCAACGCTGGATACCCTGTCCATGGGCATGACGGACAGCTACCTTGCAGCCATTTTAGAAGGGGCAACCCTCGTCCGGGTAGGGCGGGGCATCTACGGCGAGCGGGTATAATTAAGTGTAGAAGCAACCAAAACATTTACAGGAGGATACGATGGACAAGATACTTTTTTATGGCATGACGGGGGAAAAGATGTGCTTTCAGCATGTGCTGATGAATGCCCTGGATTTACACGGCGATGGGAAGACGGTGCACATCGTCTTTGAAGGCGCGTCGGTGAAGCTGGTTCCCCAGTTCGAAAAGGAAGAGAACGCATTGTACAAAAAGGCGAAGGAGCTCGGGCTCATTGCCGGCGTCTGCCTTGCCTGTTCCAAGGTACTGGGCGTGTTTGACGAGGTGGAAAAGAGCGGCCTGTCCCTGCTGGATGACATGAACGGCCACGCGGGCATGAAGCGTTTTATCAACTCGGGCTATCATGTGATCAGCATGTAAAAGCAAGGAGGGCTTATGGTGGCTACTACCATATATCTTTCTCCCCTTGGGCCTATGCTGCTGCGCAGCCATGGCGAGGCAATCTCCGGCCTGTGGTTTGCAGGGGCGAAGTACGCCCCGCCGCAGCCTGCAGAAACCGTAGAAATAGACGCATTGCCTGTCTTTTTACAAGCCAGGGACTGGTTGGATCGCTATTTCAGGGGACAAAACCCAGGTGCTCTGCCGCCCCTTCACCTTGAGGGCAGCGCTTTTCGCCAAGCAGTATGGGCTGTGCTGCAAAGCATTCCATATGGTCATACGATGACCTATGGCGAGATTGCTCAACACCTTGAAAAGAAGCTGGGCAGACCCATGTCGGCCCAGGCGGTGGGGGGAGCCGTGGGACATAACCCCGTGTCTATTCTGGTGCCTTGCCACCGTGTGGTGGGGGCAGATGGAAGCCTTACAGGCTATGCAGGGGGGATGGATAAAAAGATCTCCCTGCTGACCCTGGAGAAGACAGACATGCAGGGTCTGTATCCCCCCAAGAGCGGCACCGCCATATAAGAAAAAGCCTCTTCCACTGGGAAGAGGCTTTATTCATAACCGCTTAGTTTTCGTAATCGACGCCGTCCTTCAGGAAAGTGCCGTTGCGCAGTTCAGAGAAGGCGTGGCGCAGTTCGGTGTCGGTATTCATCACGATGGGGACGCCCCAGGAGATTGGTTCGTCCAGCCGCTTGCTGGAAACAAACAGAATTTCAATGGGGGTATCCTGGGCCTGGATGTGAAGGGTGGTGCCATTGGTGGTTAAAGCGGCGGTTTTCTCGGCAATCGGTGTCCCGGCGACCACAGCATTCCCCAACAGAGTAAACACAAACGCGCTGTTATCTTCCGGTACGTCCAAGGTGACGGAAGCGCCGGCATCCAGGTGGATGTCATAGTAGTCCAGCGGCTGATAAGCGCTCTGAAAGCCCTTGTGATCCTTGTAAGAGCCGGCCAGCAGACGCAGTTTGCCGCCCTCCAAGGGGATTTCCTCGATGGTTTCCTTCTTGATGGCATGGTAGTTCGGCTTGGCCATCTTATGGCGGGCAGGCATGTTCAACCACAGCTGTACCCCCAGCATGCGGGGGCCGGCGGGCAGCTTTTCCTCGTGCATGATGCCGGAACCGGCAGTCATCCACTGCACTTCGCCATCGGTTACCGTATCCTCATTGCCAATGCTATCCCGATGGGTCATGGCGCCGGAGGACATGAAACTCACCGTCTCGATGCCCCGATGGGGGTGCATGGGAAACCCGGCGATATAGTCCTGGGGGTTGGTGCTGTCAAAGGAATCCAGCATTAAAAAGGGGTCGTAGGCATCCACGGTGCCGTGGCCTAACACGCGAACCAGTTTGACGCCTGCCCCGTCTATGGCAGGGACGCCCCGTACTTGTTGTTTAATTGTTCTCTCCATGATAATAACCCCCTTATCATGTTTAATATACCCATCCTTTCAGAATTAAAACGCCCTTAACCAGCAGTTTGATTTGTGTAAAATCCAGGTAAAATACTGGCTAATCATGGGTGGAAGGCTTGAAAGACCACTTCGTATCCGTTAAGATATTTTCAGAAAAATATACTGGGGGGACAGCCATGAGAACAGAGGATGCACGCAGGCTGCTGTGGCAGCTGACAGAGCTGCGCAAGCAAGTGCAGGAGGATGGGGCAGCCCTGTATAAAGAATGGAAGCCAGATATTAAGCGTGAAACCTTTGCTTACAGCGCTCAAAACCTGGCGGAGTATGTGGCGCTGCGGCGCCATGACTTGAGCGAACTGCAGTGGGAGCTGATTCCCGTTGGGCTTTCCTCCTTGGGCCGCCTGGAAGCCCGGGTAATGCCCACCCTGGACTCAGTGGTGGCATCCTGTGCCCGCATCGCCGGGGAACAGAGCCCCGCCAGCTACCATATTACAGAAGACTTTCTGCAGGGAGAAGAAACCCTGGAGCGCAATACCGAGGAGGTGCTGGGGCCAGAGCCTGAGAAGCGCTATACCCGCATCATGGTTACCCTGCCTACCGAGGCCGCCTATGATCCCCTCATTGTGGATGGCCTGGTTGCCTGCGGCATGGAGATTGCCCGCATTAATTGCTCCCACGACAACGAGAACCTGTGGGGGATGATGATTCGCAATATCCGCGATGCGGCTGCCAAGCACCGCCGCAATGTGCGCATCAGCATGGAGATTCCCGGCCCCAAAATCCGGATTGACCGCACAATGACCACCATGCGCAAACCCCGCGTCGTGGTGGGGGATCATATCTACTTCACCGGCAACAAGCTGATGTACCTGCCAAGCGGCATTCAGCTGGCACTGTGCTGCAGCGTTCCGGAAATTATTGACTACCTGACGGTGGGGGAAGTGGTGCTGATGGATGACGGCCATGTGGAAACCACCGTAGAAGAGCGCTTGGATGATGGCGTCATTTTAAGGGTCACCCGGGTCGTCCGGGAAAAGGGGGTAACCCTAAGAGCAGAAAAGGGTATCAACTTCCCCGGAATCGATTATAAAATTCCCCTTTTGTCCCAGAGGGATGAAGAAATCATGGACTTTGTCTGCAAGAATGCCGACATCGTCGGCTGCTCCTTTGTGCGGGACAGGGACGATGTAACCCTTTTGCTGGACGAAATCAACAAACGTATCAAAAAGAAGGATTCCATGCCTGTCATCATCAAGATTGAGACATCGGATTCCATGCGGATACTGCCCGAAATTCTGGTGACAGCCGCATCCCGGGTGTCCACTGCCATCATGATTGCCCGGGGGGATTTGGCGGTAGAGGTGGGGTATGCCAGGCTGTCTGAACTGCAGGAAGAGATTCTCTGGATCTGCGAAGCGGCCCATGTGCCCGTTATCTGGGCTACCCAGGTTGTTGAAACATTGGTAAAGACGGGCATCCCTACCAGGGCGGAGATTTCTGATGTCAGCCTGGCGGCCAAGTCGGAATGCGTCATGCTTAACAAGGGGGAACACATCAACCAGGCGGTGCTGTTTGTGGGGGATGTCCTGAGTAAGTTTGAAAAACATGTATATAAAAAGACGGCCATTTTGCGCAGGCTGACCATCGCCAGCGACCTGTTCAAGGAAGACCGTTTGTAAGAAAAGGGTTCAATATAAAAGCCGGGCAGCTGCCCGGCTTTTCATAATGGGTTATTCTTTCACAGGATAGCTGATCAGCAGGTGTTGCCCTGTCATCTTTAAGGGGTATCCGTCGGCCGGCAGAAAGACCGTATCTCCGGGGGCAAGGTCCAGCATGCCTTCATCCCACTTGATGTGAGCTTTTTCGATGGCTGTCAGCATCCGGAAGCGTCGGCTGTCGGGCATGAGGACGGCATCTTCACAGTCGGTATACCGCTCTGTTACAAAAAACGGACAGGCCAGCAGCAGCTCCCGCTTGCCCTTTCCCGCTTCCAGGGAAAGGATATGGGGTACGGTGGCCTCCAGGCGGCTGTCCACATCGGTAACATCAAGGGCTTGATCAAGGTGCAGCTGCCGCTTGTTGCCTTGGGCATCCGTGCGCTCCCAGTCATAGAAGCGGTAGGTTACATCGCTGCTTTGCTGTATTTCGTACAGGACGATGCCACCGCCGATGGCGTGGACGGTGCCTGCGGGGATAAAGAAAGCATCCCCTTTTTTTACCGGCACAGAGCGCAGCAGGCTTTCCACCGTGGCACCTTCCAAGGAAGCTTCCCGCAGCTGTTCCTTTGTCACGTTTTCATTGACACCGTATATAATCCGGGCATCCTCCTGGGCGTCCAGAATAATCCATGCCTCGGTTTTCCCAAGCTTGTTTTCATTTTCCGCCGCATAGCTGTCGTCGGGGTGTACCTGCACGCTTAACTTATCCTTGGCTGCGATGAATTTCAGCAGCAGGGGGAATGTGCCGGTATGTTGCGTACCCACCAGCCTTGTGCCATAGCGGGCAATCAGCTCACCCAGGCTGCGGCCCTTTGCATCCATGCTGTTGAGGCCTTCAATGGCACTGACTTCCAGGCTTTCGCCTGTTCTGTCATCCGGAATATCCCTGTTAAACAAGGCACGCAGCTGGCTGCCTCCCCAGGGGGTGGCTTCGCCATAGCGATAGGCTGGCTGCATGGGAATGGGGGCTAACATAAGCGCTCCTTTCAGATCACACAATGGCCTTGGTGGCGACGACGCTGACGCCGGTGCCGGCCACGTTTTCAATCAAAACATCTCCAGGCAAAATGGGCATGCGCAGCTTTGCACTTAATATTTCCTGCATGCACTGGGATATCTTATCCTTAGGGATGGGGGACATGGTTTTGACGCTGACGGGCATCTGGCTGCCCTCCACAGGGGCCACAGCCGTAATCATGCGCATGGGGGCAACGCATTCCTGGCGGGCGTAGGTATCTCCCCGCTTGCAGGCATTGTTTTCCACCATGGTTACTTCACCCTTTTCCAGCGTTACCGTCATGCGGCAGCCCACCGGGCAGGAGATACAGGTTATCTGTTGCTGTTCCATGGCTTCTCCTTATGCTCCAGCCAGCTTTACGATGGCATAGGCGAATATCTTCATACTTTTATAGAGGGAATCCAGCAGCACATGCTCGTCCGCCTGGTGGGCAACCTCAGGGTCCCCGGGGAAGGAAGTACCAAAGGCGACGCCTTCCTCCAGCATCTTCGCGTAGGTACCGCCGCCGATGGCCAGGGCTTTCTTTTCAAGGCCCGTTACCTCGTGGTAGGCATCCAGCAGGGACTGTACCAGCTCGCTGTTTTCCGGTACATGGTGGGGGGCTTTGTCGATGGTCTGAATAATGTCCACACCGGGCAGGTGCTGCTTGATCATCTGCACCAGGTATACCCTGTCCGTCAGGATGGGGCAACGCATGTCCAGCGTAGCGTACAGGCTGTCTTCATCCACCCGGATAATGCCCAGGTTGCATGTCAGCTTGCCTGAAAGCTTGTCCTCAACCATGGCGCCGATTCCCTCACCCCAGTAGGTGGTGCCGATGGTGTCTGCCAGCAGCTTGATGGGGCCTTCAGCGCCCAGATCCCGCAGGGTAATCAGCAGCTGACCAATGGCATTGCGCCCGCCCTGGGGATAGGCAGCGTGGCCGGGAATGCCCTCGGCGGTAATCTGCATGCCGCCTTCGGTTTTTTCGGCCTTCACGGGCCAACCATACTTCTTGCTGATGGCATCCGTTTTGGCAATCAGCTCTTCTCCGCCTTTTACCAAGGCGCTGGCGTTGCCCGGGATGACGTTCATCCTCTCGCCCGTTGCCCAGCGGATCACCTGCAAGCCTTCCTTGCTGGGCACAGCGTGGAGCTGCAGGCCCACCATGCCCTTTTCAATGTTGATGACGGGGTAGTCGGCATCGGGGCTAAAGCCCATGCGGGGCATGGTTTCCTTCTGCTTGTAATAGAGCATGCATTCCATGCCGCTCTCTTCGTCGCAGCCCAGTATCAACCGCACCTTGCGCTTGAGGGGAATGCCCGCCTTCTTCACCGCCAGCATGGCGTAAAGGGCAGCTACTGCCGGGCCTTTGTCATCGCTGGTGCCCCGGCCATACATCCGGCCATCCACAATCTCTGCGCCCAGGGGGTCCTTTGTCCACCCATCCCCCAGGGGCACCAGGTCCAGGTGGGCCAGAATGCCCAGGGCATCCTCATCCGCACCTTCGCCCATTTCGGCATGGCCGGCGTAGCCGTCCACATCCTTGGTGGTAAAGCCCATTTTTTTACTGTCTTCCAAGGCTTTGTCCAGCATGATACGCAATTCCTTGCCAAAGGGGGCGCCGGGGGCGGCGTCATCCCGTATGCTGGGAATGGCTATCCATTCCGTCAGCGTTTGAACCATGGGGGCTTTTAATTCATCCAGTATGCGTTTTAACTGATCCATCTTATTCTCCTTCCTTGTCCAGCACGGCCTTGGCGAAACGCTCAAGGCCTTCGATTAATTGGGCGCGGGGGCAGCCGAAGTTGATGCGCATGAAGCCCTGCCCCGCTTCTTTACCAAAGAAAGTGCCCGTGGTCAGCGCAACCTTGTGGGCATAACAGCGTTTTTCCAGGTCTTCATTGTTCTTTTCATAGGCGGATACATCCACCCATGCCAAAAAGGTGGCGTCGATGGGGGTAACATGGGCCTTGGGCAACAGCTTGTTCAAGGTATCTACAACTACCTGGCGGTTGTCGGATAAATAGTCCATTAGGCCATCCAGCCACGCATCTCCATGGGCATAGGCGGCCTCGGTGCCTGTTAAAGCAAACACATTGCCGCTTTCCACGCCATTGGCTGCCATGTGTTGCCTGAGCTTTTGCAATGTTTCCTCATCTCGGCAGAACAGGTATGCCTGCTTCAGCCCTGCGATGTTGAAGGTTTTGCTGGCAGCCGTCATGCAGATGGTGGTAGCAGGGATGCCTTCCACCGCTAAAATGCTGGTAAAGCGCTGGGGCTTGTACACAAAGTCGCAGTGGATTTCGTCCACAGCCAGGTATGCGCCGTACTGGGTGCACAGGTCGCTGATACGCTTCAGCTCTTCCTTGGACCACAGGCGGGAAACGGGGTTGTGGGGGCTGCACACCATCACCAGCTTGATGCCCTGGCGCAGTTCCTCCTCAACCTTTGTAAAGTTGATATGATAGCGATGGGCATCATCCTGCTGTAAAGGCACCTCAACCAATGTACGCCCGCTGTCGTTGACAGCGAAAAAGAAAGGCCCGTACACCGGCGGCATAATCAGCACCCTGTCCTCAGGCGCGGTCAGCGCCATCACAGATGCCCGCAGACCTGAAACCACCGAGGGCATCATCAGCATTTCGCTGCGCTTGATGGTTACCCCGTGGCGGCGCTGCCAAAAATGGATCACGGCGTTATCGCTTGCTTCGCTTACCATGGGGTAGCCATACACGGGGTGCTGCGCCCGCTCAGATAAAGCCTTGGTAATGGCGGGGGCACAGGCAAAGTCCATATCCGCCACCCACAGGGGAATGCCCCCTTCGGGCAGCATCTCCCGGCTATCCCACTTGGCACAGTCAGTGCCCACGCGGTTTAAGGGCTGCTCAAAAAAGTCCTTGTCAAACATCCTCTATCTTCCTTTCCTACATAAAAATACCCGATAGCCAGCGCTGCGCTGGCCAATAGAAACCGATGAAAACAGGGTCTGCAAATGCTTCTGGGCGCTGTCTGCCCCCTGCTGTTTGCGGATAACCACATACAGGGTGCCATCTTTCTTCAGGTGCTGCGCACATTCCTCAAACAAACGGTAGATGACTTGCTTGCCGGCCCGAATGGGGGGGTTGAGCAAGATGTGGTCAAACTCTCCGTCGATGTTTTCAAACCCATCGCTTTGGATGATTTCTGCCCGTACCCCGTGGGCCTGGGCGTTGCGGGCGGCCAGTTCCACAGCCCGGCTATTGACATCTGACATGGTGACCAACAGGGCAGGGTGCGTTTTGCCCAGGATGGTACCAACTGCCCCCCAACCGCAGCCAATATCCAGCAGAGTCCCCTCCATGGTCTTTGGTGTAGCGCTCAGCAGCGTCAGGGTGCCCTTGTCCATTTCGCCTCGGGAAAACACACCGGCATCGGTCACAAAGCGGTATCGCTGCCCTTGGTAGGTGGTATCAAAGGTGATGGGGTTGCTGGCAACCTCAGGCTCGGGGGAAAAGTAATGGTTACTCAATGCCGGCAGCCTCCTTCAGGGCGGTTAATTCATGTTCTGTTAAAAGCCTGTACTGGCCGGGCTCAAGGCTCTCGTCCAGCGAAAGAGGGCCAAAGGACAGCCGCTTAAGGGCCGTTACCTCGTGGCCGCAGGCCAGGAACATACGCTTCACCTGGTGGTACTTGCCCTCGCACACCGTAACCAGCGCCTTGCTTTGGTTTCCGTCTGCCGTTAGGATGCGCAGTGTGGCGGGCAGGGCAGTAAAGTCCTTCAGCTGGATGCCCTCCTGAAACTGGCGGACGGCATTGTCCGTCAACTTGCCTTTTACCACGGCCTCATACACCTTATCCACTTCCCGTTTGGGGGACAGCAGCTTGTGGGCTAAGGTGCCGTCGGTGGTAAAGAGCAGCAGCCCCTGGGTATCCTTGTCCAACCTGCCCACAGGCATGCAGCCTAAAGACAGGTACTTTGGGGGCAGCAAGTCCATCACGGTTTTTTGCCGGTGGTCGTTGGCGGCGGTCAGGATGCCCATGGGTTTGTTCATCATCAGGTGGTAGGTCAATTGGGTATCGATCACCGCGCCATCCAGGGTAATCAGGCTGTCCAGGCTGATCTGGGCGGCGGCACTTGTGACGGCATGCCCATCCACATGGATGCGTCCTTTGCGGGCTATGGCCTGGGCCTGGCTGCGGGTGGCAAGGGACAAAAGGGAGAGGAGCCGATCCAGGCGCATTTTACCTGCCATGGTTGTCCAAAAGAGCAGCTGCCAAGGCAGCCTTGCGGTACTGCACAAAGGGCAGGTACAGCACGGCCAGCGCCACAGCTATCTGGGTAAAAGCATTGCTGGAGAAAGCCATTTTGTTAACGGTATCCAGCCCCTTTAACAGGTCCGCTGTCATGCTGCCTGTCATCTTGGGGGCCATGTCCATGTAGAGGATCATCAGTACTGCCAGGACAGCGGGCAGGCAAACGATGAAGTTCTTCAAGGTTGTTTTTGCCAAGGAGCCGCTGCTAACCTGCATCCACTGCCTGTTGGTTTTAAAAGGCTTGTCCGCCAGCAGTTCCTGGGGCAGGTATTCCAGTGCCAGATGCCTGCGCCAACCGGCATAGGCCAGCACCAGGCTCAACAGGAAAAGACCCATCAGCATCAACGTGCCGTGGAGGTAGGTGCCGCCTACCAAGGAAGCTAAGAAGCGAATGACCTTCACCAGTTGGGTGGCATCCGCTATGTTCCACAGGTAGTAAAGCCCCGCTGTGCAAACAAAGGCGGGCAGCAGCCAGAAAAATGCCCGGCCAAAGCGGGACAGGGCTACCTTCAGCCACAGGCTGTACCTGCCTTTCTGAGGCTCCTGGCCCATGGCATAGCGCATCAAACGCCCCCGGGAATAGAAGCGGAAGGGCAATACCAGCACCAGGTACAACAGGACGGAACACACTGGGAAAATGACAACGCCCATGCCAAAGGGAGGCTTAAACGCCTCGCCCAGATACCCCAGAATGATGGGGGCAAGGGCAACCAGGCGCAGCGCAAGCTGCATAAAAAGGGTTTTTACCAATTCCGGTCTGTGGTTCTTTATTGTTTGTCCCGCGGCTTTGTGGGGTGAAGATACATTCAAAGGAAAATCCTCCTCAAGTTCAATGGGTAAATTATAAAACAATACCCCCGCTAAAGCAAGGCGGGGGCAAAGAAGTTACAGCAAGAAAAGGTTGTCTGCTTTGGTTTCCTCTTCCTGCGACACGGGGGGAAGAAGCGTTCCCTCCCTCAGGCGGGCAATGTCCTCCCTTGTCAGCACCCTGCCTGCGCCCATGCAGGCATCACAGGTGTGGCCGCAATGGGGGCATTGACAGCGTACCTCGCCCCCTTCCGTCTGGATCATATAATCCCCGCAGTTGGGGCAGCCGCAGCGCATTATTTTTTCCCTTTCTTTGGCTTGTCAGTTGCAGGTACAATCCCCGCCTTCAACAGGTACTGTCCGGTATAACTGTCCTTCTTGGCGGCAATGTCCTCCGGGGTGCCCTGGACGACAATATGCCCGCCTTCGTCGCCCCCTTCAGGGCCCAGGTCGATAATATAGTCTGACGTTTTCAGCACATCCAGATTATGCTCCACCACCAGCACCGTATTGCCCGACTTTGTCAGCCGCTGCAACACGTGAATGAGCCTGGATACATCATCAATGTGCAGCCCGGTGGTGGGCTCATCCAGCAGGATGATGGTCTTTCCTGTGGCCCTGCGGCTTAGCTCCGTCGCCAGCTTCACCCGCTGGGCTTCGCCTCCTGACAGGGTGGTGCTGCTTTGCCCCAGGCGGATATACCCCAGCCCCACATCGTACAGGGTGTTCAGCTTGTTCATAATTTGCGGGTGGTTTTCAAACAGCCGCATGGCTTCTTCCACCGTCATATCCAGCACATCCGAAATATTCTGGCCTTTGTACTTGATGTCCAGCGTCTCCCGGTTATACCGCTTGCCCTTGCAAACCTCGCAGGGCACATAGATATCCGCCATGAAGTGCATTTCAATCTTCAGCAAGCCATCCCCGCTGCAAGCTTCGCACCGGCCGCCCTTGACGTTAAAGGAGAAGCGTCCCGCGTCGTAACCCCGGGCCTTTGCCTCGTTCAACTGGGCAAATACCTTGCGGATCAAATCAAACAAGCCGGTATAGGTGGCTGGGTTGCTGCGGGGGGTACGGCCGATGGGGGATTGATCAATGTTGATGATTTTATCCAACTGCTCCAGGCCTTCAATGGCCTCATGTTTGCCGGGGTAGCTCTTGGCACGGTTCAAATCCCTTGCCAGAGCCTTGTAGAGAATTTCGTTCACCAAGCTGCTTTTTCCACTGCCCGAAACCCCAGACACGCTGCAGAACACCCCCAAGGGAAACTTGACGTCGATGTTCTTCAGGTTATTTTCCTTTGCCCCTTTTATCGTCAGCCAGCCGGTGGGCTTGCGCCTTTTGGCGGGGGTGGGAATGCTCTTTTTACCGCTTAGGTATTCGCCGGTTACCGAGCGGGGCGCTGCCATCAAATCAGTGGTTTGGCCTACAGCCACCACTTCGCCGCCATTCTCCCCGGCGCCGGGGCCAATGTCCACAATGTAATCGGCAGCGCGCAGCGTATCCTCGTCATGCTCTACTACAATCAAGGTGTTACCCTGGTCCCGCAGTTTTTTCAGCGTTTCCAGCAGCCGGGCGTTGTCCCTCTGGTGCAGGCCAATGCTGGGTTCATCCAGGATGTACAACACCCCCATCAGGCTAGAGCCAATCTGGGTTGCCAAGCGGATGCGCTGGGCTTCGCCCCCGGATAGGGTAGCGGCTGTGCGGGACAGCGTCAGGTATTCCAGCCCCACATTGCACAGGAACCCTAAACGAGAGCTGATTTCTTTGATAATCTGCTCAGCAATCATCCGCTGGGTGGGGGAGAGGCTCAGGCTGCTGAGGAAGTCCCTGGCCTTTACCATGTTCATGTCGCTCAGCTCTGCAATGTTCTGTCCGCCCACCGTAACTGCCAGGGATTCTGGCTTCAGGCGTTTGCCGCCGCAGGCGGTACAGTCCTGCTCGCTCATGTATTCTTCGTACATGGCCTTCATGCCCTCGCTGCTGGTTTCGGCATACCGCCGCAGGGTGGAGGGGATGATGCCTTCATAGGCCACCTTGTATACGCCCGAGCCGGAAAGGGATTCAAACTTCACGGGGATTTTAACGCCCTTGGTGCCATACAGCAGAATGTTCATCACCTTTTCCGGCAATTCGCCCACCGGGGTGTCCATGCTGAAGTGATAATATTCCGCCAGCCCCATAAACAGCATATGGCTGGTGGAGCGGGCGTTGCCAGCGCTGTTCCAGCCCATGGCATTGATGGCCCCCTGGTTAAGAGACTTGGTTTTATCAGGAAATACCAGCTCCGGCGATACCGTCATAAATCGGCCCAAGCCCGAACAGGTGGGGCAGGCGCCGTAGGGATTGTTGAAGGAAAACATACGGGGTGTCAGCTCTTCCAGGTTGATACCGCATTCTGCGCAGGCATAGTTCTGGGAGAACATCATATCCTCGCCGCCTACCACCTGGACATTGACCAGCCCGCCGGACTGCTTGAGCACCGTTTCGATGGAGCCGCTTAGCCGGCTTTCCAACCCCGGCCGGATGGACACCCTGTCCACCACAATTTCGATGGTATGTTTTTTCTGTTTATCAAGGCTGGGTGGTTCGTCCAACTCAAAAATTTCGCCGTCTATGCGGGCGCGGACAAAACCATTCTTGCGGGCATCCTCCATCAGCTTGACGTGCTCGCCCTTGCGCCCTCTGACGATGGGGGCCATCAGCAAAAGCCGTGTGCCTTCAGGCAATGCCATCAGCGCGTCCACCATCTGATCCACCGTTTGCTGGTGGATTTCCTTGCCGCACTTCGGGCAATGGGGGATGCCCACCCGGGCATACAAAAGCCGTAAATAGTCGTGTATCTCTGTCACCGTGCCCACGGTGGAACGGGGGTTATGCACCGTGGTCTTCTGGTCGATGGAGATGGCGGGGGAGAGGCCTTCGATGCTGTCCACATCAGGCTTTTCCATCTGCCCCAAAAATTGCCGGGCATACGAAGACATGCTTTCCACATACCGTCGCTGGCCTTCTGCGTAGAGGGTATCAAAGGCCAGGGAAGATTTGCCCGAACCGGACAGCCCCGTCAGCACCACCAATTGGTTACGGGGGATGTTTACGTCGACATTTTTTAAGTTATGGACGCGTGCGCCCTTAATGATGATTGAATCCTGCATACATGCTCCTTAGAGTTTTTACCTTGGGAATTATAGCACGTATGTTCCCCTGTTTCAAGGCGTGATGGGGATAGGAAAAGGGCTGCAGCCAGTGGTGCAGCCCTTATGTTTATTTGTGGTTAACAGGGTTTATGCGGTGTTTTTTCCTTTCGTCCAAGGCATGCCGGGCTTTGCCCGGACCCACCAAGGGGAATGATTCCCCTTGGAACCCGCATCAGTCCCTGGCGGCGATGATTTCCTTAACCTTCATCAGGCGGATGATGGAGCTGCGCTCATTCTCGTCCAGCTTCATGGTGATGACCCGGATGGTTTCCTCAAACTGAGGAATCATCACATACTCCAGGGCGTTTACCCTGCGGCGGGTCTTTTCAATCTCATTGGCCAAGAGGGAACAGGTTTTTTCCAGCTCAGCTAAGCGGAACAGCTCTGGCAGCAGGGCAGCCATTGTCTCAATGGCATCATCCAGTTCGGCTGAGGTTTCCGCATACCCATAGGGCTGGATGGCTTCCTTCAGGCTTTCTGCTTCCAGGTTGATTTCCGGCACCCTGACCGACAAAATGTTGCGGATGCCCATGGTCACCTTGGCACTGCGGGCGGGGTACATCAGCGCGCTTTCCAGGGTGGTGCCATCCATCACGGCCCTTGCCATGGCGAAGCGGCGCAAGGCCAGCTGCAGGTCTTTCTCCACCTTGACGCGCAATGTGGCGTTCTCCCGTATCAGCCCGATAAAACGGCGCACCAACTCGTCCCGCTTATCCTTGAGCAACTTGTGCCCGCGCTTGGCGGTCACCAAGCGGCGCTTGATGCGGGTGAGCTCCATCCGTGTGGGGTTGACGCGCAGGGTGGCCATTACTTCTCGTCCTCCACTTCAAGGGGCAGGTACTGATCGACCATCTCGTCGCGGATACGCTTCAGTTCGTTGCGAGGCAGGATCTTCAGCAGTTCCCAGCCCAGGTTCAGCGTGTCCTCGATGCTGCGGTCGGTATCATTGCCCTGGGAAACATACTGCTTCTCAAAGGCGTCGGCAAACTCAGCAAACTTTTTGTCCGTGTCGCTCAGCGCCGCTTCGCCCAGAATGACGGCCAATTCCTTGGCGTCCTTGCCCCGGGAATAGGCAGCAAACAGCTGGTTCATGGTGGGGGCATGGTCTTCCCTGGTTTTGCCCTTGCCGATGCCCTTGTCCTTCAGGCGTGACAAGGAGGGCAGCACGTTGATGGGCGGCACTATGCTGCGCAGGTGCAGCTCACGGCTTAAAATTATCTGCCCTTCGGTGATGTAACCCGTCAGGTCGGGTATGGGATGGGTGATGTCATCCTCCGGCATGGTCAGGATGGGCAGCTGGGTAATGGAACCCTTCTTGCCCTTCACACGGCCGGCACGCTCGTACATGGATGCCAGGTCGGTGTACAGGTAGCCGGGATAGCCGCGGCGGCCCGGCACTTCCTTGCGGGCAGCGGACACTTCGCGCAGGGCTTCGGCGTAGTTGGTCAGGTCTGTCAGGATAACAAGCACGTGCATGTCTTTTTCGTAGGCCAGGTATTCTGCTGCCGTCAGCGCCATACGGGGGGTGGCGATGCGCTCGATGGCGGGGTCGTTGGCCAGGTTCATAAACAGCACGGCACGCTCAATGGCGCCGGTACGCCTGAAGTCGGAGATGAAGAAGTTGGCTTCTTCAAAGGTGATGCCAATGGCGCCGAACACCACGGCGAAGTTCTCATCAGTGCCCAGCACCTTGGCCTGCCGGGCAATCTGGGTGGCAAGCTGGGCGTGGGGCAAACCGCTGCCTGAGAAAACCGGCAGCTTCTGGCCGCGCACCAGGGTATTCAAGCCGTCAATGGCGGAAATGCCCGTTTGGATAAATTCACTGGGATAGTCCCGGGCGGCGGGATTCAAGGGCTCGCCGTTGATGTTGCGGCGGGATTCGGGGATGATGGCAGGGCCGCCATCCCGGGGTTCGCCCATGCCGTCGAAAACCCGGCCCAGCATATCCATGGACAGGGACAGTTCGATGCCCCGGCCCAGAAAGCGGGCTTTGCTGTCATCAATCTTTAAGCCGTTGCTGCTTTCAAACAGCTGCACCAGGGCTTTATCGCCATTGATTTCCAGCACGCGCCCCCGGCGCATTTCGCCGTTGGCTTGCTCAATCTCGACCAGCTCGTCGAAGGTGACGCCGGACACCTGTTCCACCAGCATCAAAGGCCCTACGACTTCCTTTATGGTACGGTACTCTTTCAACATCTCACAGCCCTCCCTCGTCAGTCAGCGCGGCAATCTGGCTGTTTAAATCGGATTCATAGCCGTCAAAATCATGGAGGTTTTCTTCCAGCACATACTTGGCGCGGGCAATGCGGTCGCGCACCGGCAGGTTCAGCACACCGCTGAGGGTAGCGCCTTTCTTCAGCGCTTCATGTCCCTTATGGGAGTACGCCAGGATCAATTGCAGCATCAGGTGCTGTTTCTCCAAGGATGTATAGGTGTCCACCTCATCAAAGGCGTTTTGGTGCAGGTAGTCTTCACGGATGGAGCGGGCAACTTCCATGGTCAGCCTGTCATCCCAGCTTAAGGCATCGATACCCACCAGACGGACGATTTCTTCCAGCTCCGATTCCTGTTGCAATATGCCCATGGCTTCGGCGCGCATGGCGTTCCAGCCGGCGGCCACATTGTCGCTGAACCAATCCTGCATGGAGTCGATATACAAAGAGTAGGATGCCAGCCAGTCAATGGCGGGGAAATGCCGCTTGTAGGCCAGCGCAGCCGACAGCCCCCAGAACACCTTGACGATGCGCAGCGTTGCCTGGGAAACGGGCTCTGATATATCGCCGCCGGGCGGGGAAACGGCCCCGATGGCGGAGATAGAGCCGTAGCGATCGGTGGAAGCTACGCACTTAACCACGCCGGCGCGCTCGTAGAATTCGGCAATGCGGCTGGCCAGGTAGGCAGGGTAGCCTTCCTCGCCGGGCATTTCTTCCAGGCGGCCGCTCATTTCGCGCAGAGCCTCTGCCCAGCGGCTGGTGGAGTCGGCCATGATGGCAACCTTGTACCCCATGTCGCGGTAGTATTCGGCAATGGTAATCCCGGTATATATGCTGGCTTCACGGGCTGCCACCGGCATGTCCGATGTGTTGGCAATCAGCACGGTGCGCTTCATCAGCGTTTCGCCGGTGCGCGGGTCATGCAGTTCGGGGAACTCCATCAGCACGTCGGTCATCTCGTTGCCGCGCTCGCCGCAGCCAACGTAGACAATGATGTCAGCATCAGCCCACTTGGCCAGCTGGTGCTGTACCACCGTCTTGCCCGAACCGAAGGGGCCGGGCACAGCAGCGGTGCCGCCTGAAGCAATGGGGAAAAAGGTATCGATAACCCGCTGCCCCGTTACCATGGGGCCATCGGGGGCTTGCTTTTCTTGATAGGGGCGGCCTCTGCGCACGGGCCACTTCTGCAGCATGGTGATGGGGGTGTCTTGGCCGTCATCTGTGGTAATCACGCAGATGACATCCTCCACCTTGGCGCTGCCTTCGTGGATGCTCTTTACCGTGCCTTCCACGCCCTTGGGCACCATGATGCGGTGCTCCACAACAACGCTTTCCTGCACGGTGCCCAGCACATCGCCGTGGGTAACCTTGGCGCCCACAGAAACCTTGGGCATAAAGCCCCAGATTTTTTCCCGGTCCAGGGAGGGCACTTCCACGCCGCGGGCAATGCGCTCGCCGCTCTTTTCACGGATGGCAGTCAGAGGGCGCTGGATGCCGTCGAAAATGGATTCAATCAGGCCTGGCCCCAGTTCCACCGACAGAGGCGCGCCGGTGGATTCCACCGGTTCACCCGGGCCGATGCCCGCTGTTTCTTCATATACCTGGATGGAGGCGCGGTCGCCCCTGAGCTCGATGATTTCGCCCACCAGGCGGCTGTTGCTGACGCGCACCACGTCGTACATACGCGCGTCTGCCATTCCGCCGGCTACAATCAGCGGACCGGCGACCTTGATAATGGTTCCCTGGGCCATAATTATTCCTCCATATTGTTCAGCAGAATGTTGGCGCCTACTGCTTTTTCCACGTTGGAATGCAGGCGCTCCATCCCCAGCCCCGTGGTTTCCCGGCTGCCGGGAATGGGGATCAGGGACACATGGGGGTCACTGTCGTATTGACTCATTGTTTCGGGGATCAGACGGGCAATATCCTCGGTGACAAAAATGACCGGGATTCCGTCGGAAACAAGCTTAAAAACCGCATTGGCTGCCTGCTGGGCCCCCTGCACGCTTACAACGCGCATGCCCAACGTGCGGAATGCCAGCACCGCGTCGCTATCGCCAATGACGCCGATGGATAATGGTTTTTTAGCCATACAACTCACGCAGCCTTTCCCGGATGGCCTCAATGGGGAAATTGTTTTCCTTGCCTGCCAGAATCAAGCGCACAGCGGCGGCTTCCCGGCTGCGCATCAGCAGATAACCGATCAAGCGCTCGTTGTCGCCAATGGTTCTGCGGTAGGGGGTGAAGAAGTCCAGCAGGTAGTTGTCAATTTCCTTTTCGAAGGCTGCCAGTTTATTTTTGTCCATAAAGGCGGCAATGGCAGCGGCATATACTTTAGCGCCGTACCGGTTGACCAGAAGGGGAATGCGCTCGCTCTTAAGGTATGCTTTTTCCCATTCACTTACTTTAACCTCGCCGCCGGGCAGCAGCATGGCGGCCAGGAAGGCGTAGGGTTTGCCGGCATGCATGGCGCGCAGCGCCATCAGGGCGTTGCGCAAATCTGCACTGGCCTTAAAATAGCTCAGCGCTACCTTTTGCTTGTTGCTCAGCAAGGAGAAAGCCCATTGATAGTGCGCCTTATCCAGGGCCACATCAATCTCCATCGGGTCCACCTCTACCGCCAGGCGCTTTTCCAATCCATCCAGGGCGGCCTTGAGGGTGGGGGGAAAGCCGTCATACTTGCGTTCATTGATGGCATGGCGCATTTTTTCCAGCGGAATGGTACCACACAGCGACAGGCTGCCCGGGTCTGTTTCCAGGCTCCGCGCTTTGAGCAAAATCTTCAGGTTTTCCACGTCATGGCCTATCAGGAAGGCTTGTACAAGGTGATCGTCGGTGGATAAATCCTTCAGCAGCTCGCATGCACGGCGCATATGTTCCTGAGCGTTATCCTCATCGCTGCCCATATCCGGCCAGGAATACTCGCTGAGTATGCGGCGGGCTTCCTGGGCACCCTGGGCTTGAAGAAGGCGCTCCAGCTTTGCCGTGTCCAGGGCGTTTTTTTCCAGTACGCTCAGACGGCCGACGGCATAATAAATACTGCTTTGCGGCAAAGGCTTGCCTCCTTTCTAAATTATGAGAAGAGGATGTTGGCGACGTCCGTTTCAGCCTGCAGACGCATGGCATCCACCAAGGCTTCAAAGGTACAGTTGATTTCTGTCCCTCCCTGACGCAGCACAAAGCCGGTACCGGGCACAAGGTCTTCCCCTAATGCAAGGTTACCTTGCCCCTTTTCTTTCGTGAGGGCAGCGTTTACATCAGCCACAAAGGCATTGTCGATGACATGCTTTGTGTTCTGCCCGGCCAGCAGGGTTTCATTGCCCTGGGCGAGGGAGATGGCCTGTTTCAGGAAGTAGTCCCGGATAGCTTCCGCCGGCATGCCACGAAGCTGCTCGGCAGCCTGTTCAAAGGCGCTGCTGAGCACCTGGCGCTTCTGGGCCAGGTCGCTTTTTTTATCCTCCAGCTCCGCCATGCGCAGCATACGCTTCTCCGTCTCCTCGCCATCCTGCGCCATGCGCTGGCGGTTGAGGGCGTGCTTATCGTTGATGCGCTTCTGGGATTCGGCACGGATGATGTGCGCTTTTTGCTTGGCGTCCTCCAGGATATCCGCAGCAGCAGCCCGGGCATCCTCGCCGATTTTATCTAAAATCGTCTTGACATCCATGGCTTAGCCCAATACGGAATTAACCATCAGGAAGGAAATTAGCAGCGCGAAAACGGCATAGGTTTCCACCATGACGGCCATGGTGATGCCGCGGCCGGACATGTCGGGGCGCTGGCCGGTCATCAGCATGCCGGCAGCAGAGACCTTTGCCTGCTGGATGGCAGAATACCACCCCACCACGCCGATGGGGAGACATGCGACAAGAAATTTAAGGCCCTGGGTAACGGTCACATCCACCATCTGGCCGCCCAGCACGCCTGTGTTGATCAGCACGATAACGCCAATCAGGAAGCCGTAGATGCCCTGGGTGGCAGGCAGCAACTGCAATACCAGCAGTTTGCCGGCGACCTCGGGGTTTTCCGTGGCAACGCCTGCGGCGGTTTCACCGGCCAGGCCGACACCGCGGCTGGAGCCGATACCGCTGAGGATAACCGCCAGAGCGGCACCAAGAAGGGCGAGAATTTGACCAAGCTGAAGTTCCATATTTTTTCTCCTCTCAGATAGGGTCTGTTATATAAGGCATCTCACTCTGCCGGAGCAGTCTGGATGCTTACATACTTTGTTTTCATGTCCAGCGGACGGAAGGGCTTGCCGCCGTCCTCGTAGAACTTGCCGAAGAATTCGATGTACTGCAAACGGCAGGAGTGCACATAGGCCCCCAGCGCATTGATGCCCAGGTTGAACAGGTGGCACACAACAAACAGCACCACGGCAATCACCTTGCCGATGATACCCCCCGACCAGACCATGCCAATCAGGATGTTGAACACCATGCCGATGACGCCGGTGGCCAGGCCCATGCCAAATAAGCGCATATAGCTGAGCAAATCGCTGACCCATCCGGTGATACCGTACAGCGCGCCTAAACCACTGAGCAAGCGTTTGATGGGGTTTTTCTTATCCCGCCCCGTCATCAGCAAGACGATGGCAAAGCCGATGATGGCCATGTACTTTCCGATGGTGGCGGTGGCGGGCAGCACCATGAGCCCCAGGCCGACCAGCAGCAGGAACCAGCTGAACTGATCGGATATGGCGGCTACGGGATCGCCCCGTTTAAAGTTCATGTAGGCTGCGACGCCCAGGCCCGAAAACAAGTGGATGGCGCCAATGGCCAAACAAACCGCCATAACGGGCATGGGATCGTTGACAGCATCCAGGGGGAAGAAACGGCTGAAGCGGGGCAGGGGATTAAAGCCCAGTACCGTATTGAAGGCCAGGCCCCAAATGATAGTGGATATGCCGCCGAAAATTAACAGGTAGAGCATCTTGGCATTGCGTACCGGGATTTTCTTCACCTTCACGAAAATAAGCAGGGCCAGGGCCATCATTAGGCCATAGCCTGCGTCGGACAGCATCATGCCAAAGAGGATGACATAGAAAGGAGACATAACGGCGGTGGGGTCGATGCCCCGGTAGGAGGGCATGGCAAAGCCCTCCACCACCGGCTCAAAGGCGGTGACGAAGGGACCATTCTTCAGCAGAATGGTGGGCTCTTCATCGTCCTTGGGGTCCTCCAGGGTAACCATGGCAGAGGGAGAGGCTTTTTGTATGCCTTCTTTCAGCTTTTCGGACATTGCTTCGGGCACCCAGCCCTGCAAAAGGAAGGTCTGCTCCGTTTCGGCAGACTCCAGGATGGCGCTGTGCTTGCGCTCCTCCAGAGAAAGCATATCGTGGAGGATTTTTAAATCGCCGATGCTGTGGGCCAGCTCCTTGCTTTCTTCCTCCAGTTGGGTGCGCAGGGTGCCAAGGCCGGCTTCCTGATCGTTTAAGGAAGAAAGGTATTGTTTAACGTTCTTGCCTTGCAGGGGGGTGAAGTTTTCCTGGGAAAAACCAGCCGTCTCCAGGGCGCTGCGCCCTTCTTCCAAGGCGGAATTGTGGATGGCTACATACAGGTTGCTGGTGTCAGGGGTCTGCGACACGATGCGTGTCAAGGCAGGCAGGGGTGCCAGGGCTTCCTCCAGCTTGGGCAGGTTCCGGGTGGGAACATGGCCTGCCATCTGCAACACCGTGCGGCTGGAGGCCAAATCCTGGGCCGAGGGGGTAAAAGCCTCCCAGGGCAGGTATTGATCCCGTGCTGTTTTGATGCGCGTTTCTGTGGCGCGCATGTCGCCGCTGCGCCGCTCAATCTCTTCCAGACGGGTGATGACTTCTTCCAGTTCTTTACGTCTATTGAGCACCCGCAGGCTTTCTTCTTCCTGTACCTGGGGGTACTGTTCAAACGCGGGCTTGGGCTGGGTGTCGTATCTGGCAAGCTTATGCAGTGCCCAGCGGACACGTTCCAGCGCAGCGCTTTGTGTCGCCTGTTCCGCGCTTTCTTTGGCCTTAAAATCAGCGTAATCAGTGGGAAGCTCGGTAACTTCCACGCACTGCATCCGCTGCATCAGCCTGATCAGCTTCTCCCTGTCCGAGCGCATGGCCAGCAGGGTCAGCTTTTTCATCTTAACGATGGCCATCGCTTAATACCCTTTCAACGATGTAGCGGGCGGCTTCTGGTACGCGGGACAAGGCTTTCTGGTGTGCGCTTTCCCGGGCGGCGGCTAACCCTTGCTGGTTGCCCAGGATGATTTGCTCCACCTGCTTGCGGCGCTCCTGAAGGGCGTTGTTGTATGTGTCCCGCATTTCCTTGTCAGCGCTGCGCTCGTCTGCGGCAGCGGCTTCCTCGCTGGCCTGCACAATATCACGCCCCTTTCGCTGGGCATCCAGGCGCAGCTTTTCCGCTTCCACTTCCGCTTTCCGGATACTGTCCATGATTTCAAAAGCCATCGGCATCCTCCCATCAGGCGCTTGCTTGAAAACGCTAATATACATAACGATTATGACTTAAACAAAACGATTATACCATCCAATTATTGATTATTCAAGGCTACAATCTGTGTTTTTTGTCTGCTGGCCGCTCAGCGCTTCCATGGCATCCACCAATTTACGCATGGCCTGTATGCCTTCCCGCAGGGCGACGTTCTCGTCGGCTCGGGGCAGGGATAAGACCAGGGCAGGCTTTTTACCCCCCACCAAGCTGAAGGGGCTGCCCTCCAGTGCCTTAACCAGAATGTTCAAATCGTCGATGTATTCTTCCTTCAGGCGCATCGTCAAAAAGCCGCTGCCAAAGGTAACCATGTCACAGCCTGCCTTGCCTGCCAGGGACCGCAGCAGGGCAATATCCATCAGGGTCATCACTTCCTCCGGGGGTTCACCAAAGCGATCCACCAGGTCATCTACCAACTGGGCCTGGTCCTCATCATCCCGTATCAGGGAGATGCGCTTATAGACTTCCACCCGCTGCGCCTGGCCGGACACATAGCTTTCCGGCAGGAAGGCGTTGACGTGCAGTTCCACCCGGGTTTCCCTTTCGCTCTGGCGGCTCAGGGTAAAGTCGCCCTGGGCTTCCCGCACGGCTTCTTCAATCATCTTGCAGTACATGTCATAGCCAATCACGCTGACTTGCCCAGATTGCTCGGGGCCGAATATATTGCCTGCGCCGCGTATCTCAAGGTCCCGCATGGCAATGCGGAAGCCGGCGCCAAACTCGGTAAACTCCTTGATGGCAGCCAAGCGCTTTTCAGCGGTTTCCGTCAGCGCCTTGTCGCCCTTGACCAGAAAATAAGCATAGGCGGCGCGGTTGGAGCGGCCCACCCGTCCCCTCAGTTGGTACAGCTGGCTTAGGCCAAAGCGGTCGGCGTCAAACACAATCAAGGTGTTGGCGTTGGGAATGTCGATGCCGTTTTCAATGATGGTGGTGCATAGCAGCACGTTGAATTTGCCGTCGGAAAAGTCCATCATCACATCTTCCAGGGCATTGTCCCGCATCTGGCCGTGGGCGATGGCAATGCGCGCCTCGGGAACCAGGTTTCGCAAACGGGCGCCGAAGGCATCAATCTGCTGCACCCTGTTATAGAGGAAGAACACCTGGCCACCCCGGTTCAACTCCCGCAGGATGGCATCCCGCACCATGCCGTCGCTGTAGTCTACCACGTAGGATTGTACGGGGTAGCGTTCTTCCGGCGGTGTCTCCAGCAGGCTCATATCCCGCACGCCTACCATGCTCATATGCAGCGTACGGGGGATGGGGGTGGCGGACAGCGTCAGCACATCCACCATGTTCTTCATGTTCTTGATAACCTCTTTATGCCCCACGCCAAAGCGCTGCTCTTCGTCTACGATTAACAGCCCCAGGTCCTTGGGCTTCACGTCTTTGGATAAAAGGCGGTGGGTGCCAATAAGGATATCCAGCTCGCCCGCTTGAAATTTTCGCAGCAGCTCTTTGTTTTCCCGGGGGCTGCGGAAGCGGCTGATCATGCCAATGCTGACAGGAAACCCCTCAAAACGCTTGAGGAAGGTGCGGTAATGCTGCTGCACCAAGATGGTGGTGGGGGCCAGCATGGCCACCTGTTTTCCCCCCATCACCGCCCGGAAGGCGGCGCGCATGGCCACCTCGGTTTTTCCATAGCCCACATCGCCGCATAACAGGCGGTCCATGTTGATGGGCTTCTCCATGTCCCTGAGCATATCCTGCACAGCGCGTAGCTGATCGCTTGTCAGCTCAAACTCGAAGTTTTCGTTAAACTGCTGCTCCCAGGGGGAGGCAGGGGGAAAGGCAAAGCCAGGGGTGGACTGCCGCTGGGCGTAGAGGTTTAACAGGTTAAATGCCAGCTTCTGCAGCGACAGCTTCACCTTGCTCTTTTGTTTGGCCCAGGTGTTGCCGCTTAAGTCGTTCAGCTGCGGGGCATCCCCCTGGCCGCCGATGTACTTTTGTACCCGGTCGAATTGGTCGGTGGGCACATACAGCTTGTCCGTGCCCTTGTATTGAATCAGCAGGTAATCCCGCCAGGTGCCCTCGCTCTGCAGGCGCACCGTACCCTGGTATACGCCGATGCCATGGTGTTCGTGCACCACATAGTCCCCCGTGCTTAGCTCCACAAAGGCGTCTATGCGGGCGCCTGCATGGGTGCTCTGCCGGGTTTTTTTCTGGGTGCGGCCATACAAATCGCTGTCCGCGATTAGCATCAGCTGGGCATCCTCCATGATAAAGCCATGGGAAATGCTCAGGGAAAGCAGCTTGGCTTTGCCCCTTTCCAAGGCAGTATCCCCCTGGGTGGTTTCGGGCAGGGGGTAGTCAAAGTCGTACAAAGCCTGGCGGATGCGCTCTCCCCGGGCGGAACCGCCCGCTAAAAGTGCAATGGCGTAGCCTTCCTTCGTATAGGCTTTAATGTCATCGCTCAACTGGCGGAAGCGCCCCCGATACTTGGAAGCGCTGATGCCCTTAAACTGCAAAACGACCTGAGGCTCTATCCCCGCCATGCCGCGCAGCAGGTCCTGCATGGTGACAATGTCCAGTTCGTTAAACCGCTGCTGCAAGGCTTCCAGGGAAAACAGCAGTTGCGCTTGCTCAGGCACTGCCTCTTCCCGTACCAGGGCCTGCTGAATGTCCTCATAGAAGCCATTCAACCTGTCCTCGGTGCGGGTCAGCACACGGTCAGGGGTATCCAGCACCACCAAGGGGTTGTCCAGCCAGCTTTCCAGCGGCACAGTATCATCGGATAGCAGGGGCTGCCACAGGTGGAGGGTGGGGAATGTGCCGCTCTCTTTAAGCCGCTCTGTATCCCGCAGCATGCGGTGGTAACCGGTGTTCAGGCCTACCTGGGAAGGGGGTTCTGCCTCCTCCTCATCCAAGGTATGCTGGGTCAGCAGGGCAGGGCGCTTTTGCATGGCGCTTTGGATAAGGGCTTCCATGTGTTCCGCGGCTTTTTCCCGCTGTTTTTTGGGTAAAAGATACTCTGCCGCCGCCGTCAGGGTGCAGGAAGGGATCCTGCCTTCGCTGCGCTGGGTAACAGGGTCAAAGGGGCGGATGGAATCCACATCGGTGTCAAAAAACTCGATGCGATAGCCTGTGCTGCTTTGGGGCGGATAGACATCCAGGATGTCGCCCCGCAAGGCGCACTGTCCCTTGCCTTCCACCATGTCCACCCGCTCGTAGCCCCAGGAAACCAGCTTCAATGCCAGGGCTTGTATGTCCTGCTGATCACCGGTTTTGATGTTCAGGGTGCGCTGTCTGGAGATGGCGGGGGAGGGAAAGCGCTGCAACAGCGCTTCTGCGGGGGCGCAGAGCACCTTCATATCTCCATCCTGTGCCTTGTGCAGCGTCATCATGCGCTGCCACTGGCTGTCCCGGCTGGCGGTGCCTTGCACAAACTGCATTTCGCTGTGGGGCAAGGTGGCGGCCTGCCCTCCTGTAAACGCAAAGCAATCATCCCCTGCCCGCTGGGCCGCCTGCACAGAGGGCAAAATGTAGAGTACGGGGCGCTTTAAGGCATCAGCGAGGGCACAGGCAAAAAACGCGCGCTGTGACTCGGGCATGTCATAGAGCGCGATGGTTTGCTTGCTGTGAATGGCTTCCAAGGCTTTTTGCCAGTTTGTATCGTCCCTTAAGGGGTTAAACAGTGGGTTCATCTTGCTTCTTTCCGTTGTACTTGTTCATGGCGGCGGTGATGCCCTCCTTGATAAAGAACAATGCTGCCTCTGCCGCCAAATCCACCGCTTTTTGCAAAGCTTCAGCATCCTTTGTGCCGGTGTAGCGGGACAGCACCCAGTCTGCTAAATCCCATGCTGGGGGCGGCGCACCGACGCCAACCCGAATCCTGGGGAAGCGGTCGGAGCCCGTTTGCTGGAGGATGCTTTTCCACCCATTGTGGGTGCCTGCGCCGCCATGGGGGCGCAGGCGCAGGGTGCCTGGCGGCAAATCTATATCATCAGAAATGACCAAAACATCCTTGGGCTCCAGGTGGTACCAGCGCATCAACTGCTGCAGGGCAACGCCGCTTTCGTTCATGTAGGTCTGGGGCTTTACCAGGGCGATCTTTTGCCCCCCATACTGCCCCTCGGCCACCATGGCCTGCATCTTTTTGCGGGCAGCGTGGATATTGCACAGGTCTGCAATCCTGTCCACGGCATCAAAGCCCACGTTGTGGCGGGTGTTAATGTAGGGCTGCCCAGGGTTGCCAAGGCCAACGATCAGAATCATAGGGCGCTGTCCTTTTCTTCTGTCAGCCATGGCGCAGGGCGCACCAGCAGGCGGTCAGCGCCTGTTTCGGAAAACAGCATCAGGGACCTGTCGCCGCTGATGTGCCTCTCCGGCGGGTTTTCCTGGGCCAGCATAAAGGCCATGCCCACCACCTCTACATTAAACTCGGCCATTAACGAAACCATGCCCCGGGCGGTGCCGCCGGCGCGGATAAAGTCGTCCACAATCAGGGCTTTTTGTCCAGGTTTGACAGCCCGGCGGGCCAGCGCCATGGTTTCGATGCTGCCCCTGCCGGTAACGTAGTTGATGTTCACCGCGCTGCCCTCGTACACCTTGCTGGAGCGGCGGGCGATAATCAGCGGCACGCCCAGGGCTTCAGCGGTCATTAACGCAAAGGGAATGCCCTTGGTTTCCATGGTCAAAACAAAATCAGCGCCGGCGCCATAGTATTCACCGGCGATGATAGAACCCATGCGCCGCGCAATATCGGGGGAAGAGAGGATGTCAGACCAATAGAGGTAGCCCCCTGCCAGGACGCGCTGGGGGTCGCACAGCGTCTGGCTGATGCTCTCCACCTGTTGGTACGCCTGCTGGCGCGATAGAAGGGGGCGGAACCGCACGCCGCCGGCAGCCCCTGCCAGGGTTTCCACCTGGCCAAGGCCGTGCTTTTGCAAAGCGCATTCCACAATGGCGATGTCCTCGCTCATGGTGGATTTTGCTGTGCCGAACTTCTCGCAAAACTGCGGCAAGGTGAACAGCTTGTTGGGGTTATCTGTCAATAGCCGCGTAATGGCGGCAATGCGCTCGGTGCGCTTGGTTTTGTCCATGGTCATCCCTCCAAATTCATCTGTATCATACCATACAGACACGAATGTTGCACCACGTTTTTTGTTTAATGTTCGTCATTGCTGGTTGTCTGCGGAAGCGTTTCCATATAAATGTCGCTTTTTGCTTGCAAGCCTTGACGGCAGGTGGTATGATAAAGTGTATTGTTCAGGGTATAATAGCCTGAGCAATGATATGTTTGATTCAAGTAGGAGGAGTTCCCATGGCTTACACCACAGAAAAGATTTCCGGCAATCAGGTACGGTTCGACTTTACTATCCCTGCGGAGCAGTTTGATGCAGCAATGCAGAAAGCTTACCTGCAGCAGCGCGGGCGCATCAATGTGCCGGGTTTCCGCAAGGGCAAGGCCCCCCGTAAACTGATTGAAAACATGTACGGCGAAGAAGTCTTCTATGACGCCGCCTTCGACATCATTTTTCCCGAAGTCTATTCAGAAGCTGTGGAAAAAGAAAACACCGACGTGGTGGACCAGCCCTCGGTTGATTTAAAGGACATCGGCAGCGGCAAAGACCTTGTCTTTTCTGCCACCGTGTATGTGTCCCCTGATGTGGAGCTGGGCAAATACAAGGGGCTGAAGGCAACCAAATACGTGCCCCCCGTCACCCAGGAGCAGATTGATGCCCGCATCCAGCAGGATGTGCGCAAGGTGACAACCACCCAGGATGTAACAGATCGCGCCGTAGAAGAAAACGACACCGTCAACCTTGACTATTCCGGTTCTGTGGATGGCGTTCAATTCCAGGGCGGCACCGCTGACCACCAGCAGCTGAAGATTGGCTCCGGCTCCTTCATCCCTGGCTTTGAGGAGCAGATGGTGGGCATGCAGATTGGCGAAGAAAAGGACATTCCCGTCACCTTCCCCACGGAGTACCATGCCGAGGAATTGGCCGGCAAGGAAGCGGTTTTCCATGTAAAGGTAAACAGCATCCAGGAAGAAGTTGTCCCCGAACTGGACGACGACTTTGCCCAGGACGTGTCTGAACACCAGACCTATAAAGAATACCTGGAAGCCATCCGCAAGGAACTGGAAGATGATGTCGAAAAGAACGCCGAAGTAACGGTGGAAAACAGCCTCATCCAGCAGGCAGTTGACGCCTCTGACTGCGATATCCCTGCCGCCATGGTGGAGCGGGAAATCGACGCCCAGGTGCGCAACATGCAGATGCGCATGGCGTACCAAGGCCTGCGTTACGAAGACTACCTTAAGTACACCGGCATGACGGAAGAAGCCTTCCGCGACATGTACCGGGCAGACTCTGCCAACAATGTCAAGACGCAGTTGGTTATTGACGCCATCCGCAAACAGGAAAAGGTGGAGGTCAGCGAGGACGAGGTCAACGCCGAGGTTGATAAGCGTGCCGAGGAAATGGGCCGCGACAAGGAAGAGTACCGCGCCTCCCTGAGCGAAACCCAGAAGGAAAACTTCCAGGACATCGCCGCCATCCGCAAGGTGATTGACATCCTGAAAAACGAAGCCAAGGTGGACGTGAAGAACGAGGAACCCGGCAGCCTTGATGCCGAGGAAATCCTTGCCGAAACAGAAAAGGCAGTCGAAAAGGCCGAGAAGAAACCGGCCAAGAAGCCCGCCCGCAAGACCACCAAGAAAGCGGAAGAACCCAAGGAAGAAGAACCCAAGAAAGAAGAATCCAAAGAAGAAAAGTCCGAGGAGAAGGCGGAAGCACCTGCCAAACCCAAGGCGAAAAGAACCAAAAAGGCGGAGGAGCCTAAAGAATAAACCCTCCGCGTGGAAGGAGACAACATGGCTGAATACCTAATTCCTTATGTAGTCGAGCGCAGCGGCAATGCCGAGCGTTCATACGATATTTACTCCCGTCTGCTCAAGGACAGGATTATATTCCTTTCCGGCCCTGTCCATGATGCCATGGCCAACACCGTGGTTGCCCAGCTTTTGTTCCTGGAAATGGACAATCCCAATGCAGATATCTCTTTGTACATCAACAGCCCCGGCGGTTCAGTCACTGCGGGCATGGCCATCTACGATACGATGCAGTACATCAAAGCCCCGGTGCGTACCGTGTGCATCGGCATGGCAGCCTCCATGGGTGCTTTCCTGCTGATGGCAGGGGAAAAGGGAAAACGCATGGCGCTGCCCAACAGCGAAGTAATGATCCATCAGCCCTCCGGCGGCGCCCAAGGACAGGCGACGGATGTAACCATCCGTGCGGAATGGCTGCTGAAAACCAAGAAAAAGATGACCGATATGATGGCAGATATGACGGGACAGAGCATAGAACGCGTCGCCCGGGATATCGAGCGCGACTATTTCATGAGTGCCAAAGAAGCGCTGGACTATGGCATCATCGACGAAATCTATCAGCCCCGTCCCAAGCAGGAGGAAAAGGATGCCTAAAGAACCCTATGAGCCGCGCAAGCTGCATCGCTGCAGCTTCTGCGGGAAATCCCAGACAGAAGTTGAGCGGCTCATCGCAGGCCCTAACGCCTACATCTGCAATGAATGCGTCGAGCTGTGCAGCGATGTGTTAGGTGAAGACAGCTTTCAGCCTGGGAAAAAGCAGGCCATCGGCGACAAACTGCCCACCCCCCTTGAACTGAAAGAGTCCCTGGACGCATACGTCATCGGCCAGGACCGTGCCAAGCGTGCCTTGTGCGTGGCAGTATACAACCACTATAAGCGCATCCGCTCCACCCGCCGCAACAAGGACGTGGAGCTGAAAAAGTCCAACGTTCTGCTGGCAGGCCGAACAGGTACCGGTAAAACCTACCTGGCCCAGACCCTGGCAGACATCCTGAATGTGCCCTTTGCCATTGCCGATGCCACCAGCCTGACGGAAGCCGGCTATGTAGGCGAGGATGTAGAGAACATCCTTCTGCGCCTGATCCAGGCTGCCGATGGGGACATCAAAGCGGCCGAGCAAGGCATCATCTACCTGGACGAGGTGGACAAGATTGCCCGCAAGTCGGAAAACACCTCCATCACCCGGGATGTATCCGGTGAAGGGGTGCAGCAGGCCCTGCTAAAAATTCTGGAAGGCACGGTGGCCAATGTACCGCCTCAGGGCGGCCGCAAGCACCCCCAGCAGGAATTTTTGCACATCGATACCAGCAACATTCTCTTCATCTGCGGCGGTGCCTTTGATGGTCTGGAAAGCATCATCAAATCCCGTTTGGGCAGCCGTATTCTGGGCTTTGGCTCCGCTGAAAAGGACGACAGCGCACGGCAGGAAAGCGAAACCCTCAAGCACATGCAGCCTGAGGACTTGGTTCGCTTTGGCATGATCCCTGAACTGGTGGGCCGTCTGCCCGTGGTGGTGTCCTTGGATTCTTTGGATCAGGACGCCCTGGTGCGCATCCTGAAGGAGCCTAAGAATGCCCTGGTAAAACAGTATCAATACCTGTTTTCCCTGGATGATGTGGAGCTGACCTTCACCGACGAAGCCCTGGAGGCAGTTGCCCGCCAGGCCCTGGAGCGCAAAACAGGTGCCCGTGGTCTGCGCGCTATCCTGGAGAGCGCTTTGATGGATATCATGTTTAACCTGCCCAGCCAGCAGGATTATAAAAAGTGCATCGTCACCAAAGAGGTGGTCGAGCAAGGCGCGCAGCCGGAACTGATTAAAAACGTCCCGGGCAGAGCACCTAAAAAGCGGCTGAAGGCTGCTGAAAACCAGCCTGTCGCGGGGGATGCCTCGTAAGAGCGTTCTAAGAGCATGGCCGATTATTCGGCGTACCCTCTTCCCGCCCCGTGCGAGAAGAGGATTTTTATCACAGGAGGAACCATGACAAAACAATCCATGAACCGCATACCGCTTGTGCCCTTGCGGGGGATGATGATATTTCCGCACACCGTGCTGCATTTTGATGTAGGCCGCCCCCAGAGCGTGGCGGCGGTGGAGCGTGCGCTGCTGGAAGGCCGCAAGGTGCTGATGGTGGCGCAAAAGGATGTGGATGCCGAAGCGCCCACCCTAAAAGATCTGTACGAAACAGGCACCATTTCAGAAATCCGCCAGGTGCTTCATTTGCCCGGCAACAACCTGCGCGTGCTGGTGGAGGGCATAGGCCGCGCCCGCATGCTGGATATAGATTCCCAGGAAGGGGGCTGGGTTGCAACCTACGAGCCCATCCCTGCCTTTGACATGGCCAACATGAGCGAGGAAATCTCCGCCCTGGTACGCCTAACCAAGGAATACTTTGACAACTACGCCCAGAGCAGCGGCCGCATATCCGCTGAGTTGCTGCGCTCGATTAAACGGATTGAAGATCCTGACAACCTGGCAGACACCATTGCCTCCAATGTTATCAACGACCTGAGCGATAAGCAGGGCATGCTGGATGTCCACGATGCTGCAGACCGTTTGGAGCAGCTTTGCATGTACCTGGCCAAGGAAACCCAGCTGGCTGGTATTGAAAAAATGGTCCAGCTTCGGGTTAAAATGCAGATTGATAAGAACCAAAAGGATTACTATCTGCGGGAGCAGCTGAAGGTTATCCAGGAGGAACTGGGCGAAGATGACCAGCAAGAGCTGGACGACATGCGCGCCCGGATGGAAAAAACGCCGCTGAATGAAGAAGCCCGTGAAAAGGTGGAGAAGGAGCTGGATCGCTTAAACCGCATGGCTCCCGGCACGCCGGAAGTATCGGTGAGCGAAAACTATATTCAGTGGATTTTGGACCTGCCCTGGGGCAAGTACACCAAGGACCGCATGTCTCTGGACCGTGCCCGGCGTATTCTGGATGAAGATCACTTTGGCATGGACAAGGTGAAAGAGCGCATCATTGAGTTTCTTGCTGTGCGCGGCATGAAGATGAAGGGCGGCAAGGAGGATGCCTTGAAGGGCTCCATCCTGTGCTTTGTAGGCCCGCCAGGGGTGGGTAAAACCAGCATCGTCAAGGCCATCGCCAGGGCCATGGATCGTAAGTTTGTTCAGATGTCCCTGGGCGGCGTGCGGGATGAGGCGGAGATATACGGCCATCGCCGTACATATATCGGTGCTATTCCCGGCCGTATCATTTCCAATATCAAGCGCGCCGGCACCATGAACCCTGTCTTCCTCTTTGATGAGATTGACAAGATGGGCCACGACTTTCGGGGCGACCCCGCCAGCGCTATGCTGGAGGTATTGGACAGCGAGCAGAACAACCACTTCCGCGACCACTACCTGGAAGTCCCCTTCGATTTGTCCCAGGTGATGTTTGTAACCACTGCCAACACAGCCGGGGAAATCCCCGCGCCGCTGCTGGATCGCATGGAAATTATCGAAGTTTCCAGCTACACAGAGGAAGAAAAACGAGAGATTGCCAAGAAGCATCTGCTCAAACGCCAGATTTTGGAGAACGGACTGCCTCCCCGCAGCGTGCGCATGAATGACGCGGCCTTCCGTTTGGTGATTGAAGGCTACACCCGGGAGGCGGGGGTACGCTCCCTAACCCGTGCGCTGGCGAAAATTGTGCGCAAAGCCGCCGTGGAAATGCTGGATACGGGCAAAGAATACATCACCGTCAACAAAGACAAGGCCCGGCTGTACCTGGGGCCGGAACGCTTCCTTCGGGGTGAACTTCTCAGGGAGCCTGTGGTGGGCGTGGTCAATGGCCTTGCCTACACCGAGGTGGGCGGTGAAATGCTGGCGGTGGAATGCGTTGTCATGCCGGGCACCGGCAAGTTTTCCCTGACCGGCCAGTTGGGGGATGTGATGAAGGAAAGCGGCCAGGCCGCCTTAAGCTGGGTGCGTGCCCACGGGCAGGCCTATGGTCTGCAGGATGATTTCTCCCAAAAGAGCGATATTCATATCCATGTTCCGGAAGGTGCCACCCCCAAGGATGGCCCCTCCGCCGGCGTCACCATGGCCACCGCGCTGCTTTCAGCGCTGACTGGCCGTAAAGTGAAGCAGGATGTAGCCATGACGGGGGAAATTACCCTGGCAGGGCGGGTGCTGCCTATCGGCGGTGTCAAGGAAAAGCTGCTGGCGGCCTTCAGGGCAGGGGTTAAAACCCTGTGCCTGCCGGAAGAAAACAAGAAGGATGTGGAGGAGTTGCCGGAGAATATTCGCGCACACTTTGCCATCCATTATGTGTCCCGCATTCAGCAGGTTATCGACGTAGCCCTGGCAGAGGAAGAAAAGAATGGACATTAAAAGCGCGGCCTTTGTCATCAGCCTGCCCAAGTACGGCACCTTCCCGGGCAAAGGGCTACCCCAGATTGCCGTAGCAGGCAAGAGCAATGTGGGCAAAAGCTCCCTCATCAATGGTTTGTGCCGCCGTAAAGGCCTGGCAAAGACCAGCGGAACCCCGGGTAAAACAAGGTTGATTAATGTGTTTTTACTCAATGAAACCTTGCACCTGATTGACCTGCCCGGCTACGGCTATGCCAAGGTAAGCAAAACTGAAAAGGAAAGCTGGGGCAAAATGATGGGGGAATACTTCAGCCAGTCCCAGGATTTAAAGGTGATGCTGCAATTGGTGGACATCCGCCACGAGCCGACGAAGGACGACGTGCAGATGGTTAATTTCCTTAGGGACAACGGCATCCCCTTTATTGTGGCAGCAACCAAGGCAGATAAACTATCCAAAGCCCAGCGCCAGCGTGCCCTGCACCTGGTTGCCCGCACCTTGGCCGTGCAGCCCTGGGATATTTTCCCCTGGTCGGCAGAGACGGGGGAAGGCCGTGATGCCATCCTGAAAAAATTGGACGAATTTATTTAAGCGTTTGCGCCAACCCCCGGCCTGTGGTATGATAAATATGCATAATCATCCGGAAGGGGTGTTTATATGTTGCATGTAGAAATTCTGCACAGAAACACGAAGGACCTGCAGCCTTTTATTCAGTTGCCCTTTGACCTGTACAAGGGCGATAGCAACTGGGCGCCGCCGGTGCGCCGAAAATTGCTGGACAGCCTGCTAAGCGACGAGAATGATTTGTTGGCCCATTCCCAGCCGCAGTTTTTCCTTGCCTACCAGGGGGATACGCCCATCGCCCGTGTGATGGCGGGGATGGATACTCACCTGGGAGAAGGGGTGGGCTGGTTCAGCCTGTTTGAAAGCGAAGATAATATGGATGGCGTGCGTGCCGTGCTGGATGCGGCTTGCGCCTATTTAAAAGAAAAAGGCGCTACACAGGTTGTGGGGCCCATTGCCCCCCAGTATGACCTGCTGAACCGCGGATTGCTGGTGGACGCTTTCGATGGGCTGCCTGTGCTTCACAACCCCTACAACAAGGCCTATTATCCCGCCCTTCTTGAAGGCTACGGCTTTGTAAAAAAGAGGGATTATCTTGCCTATCAGATTCCCATCGCCGATGTACCCCTGGAAAAAATGGAGCCCCTCGCCCAGAAGGTGGAGCAGCGTTTCAACTTCAGGGTGGAGCAGATTCCCTCCCAGCGCTTAGGCCTTCGGCTAGCACGGGAGATTGCCAGCATCATCGCCAAGGCATCCAAAGCAACAGGGGAGGATGTGCCTACGCCAGAGGATATCCAGCAATTGTTGGAGCGATTGAAAACCATCTACCGGGGGGAACTGTGCGTCATGGCCTACGCCGGGGAAAAACCCATCGGTGTGGTGTTGGCCTTTCCCGACAATACCCCCTACCTTCAAGCGCTGGATGGCGTAGAAACGCCCCTTCGGGTGTTGAAGGCCGTGTTGTCCATGAAGAATGTTATCACCGTGCGCTGCCCCATGCAGTCGGTGGTGCCGGAATACCAGAGCAAGGCAGTTAACCTGGCCATGATTCATCATGCCATCAGCAACGCAAAACGCCTGGGCTATACCTATATTGAAGGCTCCACCGTGCCGGAAGATGATGTGGTGTCCATCAACAACACGTTGCTTGCAGGGGGCAGGCACTACCGTACTTACCGCGTGTACACCAAAGATTTGTAAAGTGCGCAAGCCTTGCGCTTTGCGGACAGTTATGGTATGATTCATGTCGTTGATTTGAAAGAGAGGGATTGACTATGTCCGGTATTCAATTGGTGATGACCATTCTGCTGATGATTTCAGCCCTTGTGCTGATTGGATCTGTATTGCTGCAAAAGGGTGATGCTGAAGGTATTGCCGCCTTAGGTGCATCCACGGGCGAAAGCTATTTCGGCCGCAACAAGGAAAAGTCTGCCCAAGGCAAGCTGGCGCAGCTGACCAAGGTATCCGCTGGCGTGTTCGTTGTGCTGACGCTGGCCATGCTGTTCATCTAACATCGATGCCCTTACAGGCTGGCGCATAGCGTCAGCCTTTTTTTGGTAGCGAACGCTTGTATGATAGGAGTATGCGTTGATTGTCCTCAGTGCCCAGCAAGTAAGCAAAGCCTTTGGCGTCCATCAGGTATTGAAGGACGTCAGTTTTGTGCTGCAAACTGGGCAGCGTATGGGCCTGGTGGGCGTCAATGGCTCGGGCAAAAGCACGCTGCTTCGGCTGATTACCGGGGAACTGTCCATAGACGGCGGCAGCATCAGCCTGCAAAGGGGCATGCGGGTGGGGTACCTTGCCCAAAGCTGGCGGCCTGACAGTGGCTCTACGGTGCTGGATGAGCTGGAAAAGGTGTTTGAGCCTGTGCGATTGCTGGAAGAGAAGATGCGCAGCCTGGAGCAGCAGATGGCCCATACCCTGGATGCTCAAGAGCTGGAACGCCTGGGAAATGACTATGCCCGGACCATGCACCTCTTTGAGGAAGGGGATGGCTATGCCCGGCATTCTTTGGTGCAGGGCGTGCTGTCCGGCCTCGGTTTTCTAAATGCCCAGCATCAGGAGGCCGCCAAGCTAAGCGGGGGCGAGCTGACCAGGCTCAGCCTGGGGCGGCTGCTTTTACAAAAACCCGATATCCTGTTGCTGGACGAGCCCACCAACCACCTGGACCTGGATGCCCTTAAATGGCTGGAGGAGTATTTATCCTCCTACCCCGGCGCTGTGATGCTGGTCAGCCACGACCGGTACTTTTTAGACAGGGTCTGCACCGATATGGTGGAGCTGTTAATGGGGGAAAGTGAGCAGTATAAGGGCAACTATTCAAGGTATATGGAGCAGCGGGTAGAGCGGTTCGAGTCCCGCCGCCGTGCCTTTGACCAACAGCAAAAGGAGATAGAGCGGCAGGAGGCCATCATTGAGCGGTTCCGCTCCTTCAACCGTGAAAAATCCATCCGTGCCGCGGAAAGCCGCGTTAAAAAACTGGAAAAGATGGAGCGGCTCAGCAAGCCTTCGGAGGAAAAACAGATTCACTTCCGCTTCACTGCCCGCAGGCGGATGGGGGAGGAAGCGCTGAAGGTGAAGGGCATGGAAAAGTCCTTCGGTGACAAACAACTGTTTGAGAATGCCTCCCTGTTTCTTGAGTCTGGCGACCGCGCCATCCTGATAGGCGCAAATGGCATTGGCAAGACCACCTTCCTGGAATGCCTGCTGGGGCGGCAGCAGCCGGACAAGGGCATTGTAGACTTTGGCACCAATGCAGATATCGGCTACTACGACCAGAAGCAGCAGCGGCTCCATGATGAAAAAAATGTCATCAACGAAGTTTGGGACGATTTTCCCCGCATGACCCAGACAGAGGTGCGCAGCGCCTTGGGGCTGTTCCTCTTTAGCGGGGATGAAGTGTTTGACAAGGTGTCTACCCTGTCCGGCGGCGAAAAGGCGCGGGTAGCGCTGACCAAGCTGATGCTGCGCAAAGACAATTTCCTGATCCTGGACGAACCCACCAACCACCTGGATGCTGACAGCAGGGAAATGCTGGAGGAAGCCCTGGAGGATTTTGACGGGACCATTCTGGCCGTATCCCATGACCGATACTTTATCAACCGTCTTGCCAACAAGGTGGTGGTGATGCACAAGGATGGCCTGGTCGTCTATGAGGGCAACTACGATGAGTATCTTATACAGAAGGAACGGCAGGACAATGGGGATGGGGTTGCCTTCAGCGGCATCACCCGCACAGAGATTGCCAAACAGCGCAGAAAAAGCCGGGAAGAACAGAATCTATACAATCGCCTGAAAAATGCGGTGCAGGAAGCGGAAAAGGCTGTTATCCAGGCAGAAGAGGCCAAAGAGCAGCTGGAAGAAAGCATGGCAGACCCGGAGGTCTACACCAACCCGGACAGGGCACAGGAGGTGGCCAAGGCCTACCAGCAAGCCAAGCAAGAAACCGAAAACGCTTATGCTGTTTGGGAAAAAGCGGAGGAAGCCCTGCTTGCTTTTGAGGAAGAATGAGGCGTTTCACCTTTTCCATACAAGCGGTTGACAAACTGTTTTTTATGCATTATAATGCGCCCAAGACCGAAGAAGAAAGGAGGCTTCCACATGAAAACTACCATGATGATGCGAATGTCCATGATGATGTGCGAGGCTTCCCCGCGCTTCTTCTGTTGCGTCGCTTAATCTGGTTTTAGATGATATAAGCCCGCTTCGCGAAGTGCGATAGCGGGCTTTTTATGTCTGTTGGAAGGGAGAAAGCATTGGCTTCTGAAAAGAAAACACCCCTGATTGCCATTCGAAACCTGTCAAAAACCTACCAAGGCACCGATGGGGAGATTAAAGCCCTGGACGGGGTAACGCTGGAAGTAAGGGAGAAGGAAATCTACGGCATCGTCGGCATGAGCGGGGCGGGAAAATCGACGCTGATCCGCTGCATGAACCGCCTTGATACACCCAGCGGCGGAGACGTCCTCTACAAGGGGCAAAGCATCCTGACCATGAACCCCAGCGAACTGATTGCCACCCGGCGCAAGGTCAGCATGATTTTTCAGCAGTTCAACCTCTTTATGCAGCGCACGGTGGGACGGAATGTGCGCTATCCACTGGAGTTAAGCGGCGTTCCCGCCAAGGAGGCGGAGGAAAGGGTACGGGAGCTGCTGAAGATTGTCGATCTGGAAGACAAGATCAACGCGTACCCAGCCCAATTATCCGGTGGACAAAAGCAGCGTGTAGCCATCGCCCGTGCCCTGGCCAATGAGCCCGAAGTGCTGCTGTGCGACGAGGCCACAAGTGCCCTGGACCCGATGACTACCCAATCCATTCTGTCCCTGCTGAAGGGCATTAACCAGCGTCTGGGCATTACCATTGTCATCATTACCCACGAGATGGCGGTCATCCGCCAGGTATGCACCAGGGTGGCCATACTGGATGGCGGCAGGGTTGCGGAAGAAGGGCCGGTGGATGAGGTATTCCTCCACACCAAGTCCGACGCAGGCAGGCGGTTGTTCGGCATCCTGCCCGAAACTCCCGATGAAGATCCCGGCGTCCCCGCCATGCGCATCGTGTTTGACGGCACCGCCCGGGAGAAGCCCATCATCGCGACCCTCATTAAGCAGCATGGTGTCATGGTGAACATCCTGTCCGCCAACATGAAGCATCTGGGCGGCAAAATGTACGGCCAGATGCTGATTGAAACCCCGGAGGATGCGCAGGAAAAGCTGCTGGTGACAGAATACCTGACCAAGCAAGGCCTGACGGTAAAGGAGGTGAATGAGAAATGAGCATGGAAACAATGATTCCCCTGTTATGGCAAGGCTTACTGGAAACCCTGGAGATGACCATCCCCGCGACTTTGTTTTCCTACCTCATTGGTATGCCCCTGGGCATCCTCCTGGTGGTGACGCGCAAGGATCACATCATGCCCAACATCAAGCTCAATGCCATCCTCGGCACCATTGTTAACTTCCTGCGCTCCATTCCATTCATCATCCTGCTGGCGATGCTCTTTCCTGTAACCCGCATCGTGATGGGCCGCGCCATCGGGACCCGCGCCATCATCTTCCCCCTGATTATCAGCGCATTTCCCTATGTTGCCCGCATGACGGAGGGGGCCCTCATCGAGGTGGACCGAGGCATCATCGAAGCAGCCCAGTCCATGGGCTCCACCAACAGCCAGATTATCTTCAAAGTGCTGATTCCCGAAGCCATGCCCTCCATCATCAACGGCGCTGCCATCAGCATGGTTAACATCCTTGGTTATACCGCCATGGCCAGCGCGGCAGGCGGCGGGGGATTGGGATCCATCGCCATCATCAAAGGCATCAACATCCGCAAGTTGGATGTCATGTATGCGGCCAGCATCCTGCTGGTGTTCCTGGTACAAACCATCACCGTTACCGGCACAGGTGTGTCGAAAAAAATAGATCACAGAAGTCGCTAATTTGGAAGGAGACTCCCATGAAAAAGACCATCGCATTGGTACTTACCCTTATCCTGGCCCTCAGCGCCGTCACCGCCCTTGCAGCAGAAAAGCTGACCATTGGTGCTACCTCCAACCCCCACTACATCATCCTGGACTTTGTCAAGGACGACCTGAAAGAACTGGGCTACGACCTGGAGCTGGTCGAGTTCTCAGACTATGTGCTGCCCAACCAGGCCACCGCTGCCGGCGAATTAGACGCCAACTTCTTCCAGCACAAACCCCACATGGTGGCCTTCAACACTGAAGTGCCAGAGAACGAGCAGTTAGTAGAAGTTCTGGGCGTGCACTATGAGCCCTTTGGCATCTACCCCGGCACAAAGAAATCCCTGGACGACATCACCAAAGGCGATAGCGTGCTGGTACCCAACGACCCCTCCAACGAAGCGCGTGCCCTGTTCCTCCTTCAGGACAAAGGCCTGATTACCCTGCCGGAGAACGCACAGCTGACCGATAAGCTGACCAAGCTGGACGTGGTGGACAACCCCTACGAATTGGAACTGGTGGAAGTGAACGCAGAGCTGATTCCCTCCATGCTGGAAGATGCCAGCTTCGCCACCATCAACGGCAACTATGCCATCGCCGCAGGCTTCAGCCCTGCCAAGGATTCCCTGTTCCTGGAGCCGGTGGATGGCACCAGCGGCCAAACCTACATCAACTACGTTGTTGTTCGCCAGGATAAAGTGAATGAGCCCTTCGTGGAAGCGCTGAAAAAGGTGCTCTTCACTCAGAAGGTGAAGGAATTCATCGAAAACAGTGAAGACTTTGGCGGCGGCGTCATCCCCGTGTTCGAGGTTCCCGCCCAGTAATGTAAGCAAGCCAACAGGCCCCCTCAAACTGAGGGGGCCTGCTGATTGTCAAAGAAAACTGTATAGGACGAAAGGGGAGGTGTAGGAGGGGGCACCCCTCCTACTGTAATCCGCATCAGCGGCGTGTACGGTGATGCGGAAAGCCTTGCGTAGCAAGGGTTTCCTTGCCGTTTGCCGCCCGGGAGCATAGCGAGAGGCAAACGGCCCATCGTTCCAAACGTCAAAAAAGGGTCTGAAAGACCTTTTTTGACGAATTGAGGCCTCCTCAAACTGAGGGGGCTTTTTCGCACAAAGAAAAGGCAGATTAATGGCAGAAAACATGGTACAATAGCCCAAACTGAAGGAGGATTTTATCATGGAAGCAGGATTGACACGCGAAGAGGCCTTGGCACTTTTACTTAAGTACAACAAGCAGCCTTTCCATATTCAGCACGCGCTGACGCTGGAAGGCGTCATGCGTTGGTTTGCCATCGATCAAGGTTTTGAAAACGAACAGGACTTTTGGGCCATTGCCGGGCTTGTCCACGATGTGGACTTTGAAATGTGGCCGGAAGAGCATTGCAAAAAAGCCTATGAGCTTCTAAAGGAAGCCGGGGCAACAGAAGAGTTGATTCATGCTGTGCAAAGCCACGGCACGGGGATATGTATCAACGTCCCCACCGAGCATCACATGGAAAAGGTGATGTATGCTGTAGACGAGTTGACGGGCCTGGCAGGCGCTGCTGCGCTGATGCGCCCCTCCAAGTCGGTGCAGGATATGGAGCTTAAGAGCCTGAAAAAGAAATTTAAGGACAAGGCTTTTGCGGCTGGTTGCTCCCGGGATGTCATCACCAAGGGTGCGCAGGAACTGGGCTGGGAGTTGGATACCCTGTTGCAGAAAACCCTGGAAGCCATGCGGGATTGTGAAGAGAGTGTATCACAGGAACTTAGCCGCCTGACACAGGCTTAAAGCATGCAATACAATGTACTGAACCTGGTCGCCATCTCAGCCGGGGGCTTTCTTGGCTTGTTGTTTCGCAAGAAGCTGCCCATGCACCTGGTGGACGCCGCCAAGGTGATGGCCAACCTGTGCATCCTGGTGGTGGGCATACAGGGTGCTATTGCTACGAACAATATGATGCTGATGCTGATCAGCGCTGTGATAGGCGGGGTGGTGGGCACCGCCCTTGGAATCGATGACGGTTTCCAGCGCCTGGGAGATAAATTGAAAAGTCTGGCCAAAAGTGAGGATGCTCCCTTTAGTCAAGGCTTTGTTACGGTATTTATGATGCAGTGCATCGGTTCCATGGCCATCCTGGGCCCCATCAATGCTGCGCTGAAGGGGGACGGCACCATTCTGGTGCTAAAATCGGTGCTGGACTTTACCTCCACCCTGGTGTACGGCACCATTTATGGTAGCGGTGTGCTACTCTCCGGCCCCCTTGTATTTCTTTATCAGGGGGTTATTTATCTGGCGGCAGGCCTTTTATCGCCCCTGCTTACCCCACAAACCATCACAGAGATTGGCGCTGTCGGCAGCCTGCTTATTATGGCATTATCGCTGAATCTGCTTGATATCATTAAAATCAAATTGGCGGATTATCTGCCTGCTATGCTGGGGCCTGTGCTCTATTATTTTCTTTTAAATATCTTCTGATACTTGACGGGAACAGCAAATCTTCAGTAAAATAGAAAAAGAATATCCATGGAGGTGATGTTTTGTCCGCACTCCGAAGCAAATTAAAGGAAGTCCTTGCCGCTGTTCTGCCTGTGGTGATCATCGTACTGATTTTGCATTTCACCATCGCGCCCCTGGAGGCAGGGTTGCTGAGTAAATTCTTGGTAGGTGGGGTATTGATTATTGTCGGCCTAACGATTTTTTTGTTTGGTATCGACCAAAGCATAGATCCCATCGGTCAGGGCATCGGCAGCATGCTGGCGCATTCAGGTAAAAAGATATTGGTCGTTGTGGTGGGTTTGGTGCTGGGGTTCTTCATCTCCTTCGCCGAACCTGATTTGCATATCCTGGCGGGGCAGGTCTCCAGCATCACGGCCGGCCAGTTTTCTCATATGGTTATGGTGGCGGTGGTGTCCATTGGCATCGGTGTGATGATGACCATGGCAATGCTGCGCATACTGAAGAACATTCCACTAAAATACGCCTTTTTAATGGCCTATGGCCTGATCTTGGTGTTGTCCCTGTTTTCTTCCAGCGACTTTCTGGCTATTGCCTTTGACGCATCGGGCGCCACCACCGGTGCGCTGACAACGCCCTTTATGCTGGCCCTTGCTGCTGGCGTATCTGCCATGAAGAAGGACACCAAGTCCAGTGAGGTGGACAGCTTTGGGCTGGTGGGTATGTCATCCACTGGCGCCATCATTGGTGTGCTGTCAGCAGGTCTTCTGATGGGCATCGATAAGCTGACAGGTACCATGCCCCAGGCGGAGCCCGCCGCCGCGAACCTGCTAAGCACCTATGGCGGATTGTTCCTCAAGGAAGGCCAGTCCACCCTGTTGTCCCTGGCGCCCATCGTGCTGTCCTACATCTTCTTCCAGAAGGTTTTCCTTAAACAAAGCCGGGAGGCAGTGTCCTCCATCACCAAAGGCTTGCTGATGACCTATATCGGCCTGGTGCTGTTTCTAACCGGCGTCAACGGCGGGTTTATGGAGGTAGGGCGCGACGTGGGGATGAGCCTGGCCAGCATGGACAGCAAGGTGCCCGTGCTGCTGGTGTCCTTTGTTCTGGGGCTTGTCACCGTTCTGGCAGAACCTGCCGTTATCGTGTTGACCCACCAGGTTGAGGACATTACCGGCGGCTATGTACGCCGTCCCCTGGTGCTGATTTTCTTATCCATTGCCGTTGGGCTGGCCATCTTCATGGCAACGCTGCGCATCCTGGTGCCCGGCGTCCAGCTGTGGATGTACCTGCTGCTGGGCTTTGGTGGCGCGGTGGCGTTGGCATTTTACACCCCAGATCTTTTTGTGGGCATGGCGTTTGACGCCGGCGGCGTTGCTTCCGGACCGATGACTGCGACCTTCAGCCTGGCCTTCGTGCAGGGCATCGCCATACAGACCCCCAATGCAGACATTGTTGCCGACGGTTTCGGTATGATTGCCATCGTTGCCATGATGCCGGTCATCGCACTGCAGGTATTGGGCGTGCTCTACAATCTTAAGACGAAAAAGAAGTAAGGAGGACCTATGTCTACCAGCCATTCCCGCGTACAGGTGCTGACGCTGATCCTCACCCCGGAACAAAGCGCAGCGCTGTCTAAACAGGCGCGGAAGCATCACCTGAGTGTTACCAAGATATTAGCCAAAGGCACCGTAGCCAGCCATTTTTTCCAAATGCTGGGCATCACCAGCGACCGGAGGGAATTGGTCAGCATTCTGATGTCAAAAGAAAATGCGATGGAATTTATTGACGTGCTGCATGATAAACTGCAGCTTGATAACCCTGGGCATGGTATTGCGTATTTAACCGACGTGCTGGCTTGTGTCGGCACCCATAACGGCACCCAAATAACGCTGGATGAAACTGCCAGCCTGTATCCGGAGGAGAATATGTTTCATAAAATTACCGTGGTGGTTGAACGTGGAAATGCTGAGGACGTCATGGAGGCAGCCCGCGGCGCAGGCGCTCGGGGCGGCACCATCCTGCATGGGCGCGGTTCCAGCGGCAAGGAAGCCCGGACGATATTCGGCATGGAAATTGAACCGGAAAAGGAGATTATCATTATTTTAACACCCACAGCCATCACTAGGCAGGTGTTCGATGCAGTGGCCGAAAAGATGGATATCGAAACCCCTGGCAAAGGAATTATGTACATCGAGCCCTTGGCGGGCACCCGTGGTTTGTTGGAAAGCACCCAAGCTGAATAAGAAAAATCCCCCGGACTCTGGTCCAATGGGGGATTTCTCTTTCCTTTAGGTTCTGGCTTTACTTGTCTGCTGCAGTCATGCCATTTATCAGTGCATTCAACAGCCGGGCAAAGAGGTTGGCAATTTCCTGGGGAGTTTCCTTAAAATTGCGGGATGCCCAGTGTCCTACCAGGCCGACACAGCCCTGGATATAGAAATTGTACACATACTCCAAATCATCCGGATTGATGCCCGATTCGCCCCACTGCCGCAGTACTTTGTCGCTGGAGATTGTCAGGATGCTGCGAAGAAAATCCTCATTGCCGTTCTTGCCGAGCAAAGCGGCATAGACTTCGCGGTTTTCGTAGATAATCTCGAAAATACTGTTCAACATATCCTGCTGGGGATGGATTAAATCGTTTGTATTAATTTTTTCCCGAATGGAATTATAAAACTCCTTTTCGATGCTACGCAGCAAATCACCTACCCCCTGGTAGTGCAGGTAGAAAGTACTGCGGTTGATATCAGCTTCCTCGCACAGGGTAGTGATGGTAATCTTATCAACGGGGGTATCCTTCATCAGGGTCAGAAGGGTATTACGCAACAGTAACTTGGTCAGCTTTACGCGACGATTTTCTTTTTTCATGGTTCTCCTCCCCGTAACATTGCAGTGTGCCGAATCTAAGACATAATTTCAGTAATTAATGATTGAAATAATCGTGCTGAAAGTAAAATACAAAGAGGGGGCATTGTCAAAGAAAAATCAACGCATTGTCTATTAACCAACCTGGAAGGGGTGTAAAAACATGGTGTTTTATATTACAGGGGGTGCGGGGTATCTGGGCAGCAATATCATCAGGGCTTTGCTGCAAGAGGGGCATACAGTCTGCACCCTGGTGCTGCCAAAGGATCCAGCGGCTGCGCAATTGCCTGAAGGCACGTTGATCATGGAAGGAAACCTGTTAAATCAAGAGGATGTAGATCGTTTTTTTAGCGCTGCTGCCAAGGAAAATGCAACCATTATCCACTGTGCTGCCATGGTATCCATCGCCTGGAATGTGGTGGACAAGGTGCGCCAGGTTAACGTAGAGGGAACCAGGAGCATTGTTAAGGGCTGTCTACAATATAATTTGCGCTTGATTCACGTTGCCTCTGTTCATGCCATACCAGAAAAACCAAAGGGGCAGGTGATGACAGAAATCAGCGCCTTTGATCCCCGGTTGGTTGTGGGAGGCTACGCAAAAACAAAGGCTGAAGCGGCGGCACTGGTGGTGGACGCGGTGTTCAACCACGGGTTAAACGCAGCCATGGTATTCCCCAGTGGCATCATCGGCCCGGGCGCACAGGAAGGCAACAGCCTGAACAAGATGCTGGAAGACTACCTGCAAGGCAGGTTACCTGCCGGCATACAGGGCGGCTACGACTTTGTGGACGTGCGGGACTGCGCCCAGGCCATCGCCGCACTGGCCCAGATGCCGGATAAGAAGGGCGGCTACCTGCTGTCCGGGCACCATATCACCATCAAGGAGTTTTTCGATGCCATCCACCAGCACGCTGATGCAGGGGTTAAAAAAGTGAACTTGATGATTCCTGCCTGGCTGGCCTATCTTGCAGTGCCCTTTTATACCCTGTATGATCTGATAAAGAAAGAAACCCCGGTCTTTACCCGGTACGCTGTGTATACCCTGACCCGCAATGCCGAATTCTCCAACGCCAAAGCCCGAACGGAACTGGGCTTTACGCCCCGCCCTGTCATAGATACCGTAGGCGACATGGTGCGCTGGACCAAGCAAAAAAACGCCAAATAGACAAATAGTCCTGCTTCTTTACAGATATAAAACAAAACGGGCGCCCATGCGGGCGCCCGTTGTTGGTTTGGTGCTTACTCGGCCAGCTTCTTGTAGCGGGCC
>CAYFSQ010000002.1:0-53133 GCA_964345895.1 uncultured Oscillospiraceae bacterium
TGTGGGGCAAAGCCCCACCCTGCAAGCGCAGCAAAACAGCGCAGCGCATTTTGCGGAAAACCGGACAAGATCTTTGGTGAAGTACCCCTACAAACGTGATTGTTGGGTACGCGTACCTTCCATCTTGTACCGACTATCGCAAAAGGCGCTGCGCTGTTTTGCTTGGGTTTTTTACTGGGCCTTGCCCAGACCCACCAAAGGGAAATGATTTCCCTTTGGAAACCCGCAACTATTTAATATCTATCAGTTCGTAATTTCTGGTGCCAATCCCCAGCTTCTCAGCGTGCTCTAGGCCCACCTGCCAGTGGGTATCACTAAATATCGCGTGGAAATGATCCCTCGCCTTCTCATTCGTCATCTCTGCCAGCATACTATTCCGGATAGGCTTCTCCCTGTTCGCCAAATCCCCGCAGGCCTGGTCCAGCGCCACCGGGTCAAAGGAGGCCAGCATACCCACATCAGGAATAATAGGCGCATCATTCTCTGCATGGCAGTCGCAGTAGGGCGATACATCCATAATCAGTGCCACATGGAAGTGGGGCCGCCCCTTCAGCACCGCCAGGGAATACTCGGCGATTTTCTTGACCAGAATCTCGTTGGCTTCCTTATCCATAAAATGGATGGTCTTTTGCGGGCACGCGCCCACGCACCGCCCGCAGCCCACGCACTTGGAGGTATCAATGGCCGCCAGCCCCTCGTCCATGGTAATGGCGCCATGGGCGCAGTTCTCGATGCAGATGCCGCAGCCAATGCACCCTGTACGATCCACCGCCGGGTTGCTGGAAGCGTGCATCTCTTTCTTGCCGTCAAAGGAGCCGCAGCCCATGCCGATGTTCTTCAGCGCGCCGCCAAAGCCTGCTGCCTCATGGCCTTTGAAGTGGGTCAGCGAAATGAACACGTCAGCGTCCATCACCGCCCGCCCAATCTTGGCCGAGCGCACATAGTCGCCTTTAACGGGGACATGCACTTCATCCGTGCCCTTTACACCGTCGCCAATAATCACATGGCAGCCCACCGTCTGAGGGGTAAAGCCATTAAAGTCCGCCGCCTGCAGATGATCCACTGCGTTGGAGCGCATGCCCACATACAGCGTGTTGCAGTCGGTCAGGTACGGCTTGCCGCCCAGCTTCTTTACATAGTCCACCATCACCCGGGCATAGTTGGGGCGCAAAAATGCCAGGTTGCCCGGCTCGCCAAAGTGCATCTTGATGGCTGTAAACTTGTCCTGAAAATCCATGGTCTCCATGCCGGCGCTCTTGCACAGCCTGCGCAGCTTATCCAGCATGTTCTCAAAATTGTGGGCCCGAAAATCTGTAAAAAATACCTTGGATACGCTCATGCTTCTTCCCCTTAATTTTTATTTAAACGCACGGGTTCCCCCGCGGTTTTATCCATAAAATAAAACTGCGGCGCTTTGCGCTTGCGCCAGATGATGCCCTCGTCAAACACGTACAGCTGATCCCCGGCGATGTCGCTTAATTGCTCCACCTTGTCAAACTCGGGCAGCCGCACCCGGGAGGGGCGGTACTTGTTATCCTTATCAAAAAAGTACAGAAAATCCTGATCAGCGTTGAGCATGGTGCCCTTCAAATCCCCCAGGCGCTCCAGCAGCTGCCCGTCGGGCTGGCAGGCGTACAGCTCGTCATTATCGTTGGTAAAGCAGAGGATATCCCGGCCTGCAAAGCGCGCCATGGTGAAGGAGCGCACCTTCTCCTCCGTCAGTCGATGGGCGATCTGGCCGTCCAGGTATGCCCGGTACAGCCTGCCATCGTTCTCGGCAATAAAGTAGGCATGGCCCTTGTAGGGCAGCGCTTTGACAGCGTACATTTCCTGCCCTGCGTGGTAGACATGCATCTGGGTTTCCAGGCCGCCCTGCATGGGGATGCGGGTCATGACGCCGTTTTCTTCCCCCTTGATGAACAGAATCACCTCGTCCGTTACCGTCAGGGTGGCGGCTTCCTTCTGGCTTAGCTCCATCAAGGTGCTGCGGCCTTTGTCGCCCAGGGGGTCCCGGGCGATGCGGGTTACATACTTGTAGTCGCTATAGTCTTCCATGGTGCCGCGCTCGTTCAAGTACCGCTGGTAGTAGTAGAGGCTGCCGTTGTGGGCGTCCATCAGGTCGTAGGCGGTGGCCTTGAAGCGCTGGGTGGCCTTTTCGTAAGGCGCGGGGGATTGGTACAAATACCCTTTGTTGTTGATAAAGTAGATGCTGCCATTTTGCATGGCCGCCCGGCCGCCGCTTAAAGCATTGCTGATGCCCACATTGCTGTCCAGACCCAGGCCGATGACCTTTTCATTGGTGCCGCCGGGGGCAAGCTTGCTTTCATCAAACTCCTTCACCGTCAGGGTGTAGGTTTTATAGGCTTCATCCACGCCGCAGGCAGCGCACACCACAAACTCATAGGTGCCGGGAGCCTTGGGGTTGCCGTACAGCGTACCGTTAGAGGACATCTTCAGCCCCGCGGGAAAGCCGCTGGTGCCATCGTTATAGTAGGACAGGGTGTAGTTCACCTTGCCGGCGCCCTGGGCGATGATTTTGGCATTGTAGAACACCCCCGCCATGCCATCGGGCAAGACCTCGGTTTCAAAGGTGGGGGCAGCGGAAGCCAGGGCAGAGCCCGTCAAACAAATCAACAGCACAGCGGCCAGGAATAACAGCGATTTTTTCATACATTGCTCCTTCATTGGTTACAGGCTTTCATTATATGAGGGGAAAGGGGGGCTGTCAAGGAAACAACTTCACACTATTTGTAACAAACGTAATAAATTCGTAACAATAGTTTACAATAAAGACGCAATGTGATACAATGCGACCAAGAAATCTAAGAAACGGTGGTGTACCAATGAAACTGCGTATGAAAGGCCTCTGTCTGACCCTGGTGCTGTTCACTCTGACAAGCACAGCCCTGGCCAGCTACCGCACCCTGCGCCCGGGCGAGAACAGCGACGAGGTGCTCAGGATGCAGCAGGCCCTTGCCTTCCTTCAGTATCCCATCAAGGCAGACGGCAAGTATGGCGACGGAACGCAGCAGACGGTGATGGCCTTTCAGGCAAGCCGCAATCTGACGTCCGACGGCCTGGCGGGAAACAAGACCCTGACAGCATTGTTTCAATTAGCGCCTCAGTTTGATTACAAAAATACAGCCAGCGCGCCTTTATCTTCGGGCCAGTCGGCAACAAAGGCTTCCACCATCCCTCAAGGCACCTACCGCATGGGGGACGAAGCCCAGGGCGTGCGGCTGATGCAGCAGCGTTTGATGGCGTTGAATTACCCCCTCACCAAGGCGGATGCCGTCTACGGCCGGGGCACCAAGGAAGCGGTGGCACTGTTTCAGCAGGCCAATGGCTTAAAGGCTGACGGCATTGCCGGGCAATCCACCCTGGACCGTCTGTTCTCCTCCTGGGCCAATGCCTATACCCCCCAGGCGACCTCTGCCCCTGCGGCGACCTTTGCTCCCGTGGCTACGACCCTCCCTGTTGCCCCCGTGCTGCCCCAGCAGCCCGTCACCCAAGGGGTTTCCCCAATTCAGGGCACCTACCGCCTGGGGGATGAAGCCCAGGGCGTGCGCACCCTGCAGCAGCGGCTGATGGTGCTGAACTATCCCATCACCAAAGCCGATGCGGTGTACGGCCGCCTGACCCGGGAGGCAGTGATGCTGTTCCAGAAAAACAATGGCTTGAAAGCCGACGGCGTGGCCGGACCGGGCACCCTGAACAGGCTGTTCTCCGCCTCTGCCCAGCCCAGCGGCGCAGCGGCGACAACGGCGCCTGTGCCCAACCAGCCTGTGCAGACGGCCCAGCCCCTTCCCCTGCCGCTGGGGCAGGCCAAGGTGGCTACCCAGAACCGGGGCAGCCTGAACCTGCGCAGCACGCCCCAGAGCCTTAACAACCGCAATGTGGTGCGTACCCTGCCCTTTGGCGCTGATGTGCAGCTGCTGGAAAAGAACAATTCCTGGTGCCGCATCAGCTACCAGGGCACAAGCGGCTATGTGATGACCAAGTTCCTGTCCTTTCCTCAGGTGCAGCCTGTTGCAACCCCTGTGCCTTCGCCCTCAGCGCCCGTTGGCCCTGAGACGCCCGTGCAGGAAGCCCGCACCCTGCGGCTTACCATGCAGGGGGAGGATGTGCTGAAGGTGCAAAAGCGCCTGAAGGAGCTTAAATACGCCGCCCCCGAAAACAGCCAGTACGATGCTGCCACCCGGGATGCTGTGGCCAAGTTCCAGGCCCTCAACGGCCTTGCGGCAGACGGCATTTGCGGCGCACAGACCCAGAACATGCTGTTTTCCCCTGCCGCAAAGGCTGCGGGCAGCACCCCCACCAGCTTTACTACCCTGAAGATTGATAACAAGGATTCCGGCGGCAAAACCAACATTGCCCTGCTGCAATCAAGGCTGAAGGAGCTGGGCTATCCCCTGAAGGTCAGTGGTACCTATGATGTCAGCACCCATCAGGCAGTGGTGGGCTTCCAGCAGCGCAACGGCCTGACCATTTCCGGCATTGCCAACCCCTCCATGCAGCAGGTACTTTACTCCGGCGCAGCCAAGGGCTATGATGCCCCGGCGGATTCCCTGCCTGCCGATGCCGGCAAGGGCGGCGGCGTGTCCTCGGGCAGCGTTAAGCTGCTGCACTGGTATAAGGATATCCGCCCCAGCATCCGCGGCGGGCAGACGGCGAAGATCTACCACCCTGCCAGCGGCATCAGCTTTACCATACGCTTTTATTCCCTGGGCGCCCATGCCGACTCTGAGCCCCTTACCTGGCGGGATACCCAGCTGATGAACAAGGCATTTGGCGCTCCCTCCTGGAATGTGAACACCGTGTACGTGCAGCTGCCCAGCGGCACGTGGACCCTGGCGGCCATGCATAACCGCCCCCACCTAAGCGGCGGCATCACCGATAACGGCTTTGGCGGCCATCTGTGCATACACTTCCTGCGGGATATGGAGGAAACCCAACGCAATGACCCCAACTACGGGGTTACCAACCAGAAGGCCATCCGCAATGCCTGGAAGAACATGACAGGCGAAACCATCACAAACTGACCGCTCTGGGCATTGATGCCCATAAGTAGAGGGAAGAAGGAAGGGAAGGCGCTCCGCTGGGAGCGCCTTCCTGATATGTGGGGGTTCCAAGGGGAATCATTCCCCTTGGTGGGTTTGGGCGAAGCCCATACAAACGCCAGCAAAACAGCGAAGCGCATTTTGCGGCTATGCAGACAAGCAAATAGAACGCAAAGATAATGCAAAGATAACGGGGAAAAGATTTTATCTTTTCCCCGTAGCCATATCAGAACATCAGAATACTTTTATGTTGCTTTCTATTATCGTGTCACTCTCTACGCAAAATGCGCTGCGCTGTTTTGCTTACCATGTACTTGTGGGGTTTCACCCCACACCCCACCAAAGGGGAATGATTCCCCTTTGGAAACCCGCATTAGCGCGTCATTAAATACATCAACGTCACCAGCAGACCGATGGAGAACATCATCAGGCTGAAGGACAGGCTATGGGTCAGGCGTTCAAAGTTGGTGGCAATCTCCTGCCAGAGGGCGGCAAAAATATAAGTATACTTTCGCACCACCGGGTTGGCGCGGCGCAGCACCCGGTTCTTGAGGCCACTCATAAAGTTAAACACCTTGCCCAAGCTATAGGTGAAGCGGTTACCCACCGGCACAGGCTGTCTGCCCTTGGGGGGCATAAACAGCGTGCGCCCCAGCAGGGCGATCAGCCCGTCCATGGCAGAGGACAGCATAATGGCCAGCATCTTGCCCAGCCAGTGCATGGCGGCAAACAGTTTCTCCGGCAGGATGGACAGCAGAGGGCCTACCCCCCGCAGGCTGCGCATGCCCGCCTTGCCCAGGTAGTCCGGCAGGCGGTGGCACAGGGTAGCCAGAGCGCTGCCCACCGTCAGGGACGCCTTCAGTGCCGGGCGGTACACACCGTCCTCCAGGTCCAGCCACTGGGGTTTGCGGTCCACATACAGCGTGCCTTCCGCTGTTTTCTGCATCAATCCTTTGCGCACCAGCGTAAGGTACAGCACCAGGCCAATCACCAGAGACTTGCCCGTGCCCAGCAGGTTCACCATGGAAAAGTAGTCCACTGCGTGGGCAGGGGGATGGGCGTTCATAAAGGGCAGGGCCATGTTGGCCAGCGGCGTCATGGTTGCATCAGGCAGGATGCCCAGCACCAGCAGCACGCTCCCAGCACCCAGCAGCGCCAGGCGGGACAGGGGGGTTAAGTACCCCTTGGCTTGCTCCGCTGCGTGGCCTGCGGGCTTTTCCCAGAAGATGGCGATATACAGTTTCAGCATGTAGCAGAAGGTCATGCCACCGGTGATGACAAACACCCATTCCGCAGCGCTGTACCACAGGGCGTTTTGCCCAAGCAGCTCAAGGTGCACCACATACTCCACGATGCTTTCGTGCAGCAGCGTTTTGGACACATACCCAGAAAACAGCGGCACGCCGCTGATGGACGCAGCCCCCACCAGGAAACACAGGTGCAGGAAAGGTTTGTTGCGGCCATAGCCCCGGATGTCGTTGAGGTTCAGCTTATGCAGCCCCAGGTACACAACCCCTGCACTCATAAACAGGCACAGCTTAATCAGGCTATGGTTCAGCATGTGCAGCACGGTGCCCTGGGCTGCCAGGGCGTTATGCTCGCCCAGCAGGCCTTGCATGGCAATGCCCACCAGGATAAAGCCAATCTGGCTCATGGAGGAGCTGGCCAGGGTTCTCTTCAAATCCACCGACAACAGCGCCAGCAATGCCCCGGCAAACATGGTAATCAAGCCCAGAATCAGCAGCAGGTTGCCCCAGGCGGCATCGTGCAGCAGCACCCGGGTGGACACCACCAGAATGCCGAAGATGCCCACCTTGGTCAGCGCGCCGGACAGCAGGGCGCTGGCAGGGGCAGGGGCCACGGGGTGGGCCTTGGGCAGCCACACATGCAGCGGGAACATCCCCGCCTTGGCGCCAAAGCCTGTCAATATCAGGATGCTGGGCAGGTACAGGGCGTTTTTATCCTGCACCGCCTGGGCGGCGCTCAGCAGGCTGTCAAAGGAGAGGGTACCCAGCAGGGGGTACAGCATCATCAGCCCCATCAGCATGGCCATACCGCCAAACACGGCAATGGCCAGGTAGGTGGCGGCAGCGCGCATGGCGCCGGGGTTTTCTTCGTGGGCGACCCAGGGGTAGCTGGTGAAGGACATGATTTCAAAGCAGACAAAGGCGGTGATTAAATCGTCCGACAGGAATACCCCCAAAGTGGCACCCAGGGTGACCAGGGTAAAGAACAGGTAGCGCCCCTGCTTATGCCCATGGGCAAAATACTGGGGGCTAAAGAGCGATGTCATCAGCCACATGAAGGTAAGGATCAGGGTATACAGGGCGCGGAACCCGTCGCCCCGCAGCGTCAGCCCGAAAAAGCAGATACCGGGCAGGGCCTGGGCAGCAAAGTTGTTTTCAAGGGCACCCAGAAACAGCACCAGCGCCCCGGCAAAGGCGGCCAGGGTGGTGGCAATCAGCACGGCATACCCGGCCTTCTGGCTTTTCTTTGCCAGCAGGAAGGCAGGCACACCCATCACCATGGGGACAAACACCAGCAATAGTAACAGCATGTTCACGCGGGCACCCCCTTACAGCCCGCCTGCGGCGGCATGGGCAAAAAAGTCGCCCAGCTGCGCAGGCCAGAAGCCCAGAAGCAGGATTGTGATGCTCAGGATCGCCAGGGGCACCAGGGCTTTCCAGCCGGGGGAAAACTCCCGTGGGGCGCAGACCCGATTAGGCTGCCCCATGTAGGTGGTAAAGCCGGGCAGCACCACATAGAAGAACGTCAGCAGTGCGCTTAATGTCAGCGCAACGATGCCCAGCAAGGCCAGGCGGCTGCCATAGTTGACGGCGGCCACAGCCAGGGACCACTTGCTGATAAAGCCCAGCAGCGGCGGGATGCCCGTCAGTGCCAGGGCGGCCAGCAGGTAGGCAGCGGCCAGTTCCGGCGCAGCCCGGTGCATGCCGCGCAGGTCCTGCACATAGGTGATGCCCTTTTTCAGGTACATGCCTGCGCAGAAGAACAGGGTAATCTTGATGATGGAGTGGTAGGACATGTGCATCAGGCTGGCGCGCAACCCCTCTGGGGTTAGCAGCAAAGCGCCCAGGATGATATAGCTGAGGTTGCTCACGGTGGAATAGGCCAGGCTGCGCTTAATGTTCTGTTCCTTCAGCGCCATGGTGCAGCCGTACACAATGGTGAAAGCTGCCATGGCCAGGGGGATATGCTGGGCGTAGGTGCCTATCAGCAGGGTGGGGCCAAAGACAAACCAGGTCACACGGATGATGGCGAACACCCCTGACTTGACCACCGCCACGGCATGCAGCAGCGCTGTTACCGGCGTGGGGGCCACAGCGGCCTCAATCAGCCAGGTGTGCAGCGGGAAAATAGCAGACTTGACGCCAAAGCCGATAAAGCAAATCAGGTAACCGATGCGCAGGCTGTTGGCCGTGGTGCCCATGGTCATCGCCCGCAGACCGCCGTAGAAAAACTCCGTGGTGCCGCCGTAGTAGATGACGTACACAAGGCCAATGAACACCAGCGCCGCGCCGCCGATGGAGTAGTACAGATACTTAAGCCCTGCCCGTATGTTGCGGGTCTTGCCGCCGTGCATAATCAGCGGCAGGGTGGCCAGCGTCAGCAGTTCGTAGAACAGGTACAGGGTAATCAGGTTGGAGGCACAGGCAATGCCCAGGGTGATACCGTAGCTGATGATGTAGAAGGCAAAGAAGGTGTCCTTGCGGGCATCCTTTTGCATGTATTCAAGGCCGTACAGCGTTGCCAGGGGCCAAAGGATGGCGGCGATGCCGGCGAATACCCGCCCCGCCCCGTCCAGCCGGAAGGCGATGGGCAATGTTTCGGTGATGAGGAACAGGGTGTCCCTACCCTCCGCGCCCAGGAGCACCTGGGGCAGCATCAGCGCGGAAGTGACCACCACCGACAGCATGATGTACAGGCTGCGCAGCCCCTCCTTTTTAATGCGCAGGAGGGGGAGAAGGGCACCCAGTACCATGGGCAGGAGAACGGATACAATCAGCATATGCTCCTCAGACAAGCAGCGCGGTCAGCGCGTTGAAAATATTGATCAGGAAACCGGGCAAGGTGCCCAGCAGCAGCACGGCGCCTGCCAGGATCATCATGGGCACGGTCATCATCTTTCCGGGGTCAGCAGCCCTTTCCAGGCTGTCGCCGCCGGGCAGCTTCAGCCCCTCATCCAGGGGAGAGAAGAAAGCGTGGATGGAAATGGGCATCAAGTATCCCGCCGTCAGCAGGGCAGACAGCAGCAGGATAACGGGCACCAGCCAGGTGAACAGTGGCACGGGGCTGTTGTTAAGGCCCGCAATGGCACCCTCGGCGATATACCACTTGCTGATGAAGCCGCCGGTGGGGGGGATGCCGATCAGCCCCAGGGAGCAGATGGTGAAGCACCAGAAGGTGATGGGCATCTTTTTGCCCAGGCCCTTGAGCTGATCCACATACGTCAACCCGGTTTTAAAGATGATGGCGCCAGCGCACAGGAACAGGCCGTCCTTAATCAGCGCGTGGAACACCACATGCAGGAAGCCGCCGGCCAGGGCGGTGCGGTCTAACAGGTAAACGCCGCACAGGATGTAGGACACCTGGGACACGGAGGAAAAGGCCAGCCGCTTCTTCAGGTGCTTTTCAAACAGGGCCATCATAGAACCCATGAACACGGTAATGGTGGCCAGCGTCAGCAAGGCCATCTGCACCCAGGTGCCACGCAGGAATTCCGGCCCGATGGCAAAGTAAATGGTGCGGATCACGCAGATAACGCCTGCCTTGGTAATCACGCCCGAAAGCACGGCAGAGGCGGGGGAGGGGGCGACGGGGTGGGCAGTGGGCAGCCAGCCGTGCATGGGGAACATACCAGCCTTGGTGGAAAAGCCCAGCAGGCACAGGAACAGCACCACCAGCAGCATGTCCGGCGCGATGGTCAGGTTTTCCACATTCAGCGCGCCGCCCATGACAAAGTAGGGGCTGGTCATGTTGGGCACCAGGAAAAAGATGCCCATCAGGCCCATGGTGGCGCCGGCGACGGAGTAAATCAGGTACTTGATGGCGGCAGCCACAGCCTCCTTGCTGCGCTCGTGCAGCACCAGCGCCAGGGACAAGAGAGTGACGGCCTCAAAGAACAGGTACATGGTAACCAGCGTGGCGGAAAAGCACAGCGCGGTCAAAGCACCCAGCGTCAGCAGGTAGAAGGCGTAATAGGTCTTCTCGTTCTTTTCATGGGACATGTAGGAGAAGGAGAAGAAGCCGCTCACCGTCCACATGGCGGTCATCACCAGGGAGAAGATAATGCTCATCTGATCGCTGCGCAGGGCAATGGGCAGCACATCATTCAGGTGCAGCAGCACAACGGTGGCTTCCCCGCCCAGGGCAATGGCAATCACCACCAGGCACTGGAGTACCAGGGTAGCGCCTGTAAAGGTGCACCGGGTTTTTCTGTCCGCGTTCAACTGCGGTACAAAGGCAACCATCAGCCCGGCAATCAGCGGCAGCACCGCTGCCAGCAACATTAAGAAACCGTTCACTTATTTACCCCTCCTGTTATGAGAATGACAGCAAACCGACAAAGATGGATTGGATAAAGGGTTCCGACAGGACACCCAGTAAAATGGTAACCGCGGCCATGCTCAGCAGCGCCAATGCGTTTATCTTTTTCATGGGGCGCAGGGGAACAGGGGCCGTCATGGCTTCCTCCAGGGTGGGGCGGCGGTAGATATGCACCACTGTTTGCAGGAAGTACACGGCGTTAAGCAGGGTGCTCAGCGCCAGGGCAAAGAGGATGAAGTATTTTTGCAGCCCCGGCTGGGCCATCCCGGCGGTGGATAGCCGCACCTTGCTGATAAAGCCTGCCGTCATAGGGATGCCCACCATGCTCATGGAGGCGATGGTAAAGGCAATGCCGGCGGCTTTCTCCCGGTAGGCGGCGCCGCGTAAAAAATGGAAACTCTTGTGTTCGCCTGAGGCATCCGTCATGGCGGCGGCAGAGATAAACAGCACGGGCTTGGCAGCGGCGTGGACCATCATATGGAAGATGGCGGCCACCGTGCCTGCCTGGCTGCCCATGCTCAGCCCCATGAACACATAGCCAATCTGTGCCACGGAGGAGTAGGCAATCATGCGCCGCACGTCCTGTTGGCGGATGGCGCTGATGGAGCCAAGTATCATGCCCAGGATGCCGAACACAAACAGGATGTCCAGCACGTACTGGGAGCGGATAACCTCCATACCGATAACGCGGTAGTAGATTTTAATCAGCAAAAAGATGTAGCCCTTGCTGACCAGGCCCGACAGGATGCCGGCAGACACCGGCGGCGCATTGGTGTAGGCATCGGGTGCCCAGACATGGAAAGGGTACAGGGCGCTTTTGATGCCAAGGCCCACCGTCAGCAGCAGGATGACCACCGTCAGCGGCACCTGGTACTGCCCGCTTTGGTGCAGGGCGGCAACGGCTTCCTGCAGCTGGGGCATCAGCAGGTGGCCTGTAATGCCATACAGCATGGAGATGCCCAGCAGCGTGGTGGCGCTGGCCAGCAGGTTCATGATCATGTACCGGGTGGCGGACACCAGGGTATGGCCGTTTTGCCGGACAATCATCAGGGCGCAGGCGGCAATGGTGTTGATTTCGATAAATACGTAGGCGGTAAACAGGTCGTTGGTGTAGAGCATCACCAGCAGCGCTGCCAAAGCCAGATCCACCATGACAAAGAACAGGTTCTGCTTTTGCTTTTCGGCATGGCTGTCCAGGTTGAACACCCCGGCGGCCAGGGTTAAAAACATCACCAGGGAGAACACGGTGGCCAGAGCAGCTTCCAGCTGCCCGATGCGGATTTCATTGCCCCAGGGGGAGGGGAAATGCCCCATCATAAAGGTGTAGCTGCCCTCGTTTTGCAATGTGTAGCGCCAGGTCAGCGCGCTTAAAACAAACACGGTGAAGGAGATGGCTAAGGTGGCCCACTTGGCTGCCTTGCGGTTTAGCACGCTGGTGACAATGCCGCCAAACATGCAGATCAGGATGCTGATGAAGGGGAAGTTTTGCACAAAAGCCATTACTTCACCTCCTTGCGCGCCAGCAGGGTGATTTCGTCAATGTCCAGGGTGCGGTAGCGGCGGTACAGGCGGATAACCAGCCCCAGCATGATGGCGGTAAAGCTGACAGACACCACAATGCCCGTCAATACAAGGCCCGTGGGGATGGGGTTGATAAACTGCTCCACCGTGGGCACCTTGTCAAGGTCCAGCACAATGGGGGCATCCCTGCCTGTAATATAGCCAAGGGACGTTAAAAACAGGTACACCGCCGTGTCCATGATGTTCAGGCCGATGATTTTTTTAATCAGGTTGCGGTGCAATAGCAGCAGGGTAAAGCCAATGCCAAAGAGGATCACGGCAAAGGTCTGCTCCAGGTTAATCAATAGTTGCTGCGGCATATGTCCTCCCTCCTTACAGGCTGCCCCGGCGGAACAGGCAGAAGAACACATACATGGTGCAGGCAACCACCATGCCCACGCAGATGTTCAGCGGCAAGATCAGGCCGGAAGACAGGATGGCACCGGGGGTGCCCAGGGGGATGCCGCTGTCGATGCCGTTGGCGCCGCAGTAGAAGGAGTAGGCCTTCGCCAGGGCGTAGAAGGACAGCGAAAACAGGCTGACGGTGGTAAAGGTTTTGTAGGTAAAGAACCGGGAGGCCTTGTCAAAGCCAAAGGCGTTCAGGTAGAGAATCAGCCCTGCGCCGACAATGGCGCCGCCGGAAAAGCCGCCGCCTGGGGACAGGTGGCCGTTTAAGATAACGTAGATGCCCAGCAGCAGCACGATGGGGGTTAACACCTTGGCGCTGCCCTGCAGGATGCGGTCGGTCTTGGGTTCGTGGGTATAGTCTTCCGCTTCCTCGGCAATCAATTCCTGGGTGGGGGTGCCGTCCTCCTTGCGGTCGATGCGCAGCAAAATCAGCACGGCACAGGCGGCAATGTAGAGCACGGTGGACTCGCCCAGGGTGTCAAAGGCGCGGTAGTCCAGGATCATGCCTGCCACAATGTTGGTAGCGCCTGTCTCCACTAAGCCTTTTTCGATGTAGCGGGCCGCCACTTCATTGTTGGTGGGGGCGGAGGCGCTGCCAAAGGCCGGCATGCTGATGACTGTTTCCATCAGAAGGATGATCACCGTCAAGCAGATGGCGATGGACAGCACCGCATAGATGCGGCTCATCACCTTGCGGCCCTTGGATTGGGACCATTCCAGCACGTCCTGGGCAAAGTCCTGCTGCTTTTCCCTTTGCAGGGCGATGCGCTCGTTATGCTGCAGTTCCCGCAGGATATCCTCCTGCTCCTGGGCCACCAAGGCACTTTCGTCCCGATCGGAAACCAGCCTTTCCTTTAGCAGGATGTCCAGGGGTTCACAACCAAAGCGCAGGGCGCGGAAAAAGCGCCCCTGGAGGGTGTTTCCCCATTCTTTATTGCGCTTCATCTTGTGATTCTCCCTCGTCGATGGCATGTATTTTCTTCAATGTGATGAAGAACAAAATGGTGGTGACACCGGCGCCCACCGCCGCCTCGGTAATGGCCAAGTCGGGGGATTCCAGCAGCATCCAGATAACGCTCATCACCAGGGAATAGGCCATGTACACGATGATGGAGGACAGCAGGTTCTTCGTCAGGCTGACCGCCAGAGCGCAGATGACCAGGATGATCAGCAGCACCAATTTAAAGACGTCCATCGCTGTGCCCCTCCTCCCATTCTTGCTGCGCGTCCTTCACCTGCTGGTCCCATACCGGGTTGGTATTTACCTCCAGGCGGGCAATCAGGTGGCTGCCCACAGGGTTGGCCACCCAGAGAAAAGCGATAACCAACACCAGTTTGATAATCAACCAGATGTCCTGGGCGCTGACAATCAGCCCCAGCAGCACAAAGAGGATGCCCAAGGTATCCCCCATGGCGGCGGCGTGCATGCGGTTTAATACATAGTCAAACTTGTATACCCCCAGCACCGAGGCCGCCAGGATAAACACCCCCGACAACAGGCTGACCGCCGTTACCAGAAAGCGGATCCACTCAAGCACGCCCGTCATCCTCTGCCTCCTTTTGCAAACGGCTCCAATGCACGCCAAGGTACACCTTGCACAGTACCACCACGCTTAAAAAGCTGATCATGGCGTAAACAATGGCCACGTCCACAAGGTACCCCTCGTCCATCATCAGGGCAAGGATGCAGATGATGGAGATAATCTCCGTGCCCATCATGTTGATGGACACGATACGGTCGGCAATGCGGGGGCCCTTCATGGCGCGGATAAAGCAAAGCACCAGCAGCACCGCCAGCACCACCAGGGCGAAATAGTATAGGTAGTAATATGCGTCCTGCACCCTCATTTGGCCTTTCCCTCCCGCCCGATGTGCTCAAGCTCCACAAGGCGCTTTTCAAAGCTGGAGTTTTCCAGCCCCTCTTCGAAGGAATCATCCAGGCAGTGCACCACATAGCTGTTTTTTTCCAGGCTCACCGTGATGGTGCCGGGGGTCAGGGTGATGCAGTCGGCCAGGATAACCCGGGAGCTGCGGGTTTTAAGCCCCGTTTTAAACACAGCCAGTTTGGGCTGCACGACGAAGCGGTTGCTGAAAATCATCTTCAGCACAGCCTTGTTGGCCAAGGTGATTTCCTTCACCAGCAGCCAGATAAACCGCAGGAACAGCGGCGTCTTGCGCAGCTGCAGCAGCTCCTTCTGCCAGGAGGTTTTCAGCACATACTTACGTACAAACCAAGTAAGCCCAACTGAAATAGCCACCCCAAACAGGGCGACTTCCAAGGTGAAGCGGCCGTTGAAGGCCAGCCACAGTATAAATAAAAGCGCAGTCAGCAAGGCAAAACCTTCCTTCAACACAATTGACTTTCGTCCATGTGCAATTATAGCAGAACAATACATAAAGTCAAATAAAACAAGCCCTTCAAGGCCCGCTGCGCCCTGTGCAGGAGGGGGATGTTGTCTTTATTTTGTTTATGCATGCAAAAGCCGGGCGAAAAGCCCGGCAAAGTGTATCGCAACCCTTTTGGTTGTTTGCCTATGAATTTCCTTCCACCAGTTGCATGGCCAGCAGCGCGCCGCCAATCAGGCCGGAGTTGGGGTACAGGTCCGGCGGGCAGATCAGGCTGTCCATATCTGCCATGCGGGGGGACACCAGGTACCCGCCCATCATCTGGGTCACATGTTGGCGGATCATGGGAAACAATGCCTCGTGGTGCATGACGCCGCCGCCTAAGATGATGCGCTCGGTGGAGACCGTCAGCAGCGCAGCAACGCACACCTGGGCCAGGTAGTAGGCTTCCAAATCCCACCCCCGATGGTCGTCGGGCAGTTCGCTGGCGGGCATGGCCCAACGCGTCTGCATGCTGGGGCCCGAGGCCAGGCCTTCGGCGCAGATCAGGTGGTAGGGGCATACCCCCCTGGTGAGGGGATCATCCTCCCGGCGGGCCAGCATCAGGTGGCCCCACTCGGGGTGAATCATGCCATGGACCAGCTTGCCTTCGCACAGCAGCCCGCCGCCAATGCCGGTGCCTACCGTCAGGTACAGGCAGTTGTCCAGCCCCTTGGCCACGCCATAGCGGGCTTCAGCCAGGGCGGCGGCGTTGACATCGGTATCAATGGCGCAGGGCACCTGCAGGGCATCCTGGATGGTTTTCAGCAGCGGATAATCCCGCCAGGCCAGCTTGGGGGTGTTGGTGATGTTGCCATAGGTGGGCGATTGGGGATGCAAATCCACCGGGCCAAAGGTGGCGATACCCATGGCGTCCAGCTTTTCCCCTTCAAAAAAGGCGAGGATATCCTTCATGGTTTCGTCCGGCATGCGGGTGGCGCAGGAGGAGGAGCGAAGAATCTTCATGTTTTCGTCGCATATCCCCATGACCATCTTGGTGCCGCCGGCTTCCAGCGTGCCTAGCAGCATCAGAATGTCTCCGTTTCCAGCAGGTCGCTTTGGTTGCTGAGCAGGCTCTTCATCCGGGCGCGGAAGGCGTCCATTTCTTTTTTCAGGCCATCAATCTCTTCCCGGACAGCGTCCCGCTGGGCCTGCAGGTCCAGCAGTTCGGGGTCGGGGGCGATTTCTTCCGCCTTCTTTTCAGCGTCCAGCACAATGGTGTCGGCCCGCTTGCGGGCGGAAGAAATGGCTTCATCACAGGCGCGCTGGGTGTCGGCCAGCAGCTTCTGGGCTGTTTCGATGTCCACAGGCAGCACGTTGGCTTTGGGCGCAACGGTGGGGGCCAGGGGCATGGCAGGGGCGGCAGGCAACGGCGGCGCAAAGGAGGCGGCGCTTTCCAGCTGCTTTACCTTTTCCCGAAGGGCGGCGATGGTGTCCTGCTGGGAAATCATCTCATCGCAGATATCGTCCAGAAACTCGTCTACATCCTTTTTATCGTAGCCGCGTACGCTGGTTTTGAACTCTTTTTCCTCAATCATGGTAACGGTGATAGGCATGGTGTTCTCCTTTCAAGCGGCGGATTTATTGGGCGTAGCGCTGTTGGTCGTCGTAATAGCCGTTCTGGGCATCATAGCCGGGTTGGTAGGACGGCTGATAGCTCTGGGGCTGCGGTGGCTGGTAGGGGTTTTGCTGGCTGTATGCCCCCTGCTGGTAATCCTGCTGCGGGGGGGCTTGCACAGGCTGTTGTTGGTTAAAGTTCATGGCGGGGGCTTCCGGGATGCTCTGGGGCGTAAAGTCGCTGCCGGTGCGCAGAGGCATCTGGGCAGCGGGGCGGGGGTTGTTGGCGTTGGAGGTGACAGCGTCGGTAAACACCGTCATACCGGTGGGCGCCATCAGGTAAAAGCCAATCTTGGTGCTCAGCCTGGTCATGGTGCCGCCCAGGGCATAGCAAGCCCCCGTCAGCATGTCCACAAAGCGGCGGGTTTCGTTGCGGTCGGTCAGCTGGTCCATGATGATCAGCGTGCACTGGCCGCGGCGCAGACAGGCCATGGCTTGCCTGCAGGCCTGAATATTGAATACATTGATCACATAGGCATCCATGGGCCGCACTTCGCCAGCGCTTTCCTGGGGTACGCCGGGGAAGGGCACCACGTTTTCTGCCTGGGGCTGCTCGTGCTGCAGGGCCCGGCGGTTACGCTGGGGCTGGGCTTGGGGTGCCTGGTGCCCCTTGGGGCTGAACTGGGTCTGGAAACCCATGTTCTCGGCCTGCTGGTACTGCACTTGGGGCTGCTGAGGCTGGACGTACATCCCCTGCTGGGGCTGTTGATAGCCGTACCCTCCCTGGTGCTGGGGCTGCTGATATTCCTGATAAGGCTGCTGGGGGGGCTGTTGCTGGGGTTGCTGATAGGCCGGATATTCCGGTTGGGGGGCATAGCCGCCCTGGGGATAGTCCGGATACTCCTGGTACCCGTACTCTTCCTGGGGTTCCTCATACCGGGTCTGCTGCCTGCCCCGGGCGCTGTCGCCCAGCAGCCAGCGGTTGCCCTGCCCTACGGTAAAAACGCTCTTTACCTTGTCCATTGCCGAGCGTATATCCATTCGCACGTCCTCCTCAGGTAATCTGTACCGGACGGGCGTGCCCGCCGGATAAATACTCTTCTCATTATATGATGAAATGGCTTGAAATGCAACCAAATCGCGGTTTTACTGCCGATAAAACAGGCCCAGGAGCCATTTGAAGCAGCGTTAGTTGTTGAACAGCCGCACGCTCATGCCTTCGTACAGGTAGCCGGCATTGACGGGAACCACATGGGCCTGGGTGGCATCCTGGGATACTACGGTGACGGGAATCAGGTATTCCCCCTCGGCGAAGATGGCCACCACGCCCATGATGCCGCCCTGGTTGATAACGGCGCTGGCGGGTACTGCGTAGGTGATGGTGCTCTTGCTCAGCTGCAGGCGGCAAGATCTTGTGTAGAGCATGGGCTGCACATTGCTGTTGACATTCAGGCGCACCAGCAGCTTGCCCCCCGACTTGGTTACCCCTTCCACCGTGGCGGAAACGGTGGTGCTTTCAAAGCTCTCTACCAGCATCTGGTAGGTGTCTCCCACCACAGGGGTCCAGTCGGTGTTGTCGGCCAGCATCAGCGCCGACCAGGTGTGCTGCCTGACCAGGCGGTAAATGTCCGACGTGTCCTTGTCTGGCTTATAGGCAGAGGGCACCTCACCCTTGAGCATGGTTTCCACCTGCTGGGGGGTGTAGGTTAAGTAGTTGTTGATGTTCAGCGCCCCTTCAAACCCATCGGTATAGAAGGAAACAATGCCCTCGTCGGAGGCGGAATACTGCTTTGTCCAGGTGTCGATACGCTGCAGCTGGTTGTTTTCGTTGTCGTACAGGCGGGTTAACTTGGTATCATCGGGGTACTTCTGGCGGATGTAGCTTTGCCGCTCCTGAACGTCGCTTTTGAGCATTTCTTCCTGGGTCAGCAGGTTGCCATGGGCGCCGCGTATCAGGGCCTGGGTTTCAATCGCCCGCTCCATCACCACGGTGTCCAGCTGCTGCAGCCTGGTGTCCGGCGCGTTTTCGCTTGCCAGCAGCACCTTTTGGTGCTCTTTCAAGTTGGCGCGGTGGGTCTGCAGGGAGGTAATCTCCTTGGTGCTAAAGCCCGTGGTGTACACGGTGCAAATGGGGGTGCCGCGGTTGACATGCTCGCCTTCTTCGGCGGTGTAGCGGATGGTGGCGACCCCCGCCTGGGAGTACACCGACTCGTTGCGTACCACCAGGGCATTGCCCGAGTAGGTGGCATCCTGTCCGCTTAAGACCACCAGGGCGGTCTGGCTCTGGCTGGTGCTCAGCATCTGGCTGATGCCCATGGCGGCCAGCACAAGCACCAGAAGGGCCAGGCTGACGTACAGATAGATCATCATGCTTTTTTGCCGGGGCGCAGCCTGATAGGGGATGCGCTCGGGCAGGGTGTCTGCCGTGCCGTTGCCTTCCTTGGGCGGGGGCGGCGGTGCGCCAAAGTCCGGCGCCTGCATGGTATAGCCGCCAAAGTGCTGGGGAGAAGCCGGCTGCTGCAGTTCCCCCTGGTAGGGCGGGGGAACGCTGGAGAGGGGCGGCGCGCTCTGCCTCACCTGGGGGGAGGCGGGGGTGAAATACTCTGGGTTGGCGTTGCCAGAAGGCACAGGGGGCATGGCACCAGAACCCCTGCCTGTGGCAGGGGTAAAAAAGCCATCATCCGCAGGTGCACCTGCAGGCGGCTGGGAGGGTGTAAAAAAGTTTTGTTGGCCTGCATCCCAGCGGGGCTGGGGGCTGAAAGGCGCGTCCGGGCTGTCAAAGGGTGCCCGGTCGGGGTGTTGCTCCATCATTCCTCCTTAGGGAATATTCGCCCATAGAATACCTCTAAATACAGAAATTGTAAAGAAGCGGTAAAATGCGAACGGGGCATTCAACAGCCAAAATTCCTTGCAATGGATGGCTTTCTTACGGTATGCTTAGGGAAACAAAATGGGGAGGAAACAAGTAATGGGCGATGATCAGCTGAAGGAAACCTTTGTTTCCGGCGAAGACATATTTAACGGCGCCATCATGGACGTGCAAAAGTGGGTTGTCACCTTGCCTGACGGGCGAGAGGCATCCCGGGAAATCGTGCTGCACAAGGGCGCGGCCGCCGTGGTGCCGGTGGATCAGGACGGCATGGTGACCCTGGTGCGCCAGCACCGGGTGGCCATTGACGAGTTTACCTGGGAAATCCCCGCAGGCAAGCTGGACTACACGGGGGAAGACCCTCTTGGCTGCGCCAAGAGAGAGCTGGAAGAGGAAACGGGTCTGCGGGCTCAGCACTGGCGGCAAATGGCCCATGTGGTAACCACGCCGGGGTTCTGCACGGAAAAGATTTCTATCTTTCTGGCCACCGGCTTAACGCGCCATGAGGACCATCCCGACCCGGACGAGTTTCTGTTTGTCACCACCATGCCCTTAACCCAGGCCATCCAGCATGTGGTGCAGGGCGAGATTACCGATTTAAAAACCTGCTTTGGCCTGTTGATGGCGCAAAAGCTGCTCAACGATGAGCGCACCCCCTTAAGCGCCTCAGCCTTTGCCCGGGAGCAGCCCGGGCAGAAGGGAGCTTCCCTTTGAAAAAGCCTGGTTCCGCATTGTTTGTGCTGTGGATCCTCTTCCTGCTGTTCCTGTTGGGCTGCGGCGTGTTGTTCCTGTATGCGGGCATCCAAAGAAACGCAGAGCAAGAGCTGCTGGAGGGGATGGAAAAAGCCCGGCTGCTCGTAGGGCTGCTGTAAACCATGCGGCTGTTGCGGATGTTGGACCTGTCCTTATCCGGCGGGCAGGAGAGCCCCTACCCCCTGTCCATCCCGCGGCTTGAAACCCCGCGGCTGCTGCTGCGCGCCCCCCGCCGGGGGGATGAAAGGGATTTGCTGCGCATTACCAGCGACCCTTTGGTCAGCCGGTATGTGCTGTGGGGTCAGCAGAAAAAGCTGGGGGAGGCCCGGCAGTTTTTAAGTGCCATCCAGTCAGAAAACCGCGCCGGCGGCGGCATGACCTTCGCCATAGAGCGCAGGGAGGACGGGCGCATGATTGGCACCGTTGGCTTTGGCGAAATGAACCGGGAGCATTTTTACGCCGAGTGCGGCTACTCCCTGGCCAGAGACTGCTGGGGTCAGGGCTATGCCAGCGAGGCCCTGGCCAGGCTTTTGCGCTACGGCTTTGAAACCCTGAAACTCAACCGGGTGGAAGGGCTGTGCGATGTGCGCAACCCGGCCTCTGCCCGGGTGATGGAAAAATGCGGCATGCAAAGGGAAGGCGTCCTGCGGGGCCGCATCCTTCTTAAGGGAGAGTATGCCGACGTGTGGATGTACGGCATGCTTGCCCGGGATTGGCCCAGCATTGGTTGAGCGGGCCACAGCCTTTATGGTACAATGAGGCGCAAAATACGGAAAAGAGAGACTCGTCCATGAGCGTTGCCCCCCAGTTTCAACTTGATCAGCTGGTATCTGCCCTGAAACAGGCAATTTCCCATGCCACGGTGTCGGGCAGCGATACCGGTGTTTTTCTTGGCTTTCACGCTTTGCTGAAGGATTTGTTCCCCTCCCTTTTCGCCGCCTGCCAGATCAGGGAGGTGCCGGAGGGGGCTTTGCTATTGAAGCTGCCCGGCGAAAGCGCTGTCCGCCCCCTTGTTTTCTGCGGGCATATGGACGTGGTGCCGGTGCACAATGTTTCCCAGTGGCGCTTTGACCCCTTCCAGGCAAAGGAAGAAAACGGCTACCTCTACGGCCGGGGCACGGCAGACATGAAAAGCCATGTAATCTGCCTGCTCTACGCTGCCGAGCAGCTGGTCAAGGGCGGCTGGCAGCCCAAGAACGATATCTGGTTTGCCCTCTCCAGCGATGAGGAAGTGCGCGGTGGCTCCATGGCGCGGATGGTGCGCATCCTGCAATCCGAGGGGGTGCAGCCCGCCTTTGTGCTGGATGAAGGGGGCTTTGTATCGGCGCCCTATGCCATGCAGCAGCAGGTGGCAGCCGTGGTAGGTACCGGGGAAAACGGCGTGCTGCTCTTTACATTAACCTGCGATGACGACAATGCCATGGAGAAATTAACCCGGGGCGCGGCGCGCTTAAGCCGCTTGCGCTTCCAAGCAAAGCTGCACCCTGCCATGAAACAGACCCTGCTGAAGATGGCGCCCCTGCTATCCCGGTGGGACGGGCTGATGATGAAGCAGCTTTGCCTGACCACCCCCTTTGTGCTGCGCCGCCTCAAGGGCACCAGCATGGGCTCTGCCATGGTAAAGACCCGTTTGTGGCTGAAGGTCATGCAGGGGCAGGTGATGGGAGACAACCGACCAGCCCTTACCTACCAGGCTTCCATCCCCCATGGCGGCAGTGCGGAAGTGCTGCTGATGCGCATCCACCGCCGGATACGCCGCCTGAACCTCCGGCTGCACATCGACCACTGTGACGAGCCCAGCCGCCTCTCCCCCGATGAGGGGGAGGCATACGAGGCGCTGGAAACGGCCATCCGGGTGCATTTTCCCGGCGTGCTGCCCCTGCCCGGCCCCATTGCGGGGGGCACCGACAGCCGCCGCTTTGAAAGCATCTGCCGCAATATCTATCGTTTCAGCCCCTTTTCCATGACGGTGGAAGACCTATCCCGCATCCACCACACCGACGAGCGCATCCGCATAGAGGATTTGCCCCTGGCAGCGTCCTTCTTCAGCCAGATGCTGCAGGCATAGGAGGGTTTATGGCACGCAGACGCGACCTGTTCACCCCTCCCCGGCGCCGCCGCTGGGGCTGCATTGTGCTGCCTGCCTTCTTTTTGCTGATTCTTGTCGCCGGCATCTTTTTAAACAGCGCCATGAGCAGTTATCCAAAGCGGGAAGCAAAGAAGGTGACGGTGCTGGGGCTGCCCCGGGGCCTGGAGGGCCTGCGCATCCTGCATATGAGCGACCTGCACGCCAAGGAATATGGCGTGAAGCAGGATAAGCTGATGCCCCTGGTGCGCCACGACAACTACCGTGCCGTCTGCATGACGGGGGACATGGTGGGGCAAAGCGGCAACGTGCAGCCTTTGCTGGATGCACTGGCCAACATCCCCAGCGATGTGCCCACATTTTTTATCGCCGGGGATGAGGATCCGCCCCCCATCGTAGAAACGGTGCAGGATACGGATTCTCCCTACAGCCCCTGGGTGCAGGCAGCCCAGGAAGCAGGCGCCATATACCTGGACAGCCCCTACAAGGTGGAAATGGGCAAGGATGTGCTGTGGTTTTGTCCCGCCTCGCTGCTGACGGTGGATTTGCCCGCCGCCCAGTTCGCCATGGCGGAGCGGGAGAAGGAAATCCTGCTCATGCCCGAAGGGGAGGAACAATCCGCTTTGCTCAGGGCCGTAAAGTACCGCCAGCATGTGCTGGAGCGCACCCTGGAAGCGAAAAGAGAGATGCTGCCCCAGCATACCTATATTGCCTTAAGCCATGCCCCCCTGGGGGAAGAGTCCGTATCCCTCATCCACCACAGCCAGGAAGGCCGGGTGGTGATGAACAACTTTCCCGGCACCTTAAGCCTGATTCTCTCCGGGCACCTGAACAACGGCCAGGTGCGTTTGCCGGGGCTGAAAGCCCTGTACGCGCCCCCTTCCGAAGTATGGAGCGGCGGCTTTTTCCCCGATGACAGGGTGATTGCCGGTGTTTCCTCTGCCCGGGGTGTTGTGCAGCATGTAAGCCCTGGCCTGGGGGTTTCCCGGGTATATCCCTGGTGGGCTTCCTTCCGCTTTTTTAACCCCCCGGTGATTTCCGTACTCACGTTGACCGCCGATATTTATTAGAGGATGCCATGGATAAGAAGAACTACATCAACAGAGAAATCAGCTGGATCAGCTTCAACGGCCGGGTGCTGCAGGAGGCCCTGAACCCCCGCAACCCAGCGCTGGAAAAAACCAACTTCCTTTCCATCTCCGCCAGCAACCTGGACGAGTTCTTTATGGTGCGGGTGGGCAAGCTGGAAAGCAAGGTGGACGCAGGCCGCGTCAAGCTGGACCCTGCAGGCTTGACGCCTCAAAAACAGCTGCGCCTGGTGTGGAAGGGCGTGCGCCAGTTGGTCAGCAAACAGTATGAGGTGTACAACAAAGCCCTGCTGCCCAGCCTTAAACAGCATGGCATCCACCTGATGAACACAGAGGACTTATCCACCGACCAGTTTACCTGGCTGGGCAACTACTTCGATGCCCAGATTATGCCGGTTTTAACCCCCCGGGTGCTTAACCCCCTGTACCCCTTCCCGTTGCTGACAGCCAGGCGGCTGTATGTGGCGGTGCTGCTGCAAAGCACCAAGGGGTCCTCGGGTCAAATGTGCCTGGTGCCGGTGCCCAGTGGCATCCGCCGGGTGGTGATGCTGCCCACAGGCCAGGGCAAAGTCCGGGGGCTGATGCTGGAGGATGTCATCACATTGTTCCTTGACCGCCTCTTTCCCGGCGCTATGCCCCTTGCCAGCCTGCCCTTCCGTATTACCCGCAATACGGATTTTATGCTGGATATCCGCAGCGCAGACAGCATCATTGACGATATGACCCGCATCATCAAGCGCCGCTCCTACGGCAAGCTGGTGCGCCTGGAAGTGCCGCAAAAAAGCAACCAGGTGCTGTTGCGCCGGCTGATGAAAGCCCTGCAGGTGGAGGATAATGTACTGCTGGAGGTGGACGGGCCGCTGGATTTAACCTTCCTGTCCAAGTATATACGCAGCCTGCCGGGGTTTGACCATCTGCGCTATCCCCGCTTTCACCCCCGCACATTAAAGCGGATGGAGGTGAAGGAAAGCGTCTTCCGCACCATCCGGGGCGGGGACCTGCTGTTTCACCACCCCTACGACAGCTATTCGCCCATCGTGCGCTTTATCTCTGAAGCGGCGGATGATGAAAGGGTGCTGGCCATCAAGCAGACCCTCTACAGGGTGTCCTCTTCCAGCCCCTTTATTGCGGCCCTGGCCCGGGCTGCCCAAAAGGGCAAGCAGGTCACCGTGCTGGTGGAGGTGCGGGCCCGCTTTGATGAAGAGAACAACATCGCCTGGTGCCGGGCACTGGAAAAGGCGGGCTGCCATGTTATTTACGGCATCCCCCGGTGGAAAACCCATTCCAAGATTGCCCTGGTGGTGCGCCGGGAGGAAAACGGCCTCAACCAGTACCTGCACCTGGGCACCGGCAACTACAACGACGCCACGGCCAAGGGGTATACCGACATCAGCATATTAACCTGCGACCAGCAGCTGGCGGCAGACGCCGGGGCATTCTTCAACATCGTTACCGGCTACGCCGATACCTTCCCCCTGAAGGAATTGATCGAGTCGCCCTTTTCCATGCGCAAGGCCTTTGTTGCCCGCATCCAAAGGGAAAAGGCCCTGGCAGAGCAGGGCAAGCGGGGGCTGATTATCGCCAAGATGAACTCCCTCTCCGACCCCCAGTTTATTGGCCTGCTTTACGAAGCCGCCGCCGCCGGGGTGAAGGTGTTCCTGATGGTGCGGGGCGTCTGCTGCCTGAATGTGCCCAAGCACGGCAACATCGTGGTGCGCAGCATCGTGGGCAGGTATCTGGAACATGCCCGCATCTATATTTTCGGCAACGATGGGCAGAATGAAACCTTTATTTCCTCCGCCGACTGGATGCCCCGCAACCTGGACAAACGGGTGGAGCTGACGGTGCCGGTGAAGGACGAAGGCATCGCCAAGAAGCTGCAGGACATATTAGCCCTTGAGTTTCTGGACGATACCCAGTGCTGGCAGATGCAGCCGGGGGGCGAGTATATCAGGCTGCAAAGCGGGCTGCACCCTATCAACTCCCAGCAGGAGTTTATGGAACCAAGCCCCATGCCTGTTGACTTTGACCAGGTCTTTCATGTATCATATTCCCATGCTGTGAACGAGGAAAACGTTCCTTTTGAAGCGCGAAGAGAGGGCCAGCCACCGGCTGAAAGCGGCCTGCGCCAGGGGGACAGTGCGCCTTGGGAGCTGTGAATGTACATTCCGTCCGGCCGCGTTAAGGCTTGCCACGGGGCATGGCCCCATGCAGAGTGGATAACGGTTCATGCCGTCTCGTGCAGAGGCGGCATTTTGATATCGTCATCATCAAGGATTAATGTAAGCCCTGGGGGCTTTTATGAAGGAGGAAACCATGAAAGTATTCAACACCATGTCCAGGCAAAAGGAAGAGCTGGTGCCCATCAAGGAGGGCAAGGTGGGCATCTACGCCTGCGGCCCCACGGTGTACAATTATTTCCACATCGGCAACGCCCGTCCCTTTGTGGTGTTCGATGTGCTGCGCAGGTACCTGGAGTACCGGGGGTACGAGGTTACCTTTGTACAGAACTTTACCGACATCGACGACAAGATGATCAACCGCGCCAATGAAGAAGGCATCAGCGTGAAAGAGCTGGGCGACCGGATGATCGAAGAATACTTCACCGACGCCAGGGCCCTGGGCGTGCGCGCCGCCACGGTGCATCCAAGGGCCACAGAGCACATCGGCCAGATTATCGAGATTGTTAAGACATTGATAGAGCGGGGCATGGCTTATGAAGTTAACGGCGATGTCTACTACGACACCTCTGCCTTCCCCGGCTATGGCAAGCTGTCGGGCCAAAGCATCGACGACCTGACTGCCGGCGCCCGGGTGGATGTGGTGGACGACGTGAAGAAAAACGCCGCCGACTTTGCCCTGTGGAAGGCGCAAAAGCCCGGCGAGCCCGCCTGGGACAGCCCCTGGGGCATGGGCCGCCCCGGCTGGCATATCGAGTGCAGCGCCATGAGCACAACCTATTTAGGCGACACCTTTGATATCCACTGCGGCGGGCAGGATCTGATCTTCCCCCACCACGAAAACGAAGTAGCCCAATCCGAAGGCGCCAGCGGCAAACCCTTTGCCAAGTACTGGATGCACAACGGCTTCTTAAACATCGACAACCAGAAAATGTCCAAGTCCCTCAACAACTTTTTTACCGTCCGCGATATCCTGAAGGAATTTGATCCCGAGGATGTGCGCATGTTCCTGCTGTCTGCCCACTACAGAAGCCCGCTGAACTTCAGCCGCGATATGATGCAGCAAGCCCATGCCTCCCTGGCCCGCATCTATGCTGCCCGGGATAAGGCGCTGTTCCTGCTGGAACATGCCAAGGATGCCCCTTTAAGCGAACAGGAAAAAGAAGGCCTCCAGCGGGTGGATCAGTTTGTGGACAAGTTCAACGCCGCCATGGATGACGATTTGAACACCGCCGAAGCCATGGGCGCCTTGTTTGAAATGGTCTATGAAATCAACACCGCCCTGAATGAGGAATCCTCCAAGGCGGCGGTGGAGTACGTGCTGGATAAGCTGACCACCCTGTGCGGCGTGCTGGGCCTTTTGATGAAGGAAAGCGATGCCCTGCCAGAGGAAGTGGCCGCTTTGGCCCAGCAGCGTGCCCAGGCCCGCAAGGATAAAAACTGGGCGCTGTCCGACGAACTGCGCGACAAGATCAAAGCCCTGGGCTTTGCGGTGGAGGACACCGCCAAGGGGCAGAAGGTGCGCAAGCAGGCATGACATCCTGGGGCAAAACCCCGCGCCTGCTGATGGCGGCCTGTGTGCTGGCCCTGGGCCTTTGCCTTGCGCTGATACTGGCGCAGCGTTGGCCCGCGCCCCCTGAAAAGGTGATATTGAACACCGCTTCCGGGCAAAAAGATGCCTTGATGCCCGGGCAGGGCGCGGCCAAGGGCTTGCAGGGCCTTGTGCCGTTGGTCACTCCTATGCAAGGGGAGCGCATCCCCATCAACCATGCCAGCAAAGAAGAGTTGATGACGCTGCCCGGCATCGGCCCTCACCTGGCAGGGCTGATGGTGGAAGCCCGGGACAGGCAGCCCTTCCATTTTCCCGAAGACTTGATGACTGTTCCCGGCATTGGCGAAAAGCGGATTAAACAGCTGCGGGATTTGATCCAGGTACCATAAGCAAAAACCAAAAAGGCGTTGCCCTCAACGGGACAACGCCTTTTTACGTTATTGTATGCTTTTAGCCCGCAAAAGGCGCGCCGCATTCAGGGCAGAACTTGGGTAGGGCAGCGCCCTCCACCTGGTGGCCGCAGCTTGCGCATCGAGGGGGCCCTTCCGGTTTTTTGGCACCGCATTCCATGCAGAACTTGCCGGGGTTGGTGGCGCCGCAGGTGCATACCCAGGTGTCTGAAGGGGCAGGTTGTGCAGGCTGCTGGGGTGGCTGCGCCGCCTGGGGGCTGGGCTTTAAGGCCCGTTGCAATTCATCTGCCTGGCGCTCCAGCTCCCGGTAGGCATCGGTGTAGGGGCTGTCGGGCCGCTCGTCGCTTAATTCAAAGGTGATTTCGTCAAAGTAAGGGGAATTGACGGGAATGGTAATGTCAAACTGGTAGTTGTAGGTGTACCGGGGCGGGTCGTAGCTGATCTTTTTCCCCTCGGGGGACTTGTCATACAGCTCCGTTTTGTCCTCCTTCACATCCAGGTGGCACGCAATCACCTGATGTAGGTGCAGGATGTCGGGGTTGGCGGCCCGCCAGTCCCTTTGCCTGGACACCAGGAAGCGCTGGCTGTTTTCATCCAGGTACACCTTGGTGGTGTTGCCCAAGATGCGGGTGGGGGCAAAGGCTTCCACCTGCTTTTTGTTATCCTCCCGGTAGGCAAGGTGCTGGCGGATTTCCTCCACCGTGGATTGCCGTCGGTCCGTCATGAAAGGGGACAGCAGCCGGGCGCAGTCCTTGCACAGATTGCCGTCGGCCAGCTTGCGGTTGCCCAATAATCCAATCTTTTCACTGCATATATCGCAGTATTTCTTGTCAAACAGCCCCATGGAGAACCCTCCTTATGTTGTTTTTCTGTCCTTATTTTCGCATAGGAAAGAAGGAATGTAAAGGGGGCAAGTGAAAAGGGCGGTTTTTTGTGGGCAGATGTCAAGGGGAGTTGGTCAGCGTCCAAACAGCACCTTATAATGTGCTTGCGATGCTTCCATCCTTAGGCGGGCTTCTTGTGTAAAGGGGGTTGCGTCGCCGTACTCCAGAGCCTCAATGGTTTGTTTGATTTCACGAATGTTATCGTTTAATGTATCTATGCTGTTTTGATACCGCGCCGCCTCATGCGGAGAAAGCCGCGGGTTTACCTGTTGTGCTGCCAGCTCTTGCTCAAAGCTTATCTTATGGTCGTTCAGCTGATTGCGGTATGCGTAAGCAGACAGGATGGCCTTTTGCTGATTGCCGCATAAAAGATAACCATACATGCGGTAGAGTTCATTCCATGCACCACTGCTGTCTATAAGCTCCAGTTTCTTTTGGTAAACCAGAACCTCTTCCAGGGTTTGACAGGCGATGAATTGCAATCGGAAATAGCCGTCGTATAGATTAAAAAACATGCTGCATACTTTTTTCTGTAGGTGTAAAAGCCTCCAGCGTAAAAAAACCATCGGTGAGGGGCTGAAAGTCAGGGTCGGCATGGATGCGCATCAGGAGGATATCATGACTAAAATCCAGATTGGGGCGGATGTTTTGCAGCATGGGTTGGGTATAGGGATAGACATTCATGCACACTCGGAACAGGCGACCGCTGTTATATGTATTCATGCTGATGGTTTTTAGCCACTTGTTTTCTTCATCAAGCTGATAGTAGAAAGACTTTAACTTGCGATGAAAACCATCTTGGAGCAATGTCTGCTGAAATGCCTGCTGAAAAAGATCGTTGGGGGTTTGTTTACGGCTCATGTTTTCCTCCCCGTTATTCCGCCGCCTTGTAGTTGTACACAGGCTTGATGTGGGCAATGATGTCTGCGGTAGGGGCAATCTCCGTCACGATGTCATCCATGGGCTTGTAGGCCATGGGGGCTTCGTCCAGGGTGTCCCGGGATACGCTGGTGGTGTAGATGCCTGCCATCTGCTGCTTGTACTCTTCCAGGCTCAGGGTGTTGAAGGCATCCCGGCGGCTCATCAGCCGGCCGGCGCCGTGGGGGGCGGACTGGTTCCACTCCTCGTTGCCCTTGCCCACGCATATCAGGCTGCCGTCCCGCATGTTGATGGGTATCAGCAGCTTTTCGCCTTTTTTGGCAGAGACAGCACCCTTGCGCAGCACCATGGTGTCCAGGTCGATGTAGTTGTGGATGGTGGTAAACTCTTCCAGCATATCAAGGCCCATGCCCGTCAGGATGATGTCCATCATGGCCTTGCGGTTGAGGACGGCAAAGCGCTGCACCAGCGCCATGTCGTGGATGTAGTCGTCAAACAGGGGCCCTTCCACATAGGCCAGGTCCCGGGGCAGGTTGTCGGGCAGGCGCTGCTTTTTCAGCGCTTTGATTGCCTTCTGAATCTCCTTTTTGTTGCCTTCCTGCTTCAGACGCTCAATAGTTTCCTCTATCTGGTGGCGGGCGTGTCCGCACAGCGCTTGAAAGCCTTCGTTCTGGTAGTGGGCGGCTACCTCAAACCCCAGGTGGCGGCTGCCGGAATGGACGACGATGTACAACTGCCCCTCCTCGTCCCGGGCAACCTCAATAAAGTGGTTGCCGCCGCCCAATGTGCCGATGCTCCGGCGGGCGCGGCCGGTCTTTACATGCCGGGCGCAGCGCAGGGCATCCACATCGATCTCTTCATGGAGGGGGTGGGGCGTATCCCGGATGTCCCGGCCGGAGGGGATGTCCCGGCGGATCAGGGCGTCCAGCTTTGCAAAGTCGATATTCTGCTGGGCGATGCGCACCGTTTCCATGCCGCAGCCGATGTCCACCCCCACCATGCCGGGCACAATCTTGTCCTGGATGGTCATGGTGGTGCCGATGGTGCAGCCCATGCCGGCGTGGACATCGGGCATGATGCGTATCTTGCACCCGGCAAAAGCCGGGGTATCACAAAGGGATTGTATCTGTGCCCGGGCTGTAGCCTCCAAGGTGCCTGTAAAGCACAGGGCGCTGTTGTGGGCGCCTTGTATGGTAATCATATTGAGCCTCGTTTCTGTGTTCATAAAAAAGCAAAAAGGGCTATCGCATTCGCGACAGCCCCATGTCGTTAAGCGTTGGTATGTTCTTATTCGTCGTCGTCCTCGTCCTTGATGGCGCTGTCGATGATCTTCTGGGCCACATCGCCGGGCACTTCCTCGTAGCGCTCAAAGGCGGTGGTGAAGCTACCCCGGGCCTGGGTCATGGAACGAAGGTCGGTGGCGTACTTGGCCATTTCGCTCTGGGGCACTTCGGCGGATACCTGCTGCAGGCCGTCCACCTGGTTCATGCCCATGATGCGGCCGCGGCGCTTGGAAATATCGCCCATGATATCGCCCATGTACTCGTCAGGAATCAGCACTTCTACCCGCAGGATGGGCTCCAGCAGGGCGGGGCTGGCGTCCATGCAGCCCTTCTTGAAGGCGATACGGGCAGCGGTTTTAAAGGCCATTTCAGAAGAGTCCACCGCGTGGTAGCTGCCATCATACAGCTTGGCGCGCAGGCCCACCATGGGGTAGCCGGCAAGAACGCCCTTGACGATGTTTTCGCGCAATCCCTTTTCTACTGAGGGGATAAAGTTGCGGGGCACCACGCCGCCGACAACAGCGTCAACAAACTCAAACTCCACATTGGTGTCGCCGATGGGGGAGAACTCGATCCACACATCGCCGAACTGGCCGTGGCCGCCGGTCTGTTTCTTGTGACGGCCCTGGCAGGAGACGGTTTTGCGGATGGTCTCACGGTAGGGGATGCGGGGATCCTGCAGGACGGCGGTGGCGCCAAACTTGCTTAGCAGCTTGCTGGTAACCACGTCCAGGTGCAGTTCGCCCTGGCCGGAGAGGATGGTTTCGGTGGTTTCGGTGTTCTTTTCTACCTTGATGGAGGGATCTTCTTCCATCAAACGGTTAAGGCCGGAGAATACCTTGTCCTCATCACCCTGCTTGCCGGCAAACACGGCCTTGGAGAAGCCGGGGGCGGGGTAGGAGAGGGCGTCAAAGCGCACGGGGTTGTTGGGGTCGCACAGGGTGTCGCCGGTGCTGGTTACCTGCAGCTTGCTCAGGGCGCCGATGTCGCCGGCGTTGAGCTGCTGTACGTTTACTTGCTTCTTGCCCCGCAGCATGAACAGGCCGCCGCTCTTCTCGGTTTTTTCCTTTGCGGGGTTGTAGAGCGGGGTGGCGGGGGTCAGGGTGCCGGAGGTAATGCGGAAAAGGGACAGCTTGCCTACAAAGGGGTCGGCAATGGTTTTGAACACGAAGGCGGAGAAGGGCTCGTCGTTCTTGCAAACGCGGGTTACTTCGCTGTCATCCTTGGGGTTGATGCCCTTCATCACGGTGTTCTCCGGGCTGTTGAGGTACTTTTTCATCACATGCATCATGGAGGCAACGCCCACGCCCGTGGTGGCGGACACGGCAACCACCGGCACAATCTTGCCAGCCTGCATGCCCTTGAGGAAGCCCCGCACGATTTCGTCGTGGCTGAGAACGCCTTCCTCAAAGAATTTTTCAATCAGCTCGTCGTCGTTTTCGGCGGCGGCTTCGGTTATTTCTTCCACATAGGTCTGCAGGGCACCGGCCAGGGCTTCGGGCACGGGCACTTCCTTCATGGCCTTGCCTGCGCCTTCAAAGGCCATGTTTTCCAGCACGTTGACCACGCCCTTAAACTCAGCGGCATAGCCGATGGGGATGATCAGCGGCACGACGGAGTTGCCGTATTTTTCCCGCAGGGTGTCTAGCACCTTTTTAAAGTTGGCGTTTTCCCGGTCCATCTGGTTGACGATGAACATGCGGGCTACATTGTTCTTTTCGGCGTATTCCCAGGCCTTTTCAGAGCCAACGGACAGGCCGTTGACGCCGTTCACCACGATGCAGGCGGTCTGCACCACCCGCAGGGGCCCCATCATTTCGCCGATAAAATCAAAATATCCGGGGACATCAATGACATTCAGCTTGGTTTCCCGATACTCGACAGGCGCGACAGCGGCGCTGATGGATATACCGCGCTTGTGCTCTTCTGCGTCAAAGTCGGTTACGGTGCCGCCGTCTTCTACCTTGCCCTGGCGGTCGATATGTCCCGCAGCGAAGAGCATAGCCTCTATCAAGGTTGTTTTGCCTTCGCTGCCATGCCCCATGAGGGCAATGTTCCGAATGTCCTTGCTCAAATAGTCTGCCATGATTCAATCCCCCGTATTCATATATTTTCTAACAAACGTTAAACCGTCATAACGGGAATTATTTTACCATAAATTACCGCCCGTTACAAGGTGTGGAGGAACATTGGAAAAATCCGGCGGTAGGCAGGGCAATTCCTGTGCTTGACAGCCCGTGGCAGCGTGGATATACTGTTCTGGAAACGTTACCGGAAAAATGTTACATAGCATTCCCTCCCGGCAGAATGCCCTGAAGGAGAAACATGAGGATAGTCACCATTCGAGATGTGGCGCAGGAAGCGCAGGTCAGCATCTCCACAGTGTCCAGGGTGCTTAATTGCCGTCCCGATGTGGATGAGGCCACCCGCCAAAGGGTGATGGACGTGGTGGAGAGGCTTCATTATGTGCGCAACGCCAATGCCGCGAACCTGAAACAAAGGCATACGGACTTTGCGGCGGTGGTGTTAAAAGGCCGCCGCAACCTGTTTTTAACCGACCTGGCGGAAAGAATTCTGGCGATTGGCCGCAAGACGGGCATCCGTTTTTTGATTGAGATCATTGATGAAAAAGCCAATGAGTTTGATACCGTGCGCGCCTTGTACAGGGAAAGAAAGCTGACAGGGGTTGTGTACCTGGGCTCCAACCCCGGCGGGTACGAGAAGGAGATTGAAAAGCTGGAAATCCCCTGTGTGTTTGCCACCATAGAGGCAGCGTTTTTAAAGGGGGAGCATATTTCCTCCGTCAGTGTCAATAATTTTGAGGCAGGGCAGAAGGCGGCCAACCGGCTGATCGGTCTGGGGCACCAGCGTATCGCGCTGTTGGGGTATTTTGCGCCCAAGTCCAACTCCACCGGGCAAAGGCTGCACGGTGTGCTGGAGTGCTTGCGCAGGCATGGTATTGCCTATGACGAAACATTGTATGAGGAGTGCGACTTTACATTGCCCGCCGCGTATGAGGCGATGAGCAAGGTGTTAAACCGCAGGCGGGATTTTACCGCCGTGTTCTGTATTTCGGATATTATTGCCATGGGGGCCATGAAGGCGCTGAACGACCATGGTTTGCGGGTGCCGGAGGATGTATCGCTGATAGGCTTTGATGGCATCGAGCAGGCGGCGTACTGTACCCCCTCGCTGACCACTTTGTGCCAGCCGGCGGGGGAGATTGCGGAGATTACGGTAGAGCTGCTGACGGCCTCCATCCGGGGGCAAAAGGGCAAGCATGTGCTGCTGCCCGCCCAGTTTGTGGAAGGCGGCTCGGTACGCAAGATATAGGCAAGGGTGGTTAACCCTGTTGCCTGTTGCGGGTTCCCCAAGGGGAATCATTCCCCTTGGGTGGGGTATGGGGCAAAGCCCCATTCTAAAACGTAGCAAAACAGCACAGCGCATTTTGCAGTTAATTGCTGCCCGCCCCAAAGGAATGCATCAAGCTAGCTAAAGTACATGCAAAATCCCCATGCATTTTCACATTGCATGGGGATTTTTCCTTTGCCAATAAAAAGGTTGCTAATTCTCTGGCGGCGTTTCCTCTTCTGTTCTCTCCCAGTCCGGGAGCAGCGCTTCAGCCTTCTCCAGTGCGCCATAGGGCACATAGAAAGAGTACTCTTCCAGGAAGCCACCCGCCCGCATCACCATGGCGGCACCAAGTTTGCCCACCTTGGAATAGGGAATGCCTGCATCTGTCAGCAGGGGTTCCAGCATGGAAGCGCGTATCATGTCTGCTTTGCACAGCAACACGGGATCATTGATGTGAGCTTCCCGTAGCCTGCCGCCGCATTGGTCGCAGGTGGTTTCGCTTAGCAGTTGGCAATCGGGGCAGTAGCCCTTGATGTCCATGGTAAGCCTCCTTTGCTGGTGTGTGGGGATTGCCGCAAAATTCGCTTCGCTGCCGCGTCAACCTGCCCTTCGCTGCTTTCCCGACGGGCAAGCCCATCGGGGGCATCCGCTGCGGGACGGCTCCTTCCCATCGAAAGCCTGCTTTCGATGGAGAGGAGGGGCCATGGAGCGTACGCTCCCGGTAAACTTGTTTACCGGGTAGGAAGCGCAATGCGCCCCGACGACGGGAATGATTCCCTTTGGAAACCCCACATTGGGCTATTGCGTTATAAATGCAATCAGTTCTTCCGGCTCTATCCTGTAGGGCGAGCCTTTGCCCTGGAAGAAGCCGTGCTTCTCAATCAGGTGGATGCTCAGGTCGCTGTATGTCAGGCTCTTGCCGCTCTGGATATCCGTCAGCGTAGTATTCCGCTTGGCGGCGCGGTGGCCGTCCTTAAAGGGGCAGCCCATGCGGCCCATGTACTCTTCTGTTTTCACCAGCAGATGACCTGAAGCAACCTCCATGCCCATGCCGGTTAAGCCCTTTTCCATCAACGCCCGCATTTTTTGCCCCAGCTGCTCTTGGGTAACGCCCATTGCGTCCAGGACAGCCCTATCAGCATCCACAATCTCAAGGAGCGGGCGGTGATCATCGCCCAGAAACCCATCCCTGGCCAGGCGGCCTTCCGCCATGTCCTTGCGCAGTGCGGTGTCCTTGGGGTTTTCTTTCATGCCGCTTCCTCCAATCAGAACTTGTCGTAGAAGATGGTTTCGTCGGTAAAGCCCTTTTGCTTGAGTATCTTGATGCAGGCGTCCAGCATGCCGGGGCTGCCGCACAGGTAGGCTTCCTTGTTGTCACCTGTGTCCACCTGGTTGGCTAGCGCCACCGTTACAAAGCCGGTGCTGCCTGTCCAGTTGTCGCCCTCATCGGGGAAGGCCAGGCAGGGGATGAAGGTAAACTGCGGGTACTCCTTCTCAATCTCAGCAAACTCGTCCATATAGTACAGATCCTTGAGCTTGTTGGCGCCAAAGAAGAAGCGCATCTTATGGGGCAGGCCCTTCTCGATAACCTCGTATACCAGTGACCGGATAGGTGCCAAGCCTGAGCCGCCGGCAATCATGATCAGTTCCTCACAGTCGCCGCGCAGGAAGAAATCGCCGTAGGGGCCGGACAGGCGCACCTTGTCGCCTTCCTTTAATGTGGTGTGCACATAGGTGGTGCAGATGCCCCCGGGCACCAGGCGGATGAGCAGCTCAATGTACCCATGCTCCGACGACTTGGAGGAGATGGAGTAGGCGCGGAACACCTCTTCCTTCACCTTGCCGTAGGGCTTGGTGTAAAACTGCATAAACTGCCCCGCTTTAAAGGTAATGCTTTCGCCATCGGGCAGCTTCATCCGCAGGCGCTTGATGTCGTAGGTCATATCGGTGATGGATTCCACCGTGCACATAAACTCCCGGATGTTGAACAGTTCCTCGGGGATTACCAGCTTCATGTTGCCCTTGACTTTAATCTGGCAGCTCAGGCGGGTGTTGTTATTGCGCTCCTCAGGGGTTAGGTAGGGTTCTTCCGTGGGCAGCAGGGGGCCTGCGCCTTCCAATACCTGCACCTTGCACAGGCCGCAGGTTGCCTTGCCGCCGCAGGCCGAGGGCAGGAAGATTTTTTCGTTGGCCAGGGTGCTCAGCAGCGATGCGCCGCCCTGCACACTGAGGGTCTTACTGCCGTTGTTGATGTCCAGTTCGCAGGTGCCGTAGTTGTTCAGCACCTTTTCGGCGATGGAGATGATGATGCTCAGCGCCCCGGAGATAACCACCAGGGAGCCGACGGTTTTCAGGATGATGTTAAAATCCATAGTCCCTCCCTATTGTATGGTAAATATGCCGGAAAAGCCGATGAAAGCCATGGCCATGATGCCCGTGATGATAAAGCTGAGGGCGGCGCCGGATATACCGGGGGGCAGCTTGACGTTCTGCATCTTTTCCCGTATGGCGGCCAGCATGTTGATGGCCAGCCACCAGCCCAGGCCGCTGCCCAGACCGTACAGCAGCGACTGGATAAAGGTGTAGTTGCGGATAACCATAAACAGCGTAACGCCCAGGATGGCGCAGTTAACGGTAATCAGCGGTAGGAAGATGCCCAGCTTGGCATGCAAGTCCGGCATGTACCGGTCCATGCCCATTTCCAATATCTGCACCAGGGCGGCAATCACCATGATGAAGATAATGTACTGCAGATAGATGATGTCAAGGGGCAAAATTACATAGTGGTATACCACCCAGTTAAGGGCCGTGGTAATCACCAATACCAGCGTGACGGCCATGCCAAGGCCTGTGGCCGTCTTATATTCGCTGGACACCGACAGGTAGGAGCACATGCCCAGGAAATTGGACAGCACCATATTGCTGGTGATGATGGAGGCGAAGAAGATGATAATCGGGTTAATCTGTGACATACGTCCTCCTTACTTGGCCTTGGGGGCACTTTTTTTAAGCCCCCTGGCGTTGAGGAACCAGATCATGGAGCCGATGATGAAGAAGGCGGCGGGGGGCATGATCATGATGGTCCAGGTGGTAAAGCCCATGAAGTTGACATTCATGCCGAAGATGGTGCCAAAGCCCAGCACTTCGCGGATGAGGGAAATGAACAGCAGCACGGCGGTGTAGCCAAGGCCGGCGAACAGGCCGTCAAACAACGCCGGGATGGGCGGGTTCTTCTGGGCAAAGGCTTCGGCGCGGCCCATGATGATGCAGTTGGTGATAATCAACCCCACGTAGGGCCCCAGCTGCTTGGAAATGTCGGGCAGGTACGCCTGCAAGAACAAATCCACAAAGATAACATATACCGCGATAACCAGGGTCTGCACCAGCATGCGCACCCGGTGGGGAATGATGTCCCGCATGGCGGATAGGGTGCAGCTGGACAGCGCCGTAACAAAGCTGAGCCCTAAGCCCATGACCAGGGAGTTGTTCAGCGAGTTGGTGACCGCCAGGGAAGAGCAGATGCCCAGCACCTGCCGCAGCACCTGGTTTTCCTTCACCACCTGGGTCTTGGCAATGTCGCAGACCTGACAGGACTTGGCCATTTATTCCACCTCCCCGTTAAAGATGACTTGATCCGTCATGTTGTTGAGGGTTTTCAGCACCGCTGTGGAGGTCTGGGTCGCACCGGTGATGGCGTCCAGGGTGTATCCTTCCTGGGTGCCGTACTTGAGGGGCTGGTCCTTTTTAAGGGGCAGGCCTCTGAACTGCTCCCGGAAGACCAGCTCGTCGATGCGGCCGCCCAGGCCGGGGGTTTCGCTCTGCTTGGTAAACACCAGCCCTGTGGTTTGTGACATATCTGCTGTAACCCCCAGGTATCCGCTGATGCTGCCCCACAGCGCCGCCCCTTCAAAGGGCAGGGCATAGCCAGTAATTTCGCCATCTTGCTTCAGGGCATAGCCTTCCACGCCCTTGACGCTTTGTTGCTCAATCACCTGCTGAAAAGTGTCCCGCACCTGCTGGTCAGAAAGGTCCTTTTCCAAATCGAACACATACAGCACCGCCCGCTGGTTGCGCAGCTGCGCGTTGCCGGCGATGGCAGGCTTAAAGCCCTCATAGCTAAGGGCCAGGATGAAAATCAGCAAGGCGGTCAGCACCACCATGAACACAAAGGTATACACATGCCCTTTTTTCATGCCGTGGCCTCCTTCCTTGCAGTTTTCGCTTTCCATTGCTTTACCTGCATTTCCATCAGGGGTGTTAATGCGTTAACAATCAGGATGGCGAACATCATCCCCTCAGTAAAGAGGGAGAAGGTGCGGATGATGACGGTGATAACGCCAATCAACACACCGTAGAGCCACTGGGTGGTTTTGTCCCGGGGGGCGGATACGGGGTCGGTGGCCATAAAGATAGCGCCGAACATCAGCCCGCCGGACAGCAGGGTAAACAGCGGATCAACGGCGGTGACGCCAAACAGGTACAGAGCAGCGGACAGGATGCCCGCGCTGCCTATGGTGGACACCATAATCTGCCAGGAGGCCACCTTTTTATACACCAGGTAGATGCCGCCCAGCAAAATCAGCAATGCGCTGGTTTCGCCCAGGCTGCCTGCCACCGTGCCCAGGAACAAATTGCCATAGGAAGCAGCAGGGCTGCCGCTGCTGAGGGATATAATGGGGGTGACAGAGGCTGTAACATCCGCTGCGGCCTGGGGCAGCCACCGGGCAAAGCCGCCGGGCAGCCCCATATAGGGTTGGGCCCACTGCATGGTCATCTGGGCAGGAAAGGCGATGTAGATAAAGCAGCGCCCCACCAGGGCCGGGTTAAAGATGTTGCGGCCATAGCCGCCAAAGGCTGCTTTGCCAAACACAATGCCAAACACCATGCCCACCACTGCAATCCACATGGGGGTTTCCGGCGGCAGGCTGAGGGTCAGCAGCGCTGCGGTAACAAAAACTGCCTCGCTGACCTTGGTTTTTTCCTTGTTGATGGTGCGCATCACCAGGTATTCTGCAATGGTGCCGGCCAGTGCTACCACCAGCCCCATCACCATATGCCGCCACCCAAAGAGATAGACCGACATCAGGGCGACGGGCAGCAGGGCCAGCAGGACGATCCGCATCATCTTTTGCTTGGTGACCAATGTTTTTAGATTCACAGGCATCACCTCTTTCATAACTGTGGGAATTATACCAAAACCTGAAGGTAGAATCAATATAGCAGAAGGGGCAAAGGAGGGTTACAGAAAGCTATCCTTTTGCAAGCATATCGCCCGGGGGAAATCCGCCGGGCGATAGATGGTTATTCATAAGGGGATTGTATGCAGCGCTTCACTACCTGAAGTCGTACATGCTGCTGTGGGAATCATACTCCACCTTATACAGGGAAGAGTAGCTCAGCACCACCAGGTCATAGTTATTTTCCTCCAGGTACCCCTTCAGACTGCCGTTAAAGACCCGCAGGTCAAGGAAGTCGACCCCCTCCAGCCCCAGCCCTAAGAAGGGGACAATGGTATAGCTGAAGGAGTCGCCCAGCACCAGCACCCTTTTGCCCTCTGCAGGCATCAGCAGGTTATCCAGGTTGACAATGGCAGGCATGCCCGAGGTGGAGTGCAGATAAGCGCCATAGGGGTCGGAGTGGTAGTAGTCCTTCTGTTTAAGGGGCGCTTTGTCGTAGATGATGTCAAAATCCCCGGTTAAGTCCAGCTGAAAGGAGGGGATCTGCAGGTGCAGCTTGGTGGGGAACTTGGGGTGCATCAAGGTAAAATCATCAGGTTTGGCCCGGGCCAGGGTTACTTTCTTGCCCAGGGTACCGAGGAAAAAATCCTCATACAGGGTGTAGTTATAGTTTTCCTGATCGAGTAAAGACAAATCAATGGCATAGCCGTAGTTTTCATTTAATTCCCGAGAGATTTCCCCCGCTGCCCATAGCCCGGTCTGGGGCAGCCAGTGGTGGTCGGTGTTGAAGAACAAGTCCTCATGATTCAGCCCCTGTTTTTCCACCTGCTCGCGCAAGTCCAGCACGGGTACACCCTTGTCCCGCATGCCGCTTACCAGGCGGTTGGCGTTGTCGTTGTAGTAGTCGACGAAGCCATTGAATCCTTCCTGCAAGCGGCTGATTTTATTGGGCAGCTGCACAAAGAGCAGGGGAATCTCTTTGCTCTGCAGGTACTGTTCAAAGTCTGCCACGGCGGCAGCATTTTCACTTACGTCAAACCAGCTGTTAAAGGTGGTCAGGTAACCGCCCCGCAGGTCGATAACATTGTTGTATTCAGCATAGCCGGCCAGGTTCCAGCCCATCAGGCGGTTGTAGTGGTTGGCACCTTCCATCATTGTCTGGCGGAACATCAGGTGCTCGTTGGTGTACAGTTCCACCATGGTGGCGGCCTTGCCCGACAGTTTCTTTATGCGCTCCTGCAGGGTGTGCATCCATTGTAGCTGCTTGGCAAAGGGGGAGTTTTGCCCCGTGGGCACAGTGAAGGGGTAACGCTCCCACCATTCCGGGGTCGCCTGGGAGGGGTCGGGCAGGGAGCCGGGCACTGCCAATTGCTGGTTATCCCACATTACAAGGCGGGTAAAAGCATTATCCATCCCCAGGCGGTCGATCAGAAGGGCCCGGGTGCCAAAGCGTATGCCGGTAAGTGCCATGAACAGCACGAGGATCAGCATCATCAGGCGGGTTAATAAGGCATGAATTCTATCGATACGGTTCATCATCCGCCCTCCTTAAAAGTTAAAGTAGATAAAGGGGTTGTAGCTGGAGTTGACGCTGACCAGCAGGGACAGGACAAACACAACAACCATGATGACAGAGCGGCCAATGTTCAGGGCAGCAGCCAGGGGGCTTTGGGTCAGGTTGTGCTTTGGCAGGAAGGAGTCCCTGATCCAGCGGGTAATGGGTAGGCAGCACAGCATGGCGATGAAGGGCACGCTTTTTGCATTGCCCAGGTAGTACCAGAAGTTGGTGTCCAGCAGGGAAGTATTCATCCCCGCCATGTACTTCAGGTGCTGCAGAGCCTTGCCAAGGGTCTCTGCCCGAAACAGCACCCAGCCGACCATGATAATCAGCAAGGCATACACATGGGCAAAGGGCCCCAGCTTTTCCGGCAGCTTGGTGATTTTTTCAAACAGCAGGATGACAAAGTAGAACATGCCCCAGGCGATAAAGCTCCACCCTGCGCCGTGCCATAGGCCCGTTAAAAACCACACGGTGAACAGGTTTACAATCCACCGGGCGCGGCCTTTGCGGTTGCCACCCATGGGGATGTACACATAGTCGCGGAACCAGCTGCCCAGGGAAATATGCCACCTGCGCCAGAACTCCGTGGCGGAGCGGGAAATGTAGGGGAAATTGAAGTTTTCCAGAAAGTGGAAACCAAACATGTGGCCCAGGCCGATGGCCATGTCAGAATAGCCGGAAAAATCAAAGTAAATCTGCAGGGCGTAGGCAATCGTCCCCATCCAGGCGGTGGCGACGGACAGCTGGGTGGTCAGGCTGAAGATGTTGTCGGCAATCAACCCCACATAGTTAGCCAGCAGCACCTTTTTGCCCAGACCAAAGATGAAGCGGGTGACCCCTTCGGTAAAGTCCCTGGCATTTTCCTCCCGGTGGAGGATTTCGTGGGCCACCGTCTCGTAGCGCACGATGGGCCCGGCAATCAGCTGGGGGAAGAGGGAGATATACAGCCCCACGTTCAGCACATTCTTCTGTGCCGGGGCGGTTTTTCTGTATACATCAAACATGTAGGACATAATCTGGAAGGTGAAAAAGGAGATGCCAATGGGCAGGGCGATGTTCAGCTGGATGCCGGGTTTGTTCACCAGCGGCCCCAGCACCCTGGCGGCAAAGCTCAGGTACTTGAAAACAAAAATCAGCCCTACGTCAAAGGCGATGGGGAAAAACAGCCAGAAACGGCGCTTCTTGATATCCTCCTGCTTGTCCAGCAGCAGGGCGAAGAACCAGTTGATGAAGATGCTCAGCATCATGACGAACACAAAGATGGGTTCCCCCCAGGCGTAAAAGCCCAGGCTGAACAGCAGCAGTGTATAATTTCTGAAAGCCCTGCCCTTGAAGAAGGGGTTGTAGTAGACAATCAGGACCAATGGCAGGAAGATAAACAGAAATACTGGCGATGAAAATACCAAGCAATTCCCCCCTTTACGTGTTTGTTTCAAAAAAATAGCGGCGGAAGCCTGCACTGGCTCCGTCACTATGTCCATACTTTCTGAAACTAAAGGAAGTATAGCATGCTTTCAGAAAGATGGCAAGGAAAACAAAGGGGTTGAATTGTAACAATCTATGGGTCTTTCGCCCGCTAATGCAGAGGCTTTGGGAAGGTACTCCCACCAGGCAGCCCATGAAAAAATCCCCCGCCCAAGGGGCGAGGGAGGGAATACGCTGTTATTTTGTACTGTTTTCGGGGTTCATCATGCCGCGCCCTGCCAGGATGTTCAGGCTCTTCAGCCGCCCTGCCAGTTTGGTATCAGCCTGGCCTTCCAGCATGCGCCACCGCCAGTTGATGCCGCCGATGGTGCTGGGGATGTTCATGCGGGCACTGTCGGGCAGCTCCAGGATGTCCTGCATGGGCAGCACGCAGGTGTCCGCACCGCTGAGCATGGCGGCACGCACCATGGCCTTTGCAAAGTTGTCCTGCTCAGTAATGCCCAGGATTTTAAAGGCCATGTGCCTGTCTCTCTCCGATGCCCCCTTCAGCCAGCCCATCACCGTGGAGTTGTCATGGGTGCCGGTGTACACCACGCTGTTCTCGTGATAGTTCTGGGGCAGGTGGGGGTCGGCAGGGTTGCCGGAAAAGGCGAAGGACAGCACTTTCATTCCTGGATATCCGCAAAACTCCAGCAGGCTGACCACCTTGTCGGTTACAGCGCCCAGGTCTTCGGCAACAATCTGCAGGTGGGGCAGTTCTTTCTTCACCACGCGGAAAAAGTTTTTACCAGGGCCCAGCTTCCACACGCCGTTGCGGGCGGTTTTCTCCTTGGCGGGAATGGAGTAGTAGTTGGCAAAGCCGATGAAGTGATCCACCCGCACCATGTCGTATATTTCGCCCATGGCCTTCAAACGCTTCAGCCACCACTTGTAGCCTGTTTCCTTTAAGTACTTCCAGTCATACAGGGGGTTGCCCCAGCGCTGGCCGTCGCTGGAAAAGTAGTCCGGCGGCACCCCTGCCACCCGCAGGGGGCGGTGCTTCAAATCCAGCTGGAACACCTTGGGGTTTTTCCACACATCGGCAGAGTCTTCCGCCGTGTAGATGGGCATGTCGCCAAAGAGCTTAACCCCCCGCTGGTTGGCGTACTTCTTCAGCGCAAACCACTGCTTGAAGAACAGGTACTGCACAAAGGTGTAGTAGGCAATGGTGTCTTCCAGCAGCTCTTCATAATGCTTCAGGGCAGCCCGCTTGCGCATGCGGACATCTTCATCGGGCCAATCCATCCAGCTGATCAGGTTGAAATGCTCTTTGATGGCGCTAAAGAGGGCATAGTCTTTCACCCAGGGCTGCCTGCGGCGGAAAATGTACAGCTCCTTCTGGATTTTTTCGCGGGAGTATGCAAAGGCTTGCTTTAGCAGCAGGGTTTTGCCCGCAACAAGATCGCCGTATTCCACCGAATCGGGTGTATCGCCGAAGGTTTTCAGGGGCACCTTGGGCATCAGCCCTTCCTTGATTAAGGTGGGCAGGTCGATTAACAGGGGGTTGCCTGCAAAGGTGGATACGCTCTGATAGGGGGAATCCCCAAACCCGGTGGGGGAGATGGGCAGCACCTGCCAGATGCTCATGCCTGACTCGACTAAAAAATCCACAAACGCATAGGCCTCCTTGCCCAGCGTGCCGATGCCGCCAGGGGAGGGAAGGGAAGTCAGGTGGAGAAGAATGCCGCTTTGACGCATAATCGGTCCTTTCATTTGAAGGTGCAACTTGTCTTGGGGGGAAGCAGCAGGGTGTTGCCCTGCTGCATGGGGGTGCCATGCTCATTGTTACTGGCAAATAATAGTGTGCCGGGCCATAGGATGTCAAGGGAAATCGTGTCATCCCCCAGGTTATGCAGCACTGTGCAAGCACCCGCTTCATCCTTAATGGTGTAGGCAGCGATGGCCTTGTGCTGAAGGGGCAGGGCTTCCATGGTGCCCCGGCTCATTTCGGGGCACTTTTCCCGGGCGCTCAGCAGGGCGCGGTAGAAGGACAGCAGCGACGCAGGATCACTCTCCTGCTCCTTCACCCCCAGGGTTTGACGCTGGGGCTGGTCTGCGCCTTCAGGGGGCAGGGTCAGGCCCTGTCCATCCCCCTGCCACAGCATGGGCAGGCGCTTGTTTTCATCCCGCCCAGAGCCTGTCATGCCCACTTCCTCGCCGTAGTAGATAAAGGGCACGCCGGGTTGCAGCAGGTACAGGGCGGCAGCCAGCTTAAGATTGGTTATGTCTCTGCGCAGCACACCGGCAATGCGCCCCATGTCGTGGTTGCCAAGGAAGGGGGCATTCTGTGCCTGGGGGTGGGCTTGCTTCAAACTTTGGTTGTTTTGGGCCAGGGTTTTGGCCAAGGTTTCCCCGTCCTTTGCGCGCAGGGCTTTGACGATGCTGCCGTCAGCGCCGGAAACAGGAAAATCAAACAGGCTGTCGATGCCGCTTTGGTACAATTTCATGATGGTGCCCTGGTCGCTCCAGGCCTCTGCCACGATGTAGGCATCGGGGGTATGAGCCTTCACCATGCTGTTGAACCAATTAAGGAAGGCGGCGTTCTTTTCCCCGTGCTGCTCGTAAAAGTGGATGACGGCATCCAGCCGGAAGCCCTTCACCCCCCTGTCCAGCCAGAAACGGGCAATGGCGGCAATGTCTTCCTGCAGGGCGGGGTTATCCAGGTTCAGGTCCGGCATGTGGTAGCCAAAGTTGCTGTGGTAGTACCAGCCCTCCGCATGGGGAACGGGATGCTTGCCCGACCCTTCAGAAAACAGGTAGTACCCTACATACTTGTTGTGTTGCCGGCATCCTTCATGATGAGGGCATACCTCCTGGCCGCAGGGGGGGATGTTCAGGCTTTTTTGTGCCGACAGAAACCAGGGATGCTCGCTGGACGAGTGGTTGAGCACCAGGTCCAGGATCAGCCCGATGCCTTCTTTTTTACAGGCAGCAGCCAAATTGTCAAAGTCCTCCAGGGTGCCGTAGGCTGGGTCGATGCCGAAGTAATCCACTACATCGTACTTATGGTAGGAGGGGGAGGGGTGGATGGGCATCAGCCACAGGGCTTTGGGGTGCAGGGTTTGGATGTAGGGCAGCTTTTCCTCAATGCCCTTTAAGTCTCCCATGCCGTCGCCGTCTGCATCCTGAAAGGAGGCGACGAATATTTCGTACACCACGCCTTCCAGCGCCGGGGCAGGCAGGGGCAATAAGAGCAGGACAAGCAGCAGCGAGAGGACTTTTTTCATCAGCCCTTCACCGCGCCGCCGGTGACGCCCTCCACGTAGAATTTCTGTATCTTGATAAACAGCAGGGTGATGGGAATGGCCACCAGCACCGCCCCCGCACAAAAGCGGGTGAAGTACTCGTAGATATGCTCCCGCTCCAGCATTTTGTACAGCCCCAGGGCCACCGTATAGTTCTGGTAGTCGTCCTTCATGATGACGGACACAAAGATAAAGTCCACCCAGGGGGCAATAAAGGCGGTGATGGCGGTGTACACAAGGATGGGCTGGGAGGAAGGGAGGATGATTTTCCAGAACACCGTGTTCTTGCTGGCGCCGTCAATGGTGGCCGCCTCATCCAGGGAGCGGGGAATGGTATCAAAGAAGCCTTTGGCCACAAAGTAGCCCATGGCACCCCCGGCAGAATACACCAGCACCAGGGATATCAGCGACTTGGCAAGGCCGATGGCTTTGAGGATGTGATATACGGCAATCATGCTCATAAAGCCGGGGAACATGCCCAGAATCAGCCCGATGTTCATCAGGGTTTTGCGGGCGGGGAAGCGCAGACGGCTGAAGGTGTAGGAAATCATCAGCACCATCATGGTGGTCAGCCCGCAGGTTAGGATGGCGACAAGCAGCGTGTTCATGTACCAGCGGGGGAAGTTAAACTGGCTGGTTTCTGTAAACAGGCGGGTAAAGTTGTCGGCAGTGTAGTTCTTGGGCAGCAGGTAGGTGGTGTAGGCGCCGGGCTCCTGCCGGAAGGCCGTCAGCACCAGCCAGATGATGGGCAGCAGCCACACCGAGGCCATCACCGTCAGGATGATGTACTCCGTCGGCTCCCGCATGGCGGACAGGCACAGGAACAGGCCGATGACAGCCAGGATGAGGCACAGCCACAGCCCAAGGCCAATGTCCCTGATCATGAAGGGCTGGGTAAGCAGCCCCGTGGCATCGGCGCTCTCCTTGGCGGTCAGCACGGCGTAGATGCCGGTGATAATGCTCAGCGACAGGGCGGCAGCCACGCCAATAAGCAAGGCTTTGCTTGGCCGCAGGGTGGAAAAGGACGCCAGCGCCATGGCGATGACCGCCATTGCAACAAAAGGCGCAAGGCGTAAAAGGGGCGTTTCCAGCAGCAGCTGCCAGCCGGTGTAGGCTTTCACGCCTTCTGCTTGCACGGTGTTTAGCCAAGGCAGCAGCAGCGTCAGCACCATCAGCAAGGTGGCGATATGGGTCAGACGAATCAGGTTAAGGTGGAGGGATTGTTTCTTTTTCATTGGAATTCTTCCTCCTTCCTGGAAGAGCCGGACAGGTTATACACCACCAGCGACAAGCTGGCGCAGATGAGGAATACAAAGATGCCAATGGTGGAGGCCAGGGAGTAGTTCTGCTTATCCACCGTCAGCTTGTACAGCCAGGTAACCAGCAGGTCGGTCTTGCCGGCCTGGTAGTAGTCCGTCACCAGGGGGCCGCCCTTGGTTAAGAGAAAAATTACGTTAAAGTTGTTGATGTTGCCCACAAAGGCTGTAATCAGGTAGGGGGTGGTGACAAACAGCATGTAGGGCAGGGTGATGGAGATAAACATACGCACAGGGGAGGCGCCGTCAATGCTGGCGCTCTCGTATAAATCAGCCGGGATGTTCATTAGAATACCCGACGTAATCAGCATGGTATAGGGGATGCCCACCCAGATATTCACCAGGATGACCGTGATGCGGGCATAGGTTGCATTGGTTAAAAAGGGAATGTTCTGGCTGATGAAGCCCCACTTTTTCAGCAGCATGTTCAGCGGCCCCTGGTCGTGGAGGATCTGGCTCATCAGCATGAGGCTGACAAACTGCGGCACTGCAATGGTGATCACGAAGATGGTGCGCCACATTTTCTTCAGCCGCACCCCTTTTTTGTTGATCATCAGCGCCACAATCATGCCAAAGAGGTAGTTGGTAAAGGTGGCAAAAACGGCCCAGACTAAGGTCCACCCTAAAATCTTGCCGAAGGTGCCTGCCTTCAAGGGGTCACTCCAGAATACATCGGTGAAGTTCTGCAGCCCCACCCAGCCAAACAGCTTGCCGGGGGGCTGGTGGTCTGCGTCAAAATTGGTAAAGGCAATCAGCACCATGAATATGATGGGCAGCACGGTAAAGGCTACCACCATCAAAGTGGGCAGCGTCAGGAGGGAAACATGGTATTTTTCATCCAGCAGGGACTTGATGTCCTCCATGAAGGTGGGCTGCTTGATGCCCTTTTGCGCATTGGTTTGCGCCTTGTAGCAGGCGCGGACATTGGCACGCCACAGCATGATGAAGGCAATTGTCAATAAAACCGTCATCACGCTAAAGAGCAATATCAGCATGGAGTTATCCCCTGGGGTGCGCACATAAATCTGCCGCGCCTCGCTCCACTCCCGGCGCATGGCCGCTGTGCCCAGGGTGCCCGCCTTGCTCAGATACTGCCAGGCGAACCCGATGAGGTACAGGAAATACATCACCTGGGCCGCAAAAAATAAAAGCCCCTTGATGAACTGTTTGCGCTTGATGCAACCAAAGCCCATCACCAGGAAGCTTGTCCTGGTGGCGGTATCTCCCTGCCGCCAGATATGCGCAAGCTCCTTCAGCCCGTTTTGCTTTTTCTCCAGGCCTTTTCCTTCTTGTTTGATGGTGATTCCAGACAAGCGCGGACACCTCCTTATATAAGTAGAAGGGAACAGCCCTTGTGGGGCTGTTCCCTCGTGCGTCAAAAAAGGTCCTTCGGACACTTTTTCGCCGATAGGGAACGATTGGGCCCTCCGCCTCTCGCTGCGCTCCTGGGCGGCGGAGGGCGATGTAACCCTTGCTACGCAAGGCTTTCCGCGTCACCGCGCATGTCGCTGACGCGGATTACAGTAGGAGGGGTGCCCCCTCCTACACCTCCCCTCGAAAGACTCGGGGGGTTTTTAATAGTTTGAGGGAACAGCCCTTGTGGGGCTGTTCCCTGGGATAATTTTGTGTTACTGGGTAATCTGAGCGACCATTTCGTCCAGCAGGGTCTTGACATCCTTGGTGTAGTCCTTGGCTTCCATGGTGGTGCCAAAGGCTTCCGCGGGGGACCAGTAGTTGCCCAGCACGTCTTTCTGGCTGACGGCGAACTGTGCCTGCAGGGCGAGGGCGGCCAGGGCTTCGTTGGCCTGGACGGCGTCACTCTCGGACACCTTGATGTTGGAGGGACCCATGGCGCGCATTTCAAAGCGCTTCAGCTGGTTCTCTTCGTTGGTCAGCCACTGGGCCAGGGCCATGGCATCTTCGGGGAACATGGTCATGGTGTTGACACCCACCAGTTTGAAGCCGGCGAAGGAACCCATCTGCACCTGTTCGCCGTTGGCGGTATAGGTGGGCAGCTTGGTGGCGGCGTAGTTGTCGCCCAGTTTTTCCTTGATGGCGTCGGCGTTCCAGGTGCCGGACACGCCGGCTGCAATGGTGTCGCCCATGCCGCCGGTCAGGATGGCGTCATCACCGGTCAGGAAGGCTTCGTGGGCGGTGAGGGCTTTGATGGCTTCGCCAGCGGCGACGCCTGCTTCGTTGTTAAAGTCGCAGGTTTGCTTGCCATTCTCGTCCAGGCCCAGCTTGCCGCCGGCCAGGAAGAAGGAAGCGATGTACCAGCCGTTGGATACGTCCATGAAGAACTTCTTGTCGGCGGCTTTGGCGGCTTCCAGGATGCCGTCCAGGGTTTTGACCTGCTCATCGGAGATGACAGACTTGTCATAGTACAGGAAGTAGCCGTTGTCGGCGGTCATGGGGTAGGCGTACAGGTGGTCGCCCGAGGAAGCGGCTTCGATGGCGCCGGCCACGTTGGCGGCGACAATTTCATCCTTGTTCAGGGTTACTTCGTACAGGGCATCGGCGCTCAGCAGATCGTACAGCTGGTCGTTGGCGAAAGCAAACACGTCGGCGGCCGCTTCCGGGTCTTCCAGGTACTTGGTCTTGGCGTCGGGCTCGCCCACGACGCCAAAGGTGATGTCGTAGGTTTTGTCGGGGTTGGCGGCCTTGAAGGCATCCGTCATTTCCTGCAGCATGGCCTGATCATCCTGGGAACCCCAGACTTTCAGGGTAACGTTTTCTGCCAGGGCAGAGCCTACAGACAGAATGAGGCAAAGCGCCAGCGCGAGGGACAATAGTTTCTTCATAAAGAGAACCTCCTTTTATATTCATGCGGCACGCGGCCGGATGATGCGTTGGGGGAATCAGGGATACCGGAGCACCGGGTTTTCCAGGGTATGGGAACGTTATCGGAAACGTTTTCAATTCGCCCTCAGTATATACACAGTTGTGCCCTGTGTCAATCAAAATTTATGAAAAAATGCAAAAAAATTTCCGGATAGCACATGCTTTTCGGAAACATAAAGATTATTTATGCGCTTTTCCTCTTGTTTTACTTGCCGGCGGCCAGGGCCCCCGGCCCTTTGGCGACTTCCAGCGCAATGACATTGTCGCTGCCGGGGGTTGCTTCTTCTTTAAACTTTGGCAGCACCACTTCAATGCGGGTGCCCAGCCCCTCCCGGGAGATCACGTTAAAGTACCCTTCGTGGCGGTCCACAATCCACTTGGCGATGGATAGCCCCAGCCCCGTGCCGCCGGTGTTGCGGGTGCGGGCAGGGTCGGAGCGGTAAAAGCGCTCAAAGATATGGGGGATATCCTTGGACTGGATGCCGTTGCCGTTATCCTGCACGCTGATGCAGGGCTGCCCCTTGTCGGTGTAGAAGGCACGCAGGGTGATGGCTTCCCCCTCCCTGGAGTACTTGGCGGCGTTGTCTGCCAGGATGCGAGCGGTCTGTTTCAGCATGGCCAGGTCGCCCAGGGCCAGCACATGCTCTTCCGCCTGCAATTGCCAGCGGTGGGCAGGGTTAATCATGTCGTACTCTTCGTGTACGTCCCGCATCATATCGGCTAAATCCACCCTGGCCATGGTCAGCTGGTTGCGCCCTGCGTCGCCCCGTGCAAGGAACAAAAGCTGCTCCACCATCTTTTGCATGTGCTGGGATTCATCCCGTATGGCTGTAATGCTTTCCTTCAGCACCTTTTCATCCTGGGTGCCCCAGCGGGCCAGCATATCGGCATAGCCCTGGATGACGGAGATGGGGGTGCGCAGCTCGTGGGAGGCGTCGGAGACAAAGCGAATCTGCTGCCGGTAGCTGTCGTGCATGCGGCCCAAAAGGTTATTGACGGCTGTTTCCAGGCCCAGCAGTTCCCTGTCGCCTGTGTGTAGCCGGGCATCGGGAGCCGTGGCGCTGAGGGCTTCGATGGCGTTTTCCAAATCGTGGAACTTCTGCTCGTCAAAGGGGGCTTGGCTTAGCTGCTCTGCCGTTTCAGCCATCCTGGTCAGGGGAAAGAGGATATGGGCTGTCTGCTTGCGGTTGGAGAGAAAATGGCTGAAAAGGATAAAGACCTCGATGATACCCAATATCAGCACCAGGCGGTAGAGGGATTGCAAAAACACCCCTGCCTGAATGGTCAGCACATCGCCGTGGGCAGGGGTCAGCAGGTACTGCACCGTCCCCAGGGTGCTGAAGAAAGAGCCCCCCTGGTCGTCCCACAGCACCCTGCGGCCTATGGCGGTATTCAGTACGCTGCCCAGGTTATTTTGCTCCGTTTGCATGACCCAGAGCCCTAAGGACAGGGCAATCAACAGCACATCAACCCAGAACAACACCCAGAACAGCCGCCAGACAAAGTGGCGGTTGATGCGCCGGGCGATGGAGGTCATGCGCCTGCTTTCCATTATGCCATCTCCTGCTTGAGGGTGTAGCCCACCCCCCGTACGGTATGAATCAGCTTGACGTTAAAGCGGTCATCTATCTTGGCGCGCAAATACCGGATGTATACGTCCACAATATTGGTTTCGCCCACATAGTCATACCCCCACACCCTTTCCATCAGGGTGTCGCGGCTGAGCACGATGGATTGGTTCTCCATTAAAATCTGTAAAAGAGAAAACTCCCGCCCTGTTAAGTCTACATTCTCGCTGTCCACCGTAACCATGTGCCGGGCGATGTCCATGCTCAGCGGCCCGCAGGTTAATAGGGGCAGGGCAGCAGCTTGCTTTTTGCGCAGCGCCAGGCGGATGCGGGCCAAAAGTTCCTCGATGGAGAAGGGCTTGGTGATGTAGTCATCCGCCCCCATATCAAGGCCCGTTACCTTGTCCATAACGGCGTCCCTCGCTGTCAGCATAATAACGGGCAGGGCAGAGGTTTTGCGCAGGCGGCGCAGCACCTCCAGGCCGTTGAGCTGGGGCAGCATGATGTCCAGCAGCACCAGGTCATACTCGCCGCTTTCCGCCATGGTCAGCCCTGTGCGCCCATCCATGGCCTTGTACACTTCATACCCCTCGTGGGTCAGCTCCAGCTCCACAAAGCGGGCAATCTTCTCTTCATCTTCTACCAGCAGGATTTTTTGCATTGTTTCCCTTCTGTCCCGCGCTGAGCGCTTGTTTTATTCCTTCTTTTTGTCCTGAACGCCGGACTTGATGCTGTCCACCGCATCCTGGGCCTTGTCCATCATCCGGTGCACGCTGTCGCTGACATGATCGCCCCGTATGCTGTAGCGCAGGCCTCCAAACATGCCCACCACCAGCACAACGCCGACAAACACAAAGTTGATAATCAGCAGCAGGGCCACCAGGGTCAGGGGCAGTTCCAAATAGGTTTTGCCCCGGTAAGAAAAGACCAGGTAGGTCTTGTTGCCCTTGTAAATCAGCTCCCGCAGGCTGCTTAGCAGCCTTTCCAGCACGCCCTTTACCTGCTCCTTTTCGCTGTAGGGCGCTGGCTCGGGGCGGGGTTCCTGCCTGGTGGTGTAGCGGGCTTCCTCTCCCGGGTGCACCTTGCCCCTGTTTTCCAGGTAAACCAAAGCATCCAGCAGATCCCAGTCGCTGGCTTCCAAGGCGGCCTTGGCCTCTTCATAGCTGACGTTCACCTTGGAACGCAGCTTCTCTACCATTTCAAAATGATCCATACAAACCTCCCGTCAGGGCATTTCCCTTTTCCACCCTGATGCTACCAAAGCCGCATTAAACCCAGAGAGGAAGAACATTAGAAAAAGATTAGAACGGTGTTGTTCATCCCATTGTACAGGGGCAGGCCATAAAACGCAATCCGCCCCACAGAGGCGGATTGCATGGTGTGATATTCTTTTACATGTTCATTTTCTAAAGGTGTTTACGGAGAGACGCTCAAGGCGCTCATGGGGATGAAGCCCCGGGCTGCTTTGCCGTCCACGGTGGTTTCCACATAGGCATTTTCGCCGATGCTGCCCAGCAGGGTAACGGTGGCGCCGCTGGTCAGATTGGCCATGGTACCGGGGGTGCCCTTGATGGTGTCGGTCAGCGCAGCATCAGCGCCCAGAACCACCTGGCTGTTGATCAGCTGTAGGGCTGTCAGGGTTACATTGTCCGGCTTGGCACTCAGGGGGATGTAGCCCACCCGGGTACTGCCGCTTACATCATAACCAACCATGGCCCAATCGCCTGCAGAACCGTACCAGCTGATGATCATGCCATCAGCAACCTGGGGGCTGTCCGCCATGGCATAGGTGGTATCACCCGCACCGGTGTACACGGCGTGATCGCCAACGGTTGCACCTTCCACGGGCGAGGGCAGCACATAGGGCACAGGGGTGGGTTTGGTGGTGGGTTCCGTCGTGGGCTCCGTTGTCGGTTCCGTTGTCGGCTCCGTTGTCGGCTCCGTTGTCGGCTCCGTCGTCGGTTCCGTTGTCGGCTCCGTCGTCGGTTCCGTTGTCGGCTCTGTTGTGGGTTCTGTCGTGGGTTCTGTCGTGGGTTCTGTCGTGGGTTCTGTCGTGGGTTCTGTCGTGGGTTCTGTTGTCGGCTCTGT
>CAYFSQ010000002.1:53233-59255 GCA_964345895.1 uncultured Oscillospiraceae bacterium
TCTGTCGTGGGTTCTGTCGTGGGTTCTGTTGTCGGCTCTGTAGTAGGCTTCGTTGTTGGCGCTTCGGTGGGCTTTTCCGTTACCACCGGTGCGGCGGTCACCACAGGGGGTGCCTTGTAGACAAAGCTGATGGAAGCAGGGGTTGCCCTGCCTTGCTGGTCGACCACAACCTTGGCTTCCCTGGCGCTGGTTAAGGTGTAGCCTGTGGGGGCCTTGGTGTCATCCGCCTTGATGGTGGTGCTGCCCTCTTGGAACAGCAGGGTTTCCTGATGCAGCACCTTGCTCTTTTCGTCTACATAGGTTATGGGCACCATGGCGGTGGCAATGGGCCGGGGCGTGGCGGTCTGGGGCGCTGCCGTGACGGGGCGTACATCCACCGGGGCCAGGACAACCTTGGGGTCGTTGTACAGCTTGTTCAGGGTGTTGCGGCCAGCAATGCCGTCCACCGTCAGGTTGTTATAGTTCTGGAAACGCTCCACCGCCCGCTTGGTGTTGCGGCCGAAAATGCCATCGGCAGTACCCTCCAGGTACCCAAGTTCAATCAGTCTGCGCTGCAAGGTGCGCACGTTTTCGCCCCGGTCGCCGGAGCGCACCGTGGTCAGGCTGGGGTCTACCGGTGCGGGGCTCATGCTGGGCGGCGGCACCACCAGGGTGGTAGGGGCCACCGAGGGGGGAATGTAGGGGGTAGCACTCACCACCGGCGCCGGGGTCACCAGGTCCATGGGCGGGGGTGTCAGCGCCGGGGCCTGCTGCATGGACGCCGAGGTCAGCAGCGTTAAATACACCAACAGGGTATTGAGTAAATTCATTCTCTTTCAACTCCTTTAAACGGGTCGTCATGGATACAACGCATCTTGGATGGCTTTTCATGCATCCTGAGAAAAAACAGGGGAAAAGCCAAGGGATTTCCCTTAGCAGTCGATATACTTGCGGAATTCGGACAAAATGCCCATGCCGTCAGGGTAGTGGGCAGAAAACTGGGGCACCGCGTGGCTGGGGAAGGAATTGCCCTCGATAAAGCAGGGGCCGTCGGGGGTGAGGGCCACGTCCCACGCCACATAGCGCACCTGGGGCACCACATGCATGGCTTCCAGGCACATCTGTTTTGCCTCTTCAAAGTAAGGCAGGGTAAAGCCCCGGAAGGCAACGTCTGTCATGGGGTGGGTTTCAAACACATGGCCTGCTTTGTCGGCGGCAGGGGTGGTCAGCTTGCCAGACTCTAAATCCACCCGGCAGGCCATGCCGCCACAGTCCACATTGTCCATCACATTGCCGTTGCCGATGCGTAAAAAGGCGTAGACAATGCCCTCTCCCTGATCGCCCAGCAAGGTGGCAATGCGCACCGTGTTCACCGATGTGGGGCATAGCCGCGCCATGTCCTTGTGCTGCACCACGGTTTCTTCCAGGATGCTGTCGCCCAGGGTTTTCAGCCTCTGGTAGAAGGCGGCAGTATCCGCAAAATCCTCCGCCTTGAACTTCTGTACCCCTACCCCGCTGGAACCTTCCAAAGGCTTGACAAACACCGAGGGCTTGCCCTGTAAAAAGGCGGCAAGCTTATCTATGGTGGTGTTTTTATCAAACAGCAGCCAGTCCCTTCTCACCCACTTGGAAAAGTGGTGGTTGAACTGGCTTTTGTCGTCAAAAAAATGCCAGTAGCTTTTGTCGTTCATGCGGCGCACGATGTCGTTGCTGATGCCCCTTGTGATGGTGGAGCGCTTCTGGGCATCGTTTAAGCGGTACATGTCGGCAATCTTGTAATCCATATACCCGGCATTGTACTTGATGCCGCAGCGCAGCATATCCATCAGCAGCCACAGGCGGCTTTTGCCCGAGCGCTGCTTCAGGATGCCGGTGGTCTGCCACATCCTGCCCCAGTCCATTTTACCAAGGCGCTTTATAAAATAGCTGATTCTGCCCATACTACACGTTGAAGCGGAACAGCGTTACATCGCCGTCCTGCATAACATATTCCTTGCCTTCGCTGCGCACCAGACCCTTTTCCCGGCAGGCGGCCATGCTGCCATGCTGCATCAGGGTGTCATAGGGTACGATTTCGGCGCGGATAAAGCCCTTTTCAAAATCGGTGTGGATTTTGCCTGCCGCCTGGGGGGCCTTGGTGCCCTGCTTGATGGTCCAGGCGCGGCACTCGTCCTCGCCGGAGGTGAGGAAGCTGATCAGCCCCAGCAACCGGTAGCTGGTTTGTATCATCAAGTCCAGCCCGCTTTTTTCAATGCCCAGGGCGCTTAGATATTCCTGCCGCTCACTTTCGGGCATAGAGGCGATTTCCTGCTCAATCTGGGCGCTGATTACCAGGGCTTCGGCATGCTCCTGCTTGGCGATGTTTTGCACCGCCACAACATAGGGGTTGTCGCTGTCCTTTTTACCAATGTCGTCCTCGGCGATGTTGGCAGCGTACAGCACAGGCTTGGTGGTCAGCAAAAACCAGCCGTCCACCACTTCTTTTTCTTCATCGCTCAGTGGACAGGTACGGGCAGGCTTGCCTTCCTCCAGGTGAGAGAGCAGCTTGTTCGCCACCTCCACCTCAAAGGCGTATTTCTTATCGCCTGTTTTTATCATCTTGCCGGCTTTCTCGCCGCGCTTTTGCACGGTGTCCATGTCGGCGAAAATCAGCTCCAGGTTGATGGTTTCAATGTCCCTTTCCGGATCGACGCCCCCATCCACATGGATGATGTTGTCATCCTCGAAGCAGCGCACCACGTGGACAATGGCGTCCACCTCCCTGATGTGGGATAAAAACTTGTTGCCCAGCCCCTCGCCCCGGCTGGCACCTTTGACAAGGCCGGCGATATCCACAAACTCCACCATGGCGGGGGTGGTTTTCTTGGGGTTGTAGAGGGCGGATAATTTGTTCAGCCGCTCGTCCGGCACCGCCACCACCCCGGTGTTGGGCTCTATCGTGCAAAAGGGATAGTTGGCGGCCTGGGCGCCGGCATTGGTAATGGCGTTGAACAGCGTGCTTTTCCCTACATTGGGAAGTCCCACGACACCTAATTTCATACGTTTAAGACTCCTTCAAATCATTCAACCTCAATTATACGCTCACCGCCCCATTTTGGCAATCACAGGGGCGGAAGCGGTTTACAAGGGGCGTGCAAAGTCATATAATACGCAAGACTTTCACTTTTCGGAGATACTATGCAGCATTTTTTTATCGTCAACCCTGCGGCGGGCAGCCAGAACTTCGGCAGCGACATCCAGACCTTGCTAAACGCCCGGCCGGACGTGCAAGGCCAGATTTATTTAACGGCTGCCCCCGGCGACGCCACCCAGTATGTACAGGATATCTGTGCCAAGCTAGAGGGGGCCAAGCGCTTCTGGGCCTGCGGGGGCGACGGCACCCTCAACGAAGTATTAAACGGCATGGTGGGCTGCCCCGATGCCCAATTGGCCTGCTGGCCCTCGGGCTCAGGCAACGACTTTGTCAAGTATTATGGCGGCAGGGACGCCTTTTTCGACTTTGATGCCCAGCTTCAGGGCGAGGCCGTGCCGGTGGATATCATGGAGGCGGCAGGGCGCTACTCCATCAATGTTATCAACTTTGGCTTTGACACGGTGGCGGCCCAGGTGATGCAAAAGGTCAAGCGCCTGCCCCTGCTGGGCAACGGCAACGCCTACTGGACGGGGGCTGCTTATGCCTTTGTCACCGCCATGAAGAACAAATGCACCGTCTACGCTGATGGCGAGCTGCTGAACCCCGAGGGACACATCCTTTTTTGCACCGCTGCCTGCGGCCAGTTCATCGGCGGCCAGTTCCGCTGCGCCCCCAGAAGCATCAACAACGACGGGCTGATGGACATCTGCCTCATTAAACCCCTGTCCCGCCTGCGGGCCTTCACCCTGATTAAACTCTACGAAAAGGGCGGCCACCTGGACAGCCCCCGGATGCAGGACATCCTGGTCTACCGCCGGGCGAAGGAGCTTACGCTGCAAGCAGGGGATAACTGGGTGCTGACACTGGATGGCGAAATGATACCCGCTGCCACGGCCACCATCCGCATCCTGCCCGGAGCCGTCCCCTTCGTGGTGCCAAAGGGTGCCCACACCATCATGTAAAAACCATTCGAATGTAAATATACAACAAAAACCTGTTTTTTGACGGGTTTTTGTTTTTTAGTCTTTTCAATCCCCTCAATATCTGGTATGATAGGTATTGGTTTAGAATCATTATAAAGGAGGGTTCCGTGAACAAGTATATCTGTTCTGTCTGTGGCTTTATCTACGATGAAGCCAAGGGTCTGCCCGACAAGGGCCTGCCGCCCGGTACAATGTGGCAGGATGTGCCGGCAGATTTTCTTTGCCCCCTCTGCGGTGCCAGCAAGCAGGAGTTTGTGCTGGACGCCAAAGAGAAAAGCGCTGTGCAGCCTGTGGCAGTCCCCATGGAGGATGCCTCCCGGGAACTGAGCAACATGGAGATGAGCGCTTTGTGCTCCAACCTGGCCAAAGCCTGTATCAAGCAGTTTAACCAGGAGGACGCCGCCCATTACCAGGCTTTGGCAGATTGGTATCTTTCCATCGCCGCCGGGGTGGAGGATGTGCCCCTTCAGGGCCTGGTGGATGAAGAGCTGGCATCCCTGTACCCTCAGGCCAGCCGCTTGGCCAAGGAAACGGGGGACAGGGGTTCCCTGCGCATCCTTGTGTGGAGCGAAAAGGCCACCCGCATGCAAAGCTCCCTCTTACGGCGAATGGAAGAAACCAAGGGGGATATGCTCAAGGACACCAATGTATTTGTCTGCGACGCCTGCGGCTTTATCTTTGTGGGGGACGAGGCGCCGGATATCTGCCCTGTGTGCAAGGTGCCTGCGTTTAAATTCCACAAGATTGAAAGGGGGGCGTAGTATGCACGCTGTCAGAAACATTCGCCTGTGTACCAAGGATTGCCTGTGCATCTTTGTATGCCCCACCGGGGCCACGGACAACGAGTCCGGCCAGATCGATAAAACCTTGTGCATCGATGGCTGCGACCTGTGTGTGCGTTCCTGCCCCTCCCATGCCATTTCCCTGGTGCCCGATACCTACCCGGAAAAGCAAGACAAGCCCCTTGAAGTGATAGCGGCCCTGCGGGCCATCAACAAAAGCAAGGCTGTCCAGGAAAAACTGGCACTGCAGAAAGCTGCAAATGCCCAGAATCCCTATGAAAAGCAGCTGATGGAGGCTTTCGCCCTGTCCAACCGCATCATGCAGGAGGACATTTTCCGCGAAAGCAACTACATGCTGCCCCAGGGAAAAAACGCAAGGAATCTTGTAAAAACCATGCTGAATCAAAAGCAGCCGGAGGGCTTCCCCCTGGAAGCCGCCCGTCAGCTTGATGATAATTTCAATCAAGGAGAGGAAAAACCAATGGAAAAGTATCGTTGTCCCGTATGTGGATATATCCACGAAGGCAAACTGCCTGAAGATTTCATCTGCCCCGTCTGCCGTCAGCCCAGCTCCGTATTTGTCAAGGTGGAGGATGCCTCCGCATCCACCAACCCCTATGCCGGCACCAAGACGGAAAAGAACCTCCAGGCTGCCTTCGCCGGCGAAAGCCAGGCCCGCAACAAGTACACCTATTTTGCCAATGTGGCCTCCCGCGAAGGGTATGACCAGATTGCTGCCCTTTTCCTGCACACTGCCCGCAACGAGCAGGAGCATGCCGAGCTCTGGTTTAAAGAGCTGGGCGGCATCGGCAACACCTCCGCCAACCTGAAGGCCGCCGCCGAGGGTGAAAACTACGAGTGGACCGACATGTACGACGGTTTCGCCAAGGATGCCGAAGCCGAAGGTTTTCCGGCCCTGGCTTCCCAGTTCCGCCGCGTGGCCGCCATCGAAAAGGCCCATGAGGAGCGCTACCTGGCCCTGCTAAGCAACGTGGACATGCAGAAGGTCTTTGAAAAGAGCGAAGAAACCATGTGGGAATGCCGCATCTGCGGACACCTGGTCATCGGCAAAAAAGCCCCTGAAGTGTGCCCCGTATGCAAACATGCCAAGGCCTACTTCGAAGTGCGCTGCGAAAACTACTGAT
>CAYFSQ010000003.1:0-8236 GCA_964345895.1 uncultured Oscillospiraceae bacterium
GCCCCCTCCTACACCTCCCCTCCCATGACTCTTGGGGTTTTTTGACAGTCTGAGACCGCTCCTTGGAGCGGTCTTTTGGGTGTGGCTTTTATCATCCGATGTCCAGGGAGGGCAGGATGCCCACGATGCGCCGGCGGGAAGCGCCCAAGGCTTTCATCAGTTTCATCTGGGGTTCATTGCGGGAGTAGACCTGGGTGAGGCATTGGCTGACCCCCCGCTCCCGCAGCAGCGCAGAGGCTGAGCGCACCAGGGCGCTGCCTACGCCGTGGCGGCGATGCTCGCCCCGGACATACACCATTACCAGTGCTGCCATATCGGGCCGGTAGCCCGACATCATCACCTCTGCAATGGGCTGGCCGCCCCGGTAAAAGCCCAGCGCCATGAAGTAGGGCTGTTGCATCTGCAGCGTCATATAATCCATGGTGATGGGGGTCATGCGGTAGAGGTTCATCCGCGCAATAAAAGCCTGGGTTTGTTCCGCCGTCTGCAAGGGGACGGAAGCAAACTGGCAGCTCATGGGCGGCGTAGGCGCCGGTACATCGGGCAGGGTGAAAATATGTTCTTCCTCTGCATCGTTGCCGGCAAAGCCGTTCTGGTTATAAAATGTAATCAAATCAAACTGATTGGGCATCAGCTGGGTGTAGATGCGCCCCTTTAAGTGGGGGTACAGGGCGCGGATCTGCTCCGCCCTGGCAAGCAGCGCACCCAGCAGCAGGTTGCGCGCCGAAGGCTGCGCTTCAATGTGGATGTAAATCTGCATGGGTCTGTCGGGATAGACCTCCGGCTGCATCGACAAAATGATGTAGCCATAGCCCAATTGTACGAAATGATCGTTGGCAACGAAGAAGACATCCTCCCTCGGAATGCCCTGAAATGCCGCTGCCGGGTGCGATAAATGCATCGTTTTCCTCTATTCTGCGTATTTAATCATGCCATGGCACGCTCTGGGAGACGGTGCCGGGGGTCACGTCATAGACAACCTTGGCAATGCCCGGGCAGCCTTCCCGGACGGACTGCACATAGCGTTCCAGCAAATCATAGGGCAGCCGGGCAGGCACAGCCGCCACTTCCCCCGATTGCATGTCCACACGGCTGATGGCACGCAGGCTGATTACGGCGCTGCCCTCTGCCTTGTTGGAGGGGTGCAGCATAGCGTAGTACTTCCACAGCCGCTTGTGCAGCCCTGCCTCCACCATCATGTCACAAAAAAGGGCGTCGGCGCAGCGCAGGGTATCAAGCTTGTCCTTGGTTGCTTCGCCCATTATCCGCATGGCAAGGCCTGTGCCGGGGAAGGGCTGGGCGGCGGTAATCTCTAGCGGCATACCCAGTTTTTCGCCCACATAGCGCACTTCTTCCTTGAACAGTTCCTTTAGCGGGGCGATGATCTGCTTGCCCTCGCTGGGCAGCAGCGTCTGGCTGCAGCCCACCCGCAGCACATCACCGCAGGTAATGCCCCGGATGATGGCGGTATACTCAACCCCTGCCACTGCCTCTGCCAGGGTTTCCCGCAGGCATTGGTCAATGGCGGCGCGCTTTTCTTCATCGGTCTGCTTGCCCTTTAAGGCTTCCAGGAAACGGTCCTGGGCGTTGATGCGGGTAATGTGCAGGTTTTCCTTTTCCTGGTAATAGTCGAGAAATTCCTCCGCTTCGTTCAGGCGCAGCAGACCTGTGTCCACAAAGAAACAGCGCAGGCGGTCGCCCAAAGCCCGGTGGGCCAGGGTGGCGCTGACACCGCTGTCCAGCCCCCCCGTCATGGCGCATATGGCCACCCCTTCCCCCACCTTCGCGGCAATGTCGCTGCGGGCTTGGGAGATAAAGGCGCTCTCGTTCCACCAGGTGGTGCAGCCGCACACTTCCCTGGCAAAGCGCAGCAGGATGTTCAGACCATCCGGGTCGTTGGACTCTATCTGGAAGCCCAGGGCATAGATGGACAGCGCATCATGGCGAAAGCCGATGACGCTTTCCCGCGTCCAGGCGATGGGCGACAGCTCCTCCGTCAGTTCCAGGGGGTAGATGGTATGCAGCATGCGCTCACTCTCGGTGAGTTCCTCCGTCAAGGGGGAAGATTCAAAGCGGACGGTGTCCACTTCCTCCACATTCTCCATCTCCATGGCCTTGCCGTTGAGCAAGATGCCCACTGAGGCCGCTGTATTGCCCAGCGCCAATATGGGGATGCCGGCATGCAGCAGCCTGCCGTCCAAGGACAAGGGTACCTTGCCCTTGACCCCGCCAGCCAATACGATGCCCAGGGGGGCCAGCGCCAGCACCTCGCCGGGGGTGGCATCCCCAGGCAGGATGCGGCAATAAATGCCCTCCCCCCGAAGCCTGACCGCCGCAGCGGAAGCGTAGCGGTCATCGAAATTAAGAATAAGCAGCATGTCCTGCATCATGTCCTCCGATTTATAGGCCGTTGTCCACAACCCAGTACTGGTTGCGCTCTGTCAGCCGCTTGGCAACCGCCTCATCGATGGCAAGCTGTGTTTGCTTGTTGGCGATGCCGGTGGCCGTCTGGTTTTCCCGGGTCTGGAAGGCGCGTACGGCGTCTGCCGTCTTTTGCCCGTACCTGCCGGTTATTTCACTCTCCAGCAGCAGGTCGATCAGCGCCAGCTTTTCCTGCAGGCGTGTTACCAGCACCCCTTCGTTGCCGCCGCGCAGCACGATGCCTGCCACATCATGGACGGTGCCATAGCCCAGGATGCGCCAGTCAGAAATGTCGTACACATTCTGCTGCACCTTGTCGGGCATGTTGCCCTCCAGCACATGGACCTTTACCAGGCCATCGGCGCCCAGGGTGCAGTATTCCACCATGGCAACATGGGTGGTATCCCCCGAGGGGGTGTAGGAAAAGAAGACCCAGTCCCCTGGCTGGGGGATGTAGCTGTTGGCGGCGATGGGCTCGCCATCCTTTATATACCACTGGGAGCCCCAGTCGTTGACAAACCCCTTGCGGGATACATAGCGCCCTTCCTTTAAAAACCAGTTGAGGCCTATGTTGGTAGCGCCGTAGAGGGGGTAGATGTTTTTCAGCAGGCTCGTCTTGTGAATCTGATCCACCTGGTCCACCGACCAGCACAGGTACTCAGCGCACCATTCGCTCTGGGGGTTGTTGTACCAGGTGCCGTACTTGGTGGTGCCGTCGGGTTTCTCGGTGTAGCCCAGTTCATTGCGGGCTACTTCCAGCAGCTGCTGCACGTAAGTGGGCACAGGGTATGCAGGGGCAATAGGCTCTTGAGCCTTGGCAAAAGCCAGAGGAAAAACAAGGCATAAAGCAAGCAATACTACGGTAAACCGCGCTTTCATACAGCACCTCCCTTCACAGCACCCCGTATTATACATGTTCAAAGCTTAATTGACAAGAACGTCCCCCAAAGCGCATTGAGGGGGCTGGGCAACTATGGTATAATCAGGGTACGAAAAACAAGGGAGGAATGTATGACCAGCCAGGCCACCACAGCCAATAACAAGGGAATCCCTTCCTTCCACTCCCTGTATAACTACCTGTATTGTATGATGGCTTCCACCGTGCTGATGCAGCGGCCCATCCTGGGCGGTGCGCTGTTTCTATCTGGCCAGGTGGCGGGGATGGCCACCAGGCTGCTGACAGGCAGCGACTTGCGCACGCTGCCCAGGGGCCGAAAGATTCTTCTCTTTATCCTGACCGCCCTGTGCGGGCTGCTGTCCCTTGGCATGCTGCTGATCTACCCCCGGGCAGTGGGGCTGGATGGCGTGTGGCTCCTGTTCAGCCTGGTGCTGCTGATTTCCCTGCGCGCAACCCTGTCTGAGCGGTTGCTATATAGCGGACGCAGGCGAAACCTAAGCCAGGTGCAGATCAGCCTGCGCATGGCAGAGGGCGCATTGGTGCTAAGCGCCATGGCAGCCATCGTTCTCTTCTTTTCCCTGCCCACCGAAACGGCCTGGTACCTGCTGGGCGGCTACCTGCTGACCGCCCTGCTGGAAACGCTGCACTTTAGCGGCCAGGCAAATGCCCCCATGGAGAAAGCATGGACGCAGGATGCAGCTACCAAGACCCCTGAAAACCTTGAGCATGTCAATGCCTATAAAACCTTCCGCAAGGTGCTCAGCCTGGCCATCACCGCCTTACAGGTTACCATGATATTGATTTACACCTTCATTGGCACCACGGCGGGGGAAATGTTTTTCAGCATGGCCATTGCCTTTGTTACCACGGTAAGCGTCGGCCACATCGCCCACCGGATTATCCGGCAAAAAAAGGGTCGCGACCCCAGCAATGTAATGCTGGCGGGGCTGTTTTTATGGCTGATGGGGCTTGTATCCTTCGGCCTGCACGCCGGCACCCGCAACGATATCTGGAGCTACATAGCGCTGATTGCCTGCAGCGCCGGTACCGCTGCCACGGTAACCGCCTTCCTCTGGCTGGACACCAGCATGCGGGAGGTGGTATTCTTCGCCACCGGCATTCCCCCTCAAGGGGGGATGGAGCGCATGCTGTCGCTGACCATGGAATATGCCCAGTTATTAGGACAGATGATTGCCCTGATCGGCCTGGCGCTGATCGTTTTCTTTGGCGAACAGCCTGCTGCCTTCGCCCAGGATGTTCCCCTGCAACCCTTGCTGGTGCTGCCTGCCCTGGTGCTGGTGTTTTTCGCTGTACTGGCAGCGCTGCGCTTCCCCCTGAACAAACGACATATGGAGAAGCTGCACTTTTTTCTGATGCTTAAAGAAAACGGCGAAACCAACGCCCCCCTGCAAAAGCAGCTGGAGGATGTGATTATCAAGGTACGCAAGCGCCACTATGGCATCAGGGTGTTGATGTTCTTTCTGCGCATGTTCATCTACAATGAAGTCATCGGCAAGGAAAATGTCAAAGCCCCCAAGGGCACCAGCATGGTGTTTATCTGCAACCACGGGGAAGTGTACGGGCCTATTGTCACCAACCTGTATATCCCCTTTCCCCTGCGCCCCTGGGTGACCAGCGAAATGACAGACCCGGAGGAAACAACCCAGTATATTTACGAAGGCACCTTCAAACGGCAAAAGTGGCTGCCTGAAAGGTTCCGCTTCCCTGCCGCCAAAGCGGTGACCCCCATCATCAACTGGGCCATGGAAGGGGTGGAGAGCATCCCCGTATACCGCAACAAGCCCCGGGAACTAATCAACACCTTCCGCACCACTGCCGCCGCTATGGAGGCAGGGGACAATATTTTGATCTTCCCGGAAAACCCCCATGACACCCGCAGCGAAAGCACATCCTACCTGCGGGAAGGGGTGGGCGAATTTTTCACCGGCTTTACCATGATTGCCCCCATTTATTATAAAAAGACAGGCAAGAGATGCGTTTTTGTGCCTGTCTATGCCGATAAAAAGAAACACACCCTGACATTTGGGGAAGTGACCGCCTACGACCCGGATAACGAGCCCAACGCCGAGAAGGAGCGCATCTGCGCCTACTTACGGCAGGAGATGCTGCGGGTCGCCGGCCTTAGCCCCAAGGAGGAATAGCATGGCTGCCATCCTGTACCTGATGATTTATTTGGCCAGCGGCATACTGTGCGCAGGTTTTTTGCTGCCCCAGAAAAGAGCGTTAATCAGGCTTTGGCTGGGGCTGTGTTTTGGCCTGTTTCTGCTGATGTGGCTGCCTGCCTTGGTTGCCTTTGTGGATGCCTTTTCGGTAAGGGGGCATCTGTGGGCCTTGGTGTTGCTGGCCATGGTGGTGGCTGCCAGCTTTTTTCTCCGCGACCAGCGCCCGATGAAAAAATGGCAGCAGGAGGACACAAGGGAGGCGCGGCTTCTGCTGCTGATTGCCCTGCCGCTTACGCTGCTGGGCTTCTACCTGCAATTTACCCATAACCTGCGCCCGGTGGGGGGCAGTCTGCATGTAGGCCAATCCACCTATGGGGACTTGCCCATGCACCTTGGCATCATTACCTCCCTCAGGGATGCATCCTTCCCTGCTGATTACAGCATATTCCCCGGGGAAAGGCTGTCCTATCCCTTTTTGGCAGACAGCCTGTCCACCAGCATGATGGTGCTGGGCCTGGGGCTGCGTTGGGCACTGCTGCTGCCCGGCACGCTGATGATGGCGCTGGTGTTTGGCGGCTTTGTGCTGCTGGCCTGCCGCATGGCAAACAGCCCAAGGGCAGCGGCCTTGGCGGCGCTGCTGCTGTTTATCAACGGCGGATTAGGGTTCCTGTACGCCTTTGATATGATGGGCGTCAGCCTGGGCACGCCGGGCAGCAACGAGCTGCAAAGCGGCACCTGGCTGCAGCGGCTAAGCACCATATTGGATGGCTGGTATCAGACCCCCGTTAACCATGCGGAGTTTTCCACCTATAACCTGAGGTGGAGCAACATCATCGCCGATATGTTTGTACCCCAGCGCACCTTCCTGGGGGGGTGGAGCATGCTGCTGCCCAGCATCTACCTTTTGTATGATGCCCTTTTAGACAAGCAGCGCAACCTGCGTGCCTTTGTGCTGCTGGGCATCCTGGCCGGGGGCATGCCTCTGCTGCACACCCACTCCTTCCTGGCGCTGGCACTGCTTAGCTTCGGGTGGTTGCTGGGGGATATGGTAAAAACCCGTCAGTGGCAGGGGTGGCTTGTATATGTGCTGGTGACGGCCCTCCTGTCGTTGCCCCAGCTGTTCGCCTTTACCTTCAGGCAGGCGTCGGGCAGCGGGCACTTTTTAAGCTTCCAGTTCAACTGGGTGAACGGCGCAGGGGGCATCAAGGATGGCTACCTGTGGTTCTATTTGAAGAATATCGGCCTGCCTTTCCTGCTGCTCATCCTGTCCTTGTTTGAAAAGAACAGCAAGAACCGGTTCATCTACCTAGGCGCCTTCATGATTTTTATCCCGGCGGAACTGGTGCGCTTCCAGCCTAATGAGTATGATAATAACAAGCTGCTGTATGTTTGGTATGCCCTGTGCTGCGTGCCCATTGCCGAGTACGCTCTGGAATTGTATCAGCGGCTCAAGGGCTTGAAGGCCCAGAAACTGATTGCGGTTATCGCTTGTGTGGTGCTGTTTCTCTCCGGCGGGCTGTCCCTTGCAAGGGAAGTAAAGAGCGACTATACCATGTTCTCCCCGCGGGATGCCCAGGCCGCCCTGTGGGTGGAAGAGAACACCCCCAAGGACGCTTTGTTTATGTCTGGCATGCAGCACATCAACCCCGTATCCGCCCTGGCGGGCAGGCCTATTGTATGCGGTCCGGCGCTGTGGCTTTTCTACCACGGCTTTACCCTGAGCGAAAGGGAGGGAGACATCCGCCGGTTTTATGCAGACCCCATAGAAAACACCGATGTGCTGGAAAAGTACGGCGCGCAGTATATCCTGCTGACCGCCCATGAAAAGATGAGCTATGGCATGAAGGCAGAAACGCTGGACGCCCACTTTACCAGGGTATACGCAGACGAAGGGGAGGAAATTATCATTTATAAGGCTAAGGATAAACCATGATACGCAGATTTTTGCAGTACTCCCTGCGCCACCAGCGCCCCATCAAGGCGGTGTGGACAGAGGGGGAGGAAATACACAGCCGCAATGTAACGGTGGTGCAGGTGGATGCGGACAGTTTTTTCTACCTGTCCAGCAGGAATAAAAAGGAGCCTAGGCAAATGCAGATACAGGACGTGCTGTCCTGCTGCTATGCCAGGGGCGATAGCGGTGATACGCTGAAAAATCTGGAAAGGGAACAGAAAGATGAAGGATAAGATCAAAGCCCTGTGGGCCAATGAAAAGATGCGGGAAATGATTGTGTATGTTATCTTTGGGGCGCTAACCACCTTGGTAAACTGGGTGGTGTATTTCGCGCTGACGGCAGCCCTGGGCCCCGACGCCTACCCCGAGGGAAGCGCGCAAAGGGCGCTGATACTCAACAGCGCCAACATTATTGCCTGGGTGCTGAGCGTGCTGTTTGCCTTCGTAACCAATAAGCGGTATGTGTTCCGCAGTGACGAGAAGAATCTGGGCGCAGTGCGGGAGTTTTTCCTGTTCCTCTCCGCCCGGGTGATGAGCTACCTGCTGTTTGATTTGCTGCTGTACAATGTCAGCGTGTTTGCCCTGGGCATCGACCATAGGGTGGTGAAACTGCTGATGAATGTGCTGGTGGTCATCTTCAACTACTTTGCCAGCCGCTTCGTCGTCTTCCGAAAAAAATAGGGCGCAGCCCTGGTGCAGGTTCCAAGGGGAATCATTCCCCTTGGTGGGGCTTGGGGCAAAGCCCCAAAAACCGCAAGCGAAACAGCGAAGCGCCTTTCG
>CAYFSQ010000003.1:8336-17934 GCA_964345895.1 uncultured Oscillospiraceae bacterium
AAAACCGCAAGCGAAACAGCGAAGCGCCTTTCGCGGCTACATCATACCTTGTATCTACGGCACTCCCCCGCACCCCGCCAATGATAAAGCCCTTCACAACAACGGCGCCTCCATGATGGAGGCGCCGTTGTTTACCAAATACGATTAATTGTCAGTAGGCTCTTACTTGGCCTGCTTCTCCTTGATGGCGGCGTGGGCGGCTGCCAGACGGGCAATCGGCACGCGGAAGGGCGAGCAGGAAACGTAGTTGAGGCCAACCTTGTGGCAGAACTCGATGGTGGAGGGGTCTCCGCCATGCTCGCCGCAGATGCCCAGCTTGATGTTGGGGCGGGACTTCTGGCCCAGCTTGACAGCGGTTTCCACCAGCTTGCCGATGCCATCCACGTCCAGGCGGGCGAAGGGATCGCTCTCCAGAATCTTGTTGGTGTAGTAGGAATCCAGGAACTTGCCGGCGTCGTCGCGGCTGAAGCCAAAGCCCATCTGGGTCAGGTCGTTGGTGCCAAAGGAGAAGAACTCCGCTTCCTCGGCAATCTCATCGGCGGTGACACAGGCACGGGGGATTTCGATCATGGTGCCCACGAGGAAGTCGATTTTCTCGCCCTGCTCCTCGAAGATTTTGTTGGCAGTTTCCATGACGATATCCTTCACGAACTTCAGTTCCTTCTTGGAGCCTACCAGGGGAATCATGATTTCGGGAACAACGTCCACGCCTTCCTTGCGCACCTTGAGGGCAGCCTGCAGCACGGCACGGGTCTGCATCTCGGCGATTTCAGGATAGGTAACGGACAGGCGGCAGCCACGATGGCCCATCATGGGGTTGAACTCGTGGAGCTCGTCAATCTTCTCAACAATCTTTTCGGCGGTGGTGCCCAGCTCGGCGGCGATCTCGGCGATTTCGTTCACCATGGATTTCTGGGGCAGGAACTCATGCAGCGGCGGATCCAGGTAGCGCACGGTCATGGGACGGCCTTCCAGGGCTTTGTACATATCTTCAAAGTCCTTCTGCTGGAAGGGCAAAATCTTGGCCAGAGCGGCGCGACGCTGCTCGACAGAGTCGGAGAGAATCATCTCGCGCATGGCCTTGACGCGGTCTGCTTCAAAGAACATGTGCTCAGTACGGCACAGGCCAATGCCTTCGGCGCCAAACTCAACAGCCTGCTTGGTGTCCCGGGGGGTGTCAGCGTTGGTGCGCACTTTGAGGGTGCGGGCTGCATCTGCCCAGGCCATGAGGCGGCCAAAGTCGCCGGACACGGAGGCTTCCACAGTGGGGATGAGGCCAGCGTACACATGGCCGGTGGTGCCATCGACGGAAACGGGGTCGCCTTCATGGAAAACCTGGCCGTTAACGGTGATGGTCTTGTCCACATCGTTGATGTGCAGCGCGCCGCAGCCGACAACGGCGGGGCGGCCCATGCCGCGGGCAACAACAGCAGCGTGGCTGGTCATGCCGCCGCGGGCGGTGAGGATGGCCTTGGCATAGTCCATGCCTTCGATATCTTCAGGGGTGGTTTCTTCACGCACCAGGATGACATCCTTGCCAGCCTTGCCAGCGGCAGCGGCTTCGTGGGCGGTGAAGTACAGGCCGCCAGCGCCAGCGCCAGGAGATGCGGGCAGACCGGTGGCAAAGGAAGTGGCCTTCTTCAGCTCAGCAGTGTCAAAGTTGGGGTGCAGCAGGGTTTCCAGCTGCTTGGGCTCCACCTTGAGGACGGCTTCTTCTTCGGTGAGCATGCCTTCGGCCACCAGGTCAACAGCAATCTTCACAGCGGCGGCGGCGGTGCGCTTGCCGTTGCGGGTTTGCAGCATGTACAGCTTGTTGCGCTCGATGGTGAATTCCATGTCCTGCATGTCGCGGTAGTGTTTTTCCAGGGTGGTGGCATACTCCATGAACTGCTTGTAGAGTTCGGGCATTTCCACTTCCATGTCAGCCATGGGGTGGGGGGTGCGGATGCCGGCCACAACGTCTTCGCCCTGGGCGTTCATCAGGTATTCGCCGTAGAGCTTGTTTTCGCCGGTGGAGGGGTTGCGGGTAAAGGCAACGCCGGTGCCGCAATCATCGCCCATGTTGCCAAAGACCATGCCCTGGACGTTAACGGCAGTGCCCCAGTCGCCGGGGATGTCGTTCATGCGGCGGTAGTAGATGGCGCGGGGGTTGTCCCAGGAGCGGAACACAGCCTTGATGGCTTCCATCAGCTGCATTTTAGGATCCTGAGGGAACTCTTCGCCCTTGGCCTTGACATAGATTTCCTTGTAGCGGCGCACAACTTCCTTCAGGTCGCTGGCGTCAAGGTCGGTGTCCTGGGTGGTGCCTTTTTCGCGCTTCACATCTTCCAGGGCATTGTGGAACAGGCCCTTGTCCACTTCCATCACTACGTCGGAGAACATCTGGATAAAGCGGCGATAGCTATCGTAGGCAAAGCGCTCGTTGTTGGTGAGCCGGGCAAGGCCTTCCACCGCCACATCGTTCAGGCCCAGGTTGAGGATGGTATCCATCATGCCAGGCATGGAAGCGCGGGAGCCGGAGCGAACGGAAACCAGGAAGGGATTTTCCAGATCGCCGAACTTTTTGCCAAATTCTTTTTCGGTGGCGGCCAGCGCCTGGTAAATCTCCTGCTCAATTTCGGGGGCAATGGTCTTGCCATCGTTATAATAGCGGGTGCAGGCTTCGGTGGTGACGGTAAAACCCTGGGGCACCGGCATCCCGATATTGGTCATCTCAGCGAGGTTGGCGCCTTTGCCGCCCAGCAGATTGCGCATGGACGCGTCGCCCTCTTTGAACAGGTATACATACTTTGCCATGAATTGTCCTCCTTCGGTTGGTTTGGTGGTATATGCAGGGAATGATTCCCGGGCATGCGTAGGTATTATACATGATAGCCCCCTGTTTTACAATGCCGCAGAGCAAAGAAAACAGGGCAAAACGGCCATCTTAAGCAGCGGGCTGGCTGACCAGATTCTTTGCCCATACGCCATGGCGTATCAGCAGGACGCCCAGCACACTCTTGAGCAGGTTGATGGCCTGGGACAGGAAGTAGAGGGTGGTAATATGCAGCGAGGTGCCATGTACCAGAAACAGCGTAAGGGGAATCACAATCACCCAGTTAAACGCTGCGTCAAAGAGGAAGGTAATAAAGGTACTGCCCCCTGAGCGCAGGGCAAAGTAGCTGCAGTTGGAAATGGAGTGGAAGGGCATCAGCATGGCTGAAGAAATGATAAAGCTGGTGGCTAGGTGGCGCACATTGTCCTCGGTGTTGTACAGCCGGGGGAACAAGGGCGCCAGCAGCCCCATGACAAGGGCCACCAGGGCGGTGCCTGCGAAACCAAAGAAAATCAGCTTCCAGATATCCCTGCGTGCTTCCTGCACCTTGCCCGCCCCCAGTTGCTGGCCAATGATAACGGCGACGGTAGAGCCGGTGGAAATCAGCACAGCGTTAAAGAGGTTGGAAATGGTGCTGGAAATGTTGGTGGCAGCCAGCACCGGCAGCCCGCGCAGGGTGTAGGTCTGCATCAGGGTGGCCATGCCCACTGACCAGAAAATTTCGTTGACAATCAGCGGGGAGCCCTTTTTCAGGATATCCTGAATCAGGTGTCCGGGCACCTTGATGCTACGATACACCCCTTTAAAGAAATGGAACATTTCAAACTTGTGGCCAGCATAGACAATGATGCCAAGCTCCACATAGCGGCTGAGCACCGTAGCGATGGCGGCGCCCTGCACCCCCAGGGCTGGGAAACCCAGGTTGCCAAAAATCAGCAGCCAATTGCCTGTCAGGTTCACAACCAGCGCGACCACGCCTGCCCGCATGGAAACATGCAGTTCCCCCGCTTCGCGCATGGTGGTGGCGTAACATTGGCTTAACGCAAAGGGTACCAGGCCCCAAAGCATGATGTGCAGGTAGTTTTTTGCCCCCTGCATAATCTGCCCTGCCAATACAGGGTCGCCATCCCCTTTTAAGTACAGGGAAATCAGGCCGTTTTCATAGGTAATCAGCAGGAAAAACGCAATGAGCAGCGTGATGAGGGACATCCAGAGCTTGGCCCTGAATACATTGCGCACGCCTTTGGTGTCCTTGGCGCCAAAGTATTGGGCGCTGAATATGCCCGCCGCCCCCAGGACGCCGAAAATAATCATATTGAACACAAACATCAGCTGGTTGGTGATGGCAACGCCTGATACCTGGGCGGTGCCAAGGGACCCTACCATGATGTTGTCCAGAAGGTTGACGAAGTTCGCCACGCTCATGTGAATGACGCCGGGCACCAGAATATGCAGCACCCTTTTGTAAAAAGCCCTGTCCCCGATCAGGACGTTGTACAGCCTGTGTTTTCGCAAAGATACCTCCATGTGTGCCGCTATGCGGCAAAGCTGTAACAGCATACCATATCTTCCATCCCCAGGCAATGGGGAAATCGGAATAAATATAATAAAAGGAAGCCGCTGCACACAGCGGCTTCCCATATTGGATAAACAAATTTGAAGGGGTTTGGGCTTATTTAACCCGCGTCAGCTCCACCCCGGGCTGGCCTTCCAGGGACAGGGTCAGCTTGTCGCCGCTTAGCTTGGCGGTGCCGCTCTGGGTTACTTCCACGCCCTCGTAGACAGTTTTAACGGAAATCTTTTCACCCTCCAGGGTGTAGGTAACGCTCATGTTGGGTTGCGTGCCCAGCATGGACTTGATGTCGTCGGACAGGTCGGGAGAATTGCTCATCAATTCTGTCATGGCTTCCATCATGGGCTTGCCGTCCATCAATGTCAGCATCTGGCCGTCCTTGGTGAACTCGTACTCGATGTTGCCTAGCTTGATGCCCATCTGTTGGTACATCGCCAGGGCGGGGTTGTCCTTCAGTTGGGGGGCTGTTCACTTGCCGACGATGGTTGCCTTGCTGCCGCAGGCGGTCAGCAGGAGCAGCATGCTTAGCAAAAGGGCGGTGAATACTGCAATGCGGTTCTTTTTCATCCTGTTTCTTCCTTCTCTTCCTTCGCTTGCGCCATCTATGCACAACCGCCGAGCGGTTATGGGTTATACCGCGTCCTTGAGGTTATCTTCAAAGTCCCGCTTCTTGCGGCGGAAACGGAAACGGCGCTTCTTCACCTTGATGGCAGGTAGCGAGAACTCGTGCCCTTCGTCGAAGAGAACCTTCTCCGGCGGCACTTCCAACTCTTCCGGGGCTTTGATATAGCCCATAAACTTGGCCACAAACTTGCTGTATATCATGCCGGCGCACACCCGCTCATCAGCGACAACGCCCAAAGGCATGTAGCGCACGCGGCGGGGGGTGCCGTCCCGGTCCAGCTCCACCGCACGCTCGTTTACGCCGATGGATACAAACTGGGAGGTGGTGCCAAAGTTATAGATATGATGGTTAACCGCCGGCATACCGATGGATGCCATGTTGGTAATAAACATGCCTGTATGAAAAGGGCTTGCTTCCATAATGACCTTGGGCATAATGCCGTAGCGGTCGAGCAGGCGGGCCAGGGCAACCACCACATTGGCAAGGATGGGATTAAGCAATATTTTCGCCAGCTTCATGGTGCTGTTGGAGGCATTCTCCTGCCGGCTGATGCTGATGTCCTTTTCTATGCGGGCAGCCACATCGTAGATGGTGTCATGGGGGTCGAACTTGGTTTTAACGGTGTTTTCCTGCACCGATCCGTCGGTGGTGTTTTTAAGCACCGCGAAGGAAACAGCAATTTCCTTACGGGCATAGATGCGCTTATTGGCGATGAAGCGGTTCACTTCAGGCAGTTGCGACACGGTGCGCACATAGGCGGCGATGACGATGTCCATAAAGGAAATCTTGTAGCCTTCGCCGTTCTTCTGGACGATATACCGCGCCAAGCGCTCATAGTCTACCGAGTATTTCAGCATCACCTGCGCGTCACAGCGCATGGGCATCAGGTAGGGGGTTAAAGCGATGATGGGATCGATGTCCTTAATTAACCATCCGTCGCTGCGCTTTCCAAACATACAAACACACCTTTCAAAAGCGGTCAGCCGCTCGCGGTGATTATACACTTTACTGGCTAGTGATGTCAAACAATACGGGCATGCAAGAATTGGTATGGGATTTGCCTTGCACCATACCGTAAACTGGCTGGGCTATACCCCTTTGCCGACAAAAAAACCGCCCCGGAGGGCGGTTTGTATGGGCAATTATTTTGCGGTGTCAGCGGCCTTCTTCAGGGCGTTGAGCATGGCGCCGATGTCCATGGTGACGGTGGAAACCACGTCGGGCTCATCGGGCACGGTGGGATGGTTGGCATCCTTTTCCTTGGTCTTCATGCCCAGCACTTCTTCGGGGGTCTTGCCGATGCAGTAGGCTTCAAAGGCAGCAGCCTGCTGGAACCATTCGCCTTCAGCCAGGGGGGAGGCTTTCTGCATGCCGTAGTCGGGGCCCAACTCGGTCTTGGATTTGATTTCGGCAGCCATGTCGGCCACGATTTCACCCTTGTCGCTGATGGCAATCTTGGTCTGGGCCACGTCGAACTTGATGGACTTGATTTTGCCTTCCTCGTCCAGCACCAGGGCGCAGATTGTGCTGTCTACCTGGGCGTTGCCGTTTTTGCCCTCAGCGGCAGACTTGGAGCTTCCGATTCCAGTAGCGATGCCCAGGCCGTAGGTATCGGCAAAGGCAACGGCGCTGATGCTAAGCAGCATCATCACAACAAGGGTAATCGATAGAAGTTTTTTCATCTCTGTTCTCCTTTATATTAGTTAGATACCTTACATATTTTACGACTTAATACAGCATCTGTCAATGTTTTTTCTGGATTTTTGCTGAAACTGCCGGGTATACCTTTCGTTGATGCCATGGTATACTGGTGCCTATCAAAGGAATTCGGGAGGCTATGATGAAGACTTTCGCCCATACGTTGCTGGCAGGCATGCTGATTGGTCTTGGCGGGTACGGCTTCCTGGGGGTGGAGAGCCGGGAAGCAGGCGCCCTCCTTTTCTGTGTGGGGTTATACGCTGTGCTGGTGCTGGGTACACCCCTGTACACCGGCCGCTGCGGGTATGCCTTTGCTAAAGGCAGTTGCGGCGCCAAGGGGTATGCCCTGATGCTGCTTGGCAACCTGTTGGGGGCATCCCTGGTGGGGCTGGCCTTTGGCCCCATGGGCGGGGGCGTTAAAGATGTGGTGCTGATGGCGCAAAGCAAGTTAAACCAAAGCCTGGTACAGACGCTGCTGCGCTCTGCAGGCTGCGGCATGATGATGTTTATCGCCGTGGATACATGGAAACGCCTGCAGGGATCCGAAAAGGCCCTGGGGGTCTTGCTGGCGGTGCCGGTATTCATCCTGGCTGGGTTTGAGCATTGCATTGCCGATGCCTTCTATTTTGCCGCCGCCTTCAGCAAAGGCCTGATGCTGGACACCCGTGTGATAACCTTCATGGTATTAGCCATCCTGGGCAACACCCTGGGCGCTGTGATGCTTTACTCTCTCAGCCCAAAGCCTGAATAACTAATTTTACGTAAATAAACATACTTTATACAGTTCTTTCCCGCCCATTCTCTTCATTTTGTGGGGATTATGGTATAATATCCACAATCCGCTCAGGCGGGAAAAATGGAGGTGTTTTTGTTGCAGACACAACCCATGCGCGTTGTAGTCAAGGTAGGCACTTCGACCCTGGCCCACCCAAATGGCCGTGCCAACCTGCGGGAAATGGAGCATCTGGTCAGGGTGCTGGCAGATTTAATGAACCGCGGCATCCAGGTGGTACTGGTGACCAGCGGCGCCATCGGTATTGGGGTTGGCAAGATGGGCCTGTGCGAAAAGCCGAAGGACACCCCCGGCAAGCAGGCTGCCGCCACCATTGGCCAGTGCGAATTGATGTTCATGTACGATAAAATGTTCGCCGAGTACGGCCACAAGGTGGGCCAGCTGCTGATTACCAAGCAGGACGTGGAGGATGAAGAGCGCCACCGCAACCTGTGCGCCACCTTTGAAAAGCTGTTTGAATGGGGCGTCATCCCCGTTATCAACGAAAACGACGCTGTCGCGGTAGAAGAAATCGTCTACGGCGACAACGACAGCCTGTCCGCCATTGTGGCGGTGCTGGTCCACGCCGACAAGCTGATTATCCTGACAGACATCGACGGCTTGTACGATAAAAACCCCAGCAAGCATCCGGACGCTGTGCTTATCCCCGTGGTGGAAGAGATTACCCCTGCCATCAGGGCCCTGGCCCAAGGGGCTGGCAGCAATCTAGGGACCGGCGGCATGGAAACAAAAATCAAAGCGGCAGACATAGCCTGCGCCCAGGGCATCGACACCTATGTCATTGCTGGCAAGTCTGCAGAAAATATCAACATTTTGCTGGATGGCAACGCCATCGGCACCCATTTTAAGGCGGTACGACATGGTTAATATGCTGGAGAACATGGGCCAAAGAGCCCGGGCAGCGGCCAACGCCCTGATGCTTTTAGAGGACGCGAAGCGAAGCGGCGCCCTGTATGGCATGGCTCAGGCCCTGGAAGAAAATGAAGAAACCATCCTTGCAGCCAACCAACAGGACATGGAAAACGGCAAGGCCACAGGCATGAGCACCGCCTTCCTGGACAGGTTGCTGCTGACCTCTAGCCGCATCAAGGGCATGGCGGAAGGGCTGCGCTCCGTCGCCGACATGCCTGACCCGCTCAGCCATGTGCAGATGGAGTCCATGCGGCCCAACGGGCTGTATATTCGCCGTGTGTCTTCCCCCATGGGGGTAATCGGCGTCATCTTTGAATCCCGCCCCAATGTGGCGGCGGATTCTGCAGGGCTGTGCCTGAAGGCAGGCAGCGCTGTCATTTTAAGGGGCGGCAAAGAAGCCATCCACTCTACCACAGCATTGGTGAACATCATGCGCGCTGCCCTGAAGGACGTGCAGCTGCCTGAGGACGCTGTGCAATTGGTGGAGGATACCAGCCGGGAGAGCGCCACGGCACTCATGACCCTGAAGGGCTATGTGGATCTGCTTATCCCCAGGGGGGGCGGCGGGCTGATACAATCCGTGGTGGAAAATGCCAAGGTGCCCGTGCTGCAGACAGGCGAAGGGGTCAACCACATTTATATTGACAAGGAAGCCGACATCCACATGGCGGCGGATATCGTGTACAACGCCAAGGTGTCCCGTCCCTCGGTCTGCAACGCCGTGGAATGCCTGTTGATCCATAAAGAAATTGCTCACCAGGCGCTGCCCCTCATCACCTCCCGGCTGATAAGCGCCGGGGTGGAGCTGCGGGGCGACGCCTTCAGCCGCACCATTGTGGAAGAAATGAAAGAAGCAACCCCAGAAGACTATGGCCAGGAGTTTTTAAGCTTAATCCTGGCTGTCAAGTCCGTTGCCAATGTGGAGGAAGCGGTGGAGCATATTAGAAAATACGGCACCATGCACTCGGAGGCCATTGTCACCTCCGACGATGCTGCTGCTCAATACTTCTTTGGCAATGTGGATGCTGCCAGCGTCTACCATAACGCTTCCACCCGCTTTACCGATGGGGGCGAGTTTGGCTTCGGTGCAGAAATCGGCATCTCCACCCAGAAGCTGCATGCCCGGGGCCCCGTGGGCTTACATGAGCTGACCACTTACCGCTACCTGATTGAGGGCAACGG
>CAYFSQ010000003.1:18034-40518 GCA_964345895.1 uncultured Oscillospiraceae bacterium
CCCAGGCCCGGCACCAACAGCAGCATGATGCTTACATACCACTGGGTGATATTGCCCGCCCCGTCGATCTTTGCGGGGATGCGGCCAGGCAGAAAGGGCAGCGCTGCCAACGCCGCAACCAGCGGCACAAACATCAGGATGTACAGCACCTTTTTACGGTTCATGGTTTGCCCCTTCGTTATGCGTCCTTAAACTGAACATCCAGCCGAATATCTGCCAGCTGGGAGAGGGTGTAATGGATGGAGCAGTACTTGGCGGCCAGGTCCGCTGCCCGCTGGAAGCCCTTTTCGTCCTGGGCTCCGTAAAGGGTAAAGAGCATGTCCACCGTGACCAGGTGGGTAGGGGGTTCGTCCCGCTTGACACCCACCACGTCGATCTCTGCCCTGTCATACTCAAGGCGCATCTTGCGCGCAATGTCCAAAAAGGTGGAATAAAAGCAGCTGCCCAGTGCGCCCAGCAGCATATCGTAGGGCAACAAGGTCTTCCCGCCCTGATTGATGGGGATTTCCCCGTGCTGGGCATGGACAGTGCCTACAAAATCGTTGGTGAAGGTGAGTTTTACGCTGGTCTTGTTCATATTCTCTCCTTTTCAGATGCAAGATGATGGGATGAGTTACCAGACTGGCGGCGTCCAGATCCGGGCTTCCCCCGCTTTCAGCGATTGCTGTACGTCGATTAAGCGTTGGTTGGTGCTGCCGCAGTACATTAGGTCGAGGCTTCGTTTATTCATTTCGAACCGCCCGTCCACCAGGACATCCAGGCTTTGGAGGAGCCGCTGGGTATCGGCATCTGGCTGATCCTGCAGCTCTTGCCAAGTATACCCTGAATACGCCCACACGTTCAAGCCGCTTTGCCGGGCTGCTTCGGCCAGCAAGGCGCAGGCCAAGGGCTGCTCGAAGGGTTCTCCCCCTGACAATGTCAGGCCATCCAGCAGCGGGTTCTTTCTGAAGGCATCAATGATGCTTTGGGTGTCCCTGGTTTCACCCCCCTTAAAGTCATGGGTTTCGGGGTTATGGCACCCGGGACAAGCATGGGGGCACCCCTGGGTAAACACGGCATAGCGAAGGCCGGGGCCGTCTACAATGCTGTCATTTACTGTGCCGGCGATACGGATCTCCATAGGGCTCCTTTCTTCAGGGCAATCCCTGGCAATAAAGTGAGAATACGTGCAAATACAGGAGAAATTTGGCGATATTGTCCGGTTCTTCGTAAAATTACACAAAAAAGGTTATTTTCATAGTTTGACCTTCTTTGACCTTCGTGTTATTCTAAGCATGCAGCGGGTGAACACCTATCCCGCCGCCCAAGAGAGTTACACAAGGAGGAACAAACATGTATACATTGGTCCCTTACCGCAGATTGCTGAAAACCCAGAACGAGCTGATGAACCGTTTTTTTGACAGCTCCTTCCCCTCCCCCAGCCTGAACAACAGTTTCCGGGTGGATATCCGGGAAAGCGAGAAGGCCTACACCCTGGAAGCGGAGCTGCCCGGCATGGCGGAAGAAAACATCAACCTCTCCGTCAACAACGATATGCTGACCATCAGCGCTGATTCTGTCAGTGAACAGAAACAGGAGAAGGAGCACAGCTACTACTGCGAGCGCCGTTTCGGCCATGTGGAGCGCAGCTTCAGCCTGGAAGGCATCCAGCAGGACAGCATCACCGCCGAGTACGTGAATGGCCTGTTAACCGTTACCCTGCCCAAGAGCCAGCCCGAGCCCGTCAAGGGCGCACGGAAAATTGCCATCAACGCCCCGAAACTGGAAGGGGAAGCACCGCTGCAGTAACGCAGTCAACCCTATCAGCAACGCCTGCCCGCATGGGCAGGCGTTTTGGTTTGTGGGGCAGGGTAAACAAAGAATATCGACATCAACAAGCTGTAAATAGGCTGTGGTTTGCCCTCGTTAGCCTGGCAATTACTCCTGGATGTCTACCGAGTGTTTGACCCGCTCGTTTTCCTCTGCCCGCTTGCCATCGTTAAAGCGGTCCATGGTGCCCACTAAGTAGCCTGTAATCCTGCGGATGCGCTCGAACTGATGCTCTTCCTCGCTGCGGCCGCAGTTGGGGCAGCTGTCGCCGATGATGCCATTGTACCCGCACACCGGGTCCCGATCCACCGGGTGGTTAATGGAGCCATACCCCACGCCCGTGTCGTGCATGTGCCGCACAATCTTTTCAAAGGCCTCCAGGTTCTTGCTGGGGTCGCCGTCCATCTCCACATAGGTGATGTGGCCGGCATTGGTCAGCGCATGGTAGGGTGCTTCCAGGCTGATTTTATCAAAAGCGCTGATGGGGTAGTACACCGGAATATGGAAAGAGTTGGTGTAGTAGTCCCTGTCTGTGACGCCCTTGATGGGGCCAAACTGCTTGCGGTCGATACGCACAAACCTGCCCGACAGCCCCTCTGCAGGGGTTGCAATCAGGGTATAGTTCAGCTTCGTTTCCTGGGTTTTTTTATCCAGGTAGCTGCGCATAAAGCCAATAATCTCAAGCCCCAGGTTCTGGCTTTCTTCGCTCTCGCCATGGTGTTGGCCCCGCAGCGCCACCAGCGCTTCGGCCAGGCCAATGAAGCCCATGGTGAAGGTGCCGTGCTTGAGCACTTCCCGCACCTCATCATCCCATTTGAGCTTTTCCGAATCCAGCCATACGCCCTGCCCCATCAGGAAGGGGAAGTTGTACACCTTTTTCTGGGCGATGATTTCAAACCGCTCGTTCAGCTGGTTGTACACCAGGTCCATCATGCGCTCCAGCTCTTCAAAGAACCACTGGACATTGCCGTGGGCTTTGATGGCGATGCGGGGCAGGTTGATGGAGGTAAACGACAGGTTGCCCCGGCGGGGCGCTGTTTCCCTCTCCGGATCGTGGGCATTGGCCAGCACCCTGGTGCGGCACCCCATGTAGCTGACCTCGGTTTCCGGCTGGCCCGGCTTGTAGTATTTCAGGTTATACGGCGCATCGACAAAGGAGAAGTTGGGGAACAGCCTTTTAGCGCTGACCCGGATGGCCAGACGGTACAGGTCGTAGTTGGGGTCGCCGGGGTTAAAGTTGAGGCCTTCCTTCACCCTGAAAATCTGGATGGGGAAGATGGGGGTTTCGCCCCTGCCCAGCCCCGCTTCGGTAGCCAGCAGCAGCTGCTCTATTACCAGGCGGCCCTCAGGGGATGTGTCGGTGCCGTAGTTAATGGAAGAAAAGGGCACCTGAGCGCCGGCGCGGCTGTTCATGGTGTTCAGGTTATGCACCAGGGCTTCCATGGCTTGATAGGTGGCGCGGACAATCTCCTTATCGGAAAACTTCCGGGCTTCCATCATCAGTTTATCGGCCTTTTCCTCGTCCATATGGGCGGTCAGCTTGGTCTTTAAGGCCTGCTGGAATGTTTCGTTCACTGCCATTTCAGGGGACAGGCCGGTTTCTTCCTCCACCTTTGCCAGCATTTGCTTGGCGACGTCCTCGCTGTCTTCTACCCCCACCAGGGCATCCAGCAGGCGCGCCACGTTGTCGCGGTAGCGCTTCTTATAGGTTTTTTTCACCCCCGGCGCCATGCCGTAGTCGAAGGATGCGATGCTCTGGCCGCCATGCTGGTCGTTCTGGTTGGCTTGTATGGCAATGCACGCCAGGGCGGAGTAGCTGGCAATGTCCTTGGGTTCACGCAGCACGCCATGGCCGGTGGAAAAGCCATTCTTGAACAGCTCCAGCAGGTCGATCTGGCAGCAGGTGGTGGTAAGGGTATAAAAGTCCAAATCGTGGATGTGGATATCCCCCTCCCGATGGGCCTGGGCATGCTTGGGGTCCAGCACATAGATATCATAAAACTGCTTGGCGCCTTCGGAGCCAAACTTCAGCATAGCGCCCATGGCGCTATCGCCGTTGATGTTGGCGTTTTCCCGCTTGACGTCGGAATCCACCGCATCCTTGAAGGCAATGTCCTCATAGGTTTTCATTAAACGGGTGTTCATTTCCCGAACGCGGCTGCGCTCCGCACGGTAGAGGATGTAGGCCTTGGCAGTGCGCACAAAGCCCTTCTCAATCAGGATGCGCTCCACGGCATCCTGCACCTCTTCCACGGTGGGGTTGGCGGAAATGTTTTCGTTGCTCTCTAAATCCCTGACCACCAATTCGGCCAGCTCCCTCGCGCTTTCCTGCCCCTTCTGGCTTTGCGATGCGGCAAAGGCGCGCAGAATGGCTTTCTCAATCTTTTCCTGGTCGAAGGGCATTAAGCGGCCATCGCGCTTGGTAATCATGGTGATCATGACGAAACCTCCCGTAAATATTGTCGTGTTTTTGTATTATAGACAGGCAAGGCAGGGCTGTCAATGCCCTTTTCCACAATTTATTGTATTTTTAAAGCACACGCCCACAACATGTTGTGGATATCGACAGGCAGTCGGACACGCAAAAGCGGCTGCTCCCCTGTGGTAACAGCCGCTTTTGTGATTTTTAGCCGGGGCAGATTTTCTTTTAAATCTCTATTTTTGGGTTTTTGTCGTTGCGGCGGTACAGCACAAACTTGCTGCCAATCACCTGGACGGGGGAAGCGCCCAGCTTGTCGCACAGCGTTTCACTGGCCTCCCGGGCTGACAGGGGAGCATTCTGCTGCACGGCGCATTTAATCAGCTCACGGGCCTTCAGGGCGTCATACCCTTCCTTGACGGTGGCGTCTGTCACCCCATCCTTGCCGATATACAGGATAACGGGCAGGGGGTTGGCCATGGCCCGCAGGGTTGCCCTTTGTTTGGTGGTTAATTCCATGATGTTCCTTCTTTCTGAAGCATTTCTAAATATCTGTTGTTGATTTTAAGGGGTAAGTCCAGCATTATTCGACAAAGTCAAACTCCATGTCCCCCATGCGCACGGTGTCGCCTTCCTGGCAGCCTTTTTCCCGCAGGGCGTCGATGATGCCCGAGCGGCGCATGGTGCGGTGGAACCAGGAGAGGCTCTCATAATCCTCAAAGTTGACGCTGCCCAGCATGCTGTCCACAGAGGCGCCGGACAATACGTACACATCGCCGTCCAAGGTAATGTCAAAGCCGCGCACCGTGGGGGTTTCGTCCACCTCGACTTCTTCAAAGGTATGGGGAGGCGGCAGGGTGGCCATTACCTCGGCCAGGTAATCCAGCAGCCCATCAAAGCCCTGGCGGGTTGCGGCGCTGACGGGAAACACAGGGATGTCCCCCGCTGCCTCCTTAAGCTTTTGAAGGTTCTCCTCAGCCCCGGGCAGGTCCATCTTGTTGGCGGCCACCACCATGGGGCGTTTATCCAGCCCGCCGTAGCGCGCCAGCTCCTGGTTGATGATGGTAAAATCCTCCACCGGGTCGCGGCCTTCGGAGCCGGACACGTCCACCACGTGAATCAATAGCCGGGTACGCTCCACATGGCGCAGGAAGTTAAAACCCAGCCCTGCCCCCTGGCTGGCGTTCTCAATCAGCCCGGGGATATCCGCCATGGCGAAACTTTCCCCCTTGTGGGAAACGATGCCCAGGTTGGGCGTCAGGGTGGTAAAGTGATAGTTGGCAATCTTGGGTTTGGCCCTTGTCACCACCGAGAGGATGGTGCTTTTTCCCACATTGGGAAAGCCCACCAGCCCCACATCGGCGATGGTTTTCAGCTCCAGCATAAACTCCCGCATCTCGGTTTTAACGCCGGGCTTGGAAAAATTGGGTGCCTGGCGGGTGGGCGATTTGAACCGGGCATTGCCCCAGCCCCCCCTGCCGCCATGGAGCAGCACCCTTTCCCTGCCGGGAACGGACATATCTGCCACCAGGTCGCCCGTTAACTTATCCCTGACCACGGTGCCCACCGGCACGCGGATAATCAGGGGCTTGCCCGACTTGCCTGTGCAGTTGCGGTCGGACCCCGCCTCGCCGTCCTCTGCGAAGAACCTGGTATGGAAGCGGAAGTCCAGCAGGGTGTGCAGGTTGCTGTCCGCTTTGAGAATGATATCACCCCCGCTGCCGCCATCGCCGCCGTCGGGGCCGCCGTTTAATACAAATTTTTCCCGGTGGAAGGACACGCTGCCATTGCCGCCGTCCCCCGCCTTCATCTTGACCGGCGCCCGGTCTACAAATGATGCCATGTGTACCTCTCTTCTTTGCTGATCATTCAGCCATTTTAGTATAGCATGGGCATCCGATGTTTGACAAACAGGAAAAATACAAGCCCATGAAAACAGGGCCGCGGCAAAAGCCGCAGCCCTGATGGATGGCGGATTATTCCTCCATCAGCACAACCACCTGATCGCCGCTGACCTCTGCCAGGCCCGAGGTTACAGCAAAGACCTGCTTGTCCCCTCCCTGGTGGTAACTGCCCTGCCCCGGGCACAGGGCGACCACCATGGCCGCGTGCCCGTGCATGATGCCAATGCTGCCATCAAGGGCCGGTAATGTGATTAATTCGCAGGATGTTTCCAACGTGATCCCTTTGGGCGTCAGCACCCTGAGCGTCATGGCGCTTTTCATTTGCCCGCCGCCTTATACACATCCTCCAAAGTTCCCACCATCATGAAGGCGCTTTCGGGCAAATCATCACATTCGCCGTTCAATATGGCCTGGAAACCCTTGATGGTATCGCTGATGCTTACATAGGCGCCGGGAATGCCGGTGAAGTTCTCTGCCACATGGAAGGGCTGGGACATGAAACGCTGCACCTTCCGAGCGCGGTTGACCACCAGTTTATCTTCCGGCGCCAGCTCATCCATGCCCAGAATGGCGATGATGTCCTGCAATTCAGCATACCGCTGAAGTATTTTCAGCACCGCCTGGGCGGTGTCGTAATGGGCTTTGCCCACATTCTGGGGCGTCAGCACCCGGGAACTGCTCTCCAGGGGATCCACCGCCGGGTAGATGCCCAGCTCCGCAATGCTGCGGCTAAGCACCGTGGTGGCATCCAGGTGGCTGAAGGTGGTTGCAGGGGCGGGGTCGGTCAGGTCATCGGCGGGTACGTACACCGCCTGCACCGAGGTGATGGAGCCATTTTGTGTAGACACAATACGCTCCTGCAGTTCGCCCATTTCTGTTGCTAGGGTGGGCTGGTAGCCTACTGCAGAGGGCATGCGCCCCAGCAGCGCCGACACCTCGCTGCCCGCCTGGGTAAAGCGGAAAATATTGTCAATAAACAGCAGCACATCCTGCCGCCCCACTTCGCGGAAATATTCTGCCAGGGTCAGGGCAGACATGGGCACCCGCAGGCGCGCTCCCGGCGGCTCGTTCATCTGGCCAAACACAAGGGCCGTTTTGTCGATGACACCCGACTCCTTCATCTCCATCCACAGGTCGTTGCCTTCCCGGGAGCGTTCCCCCACGCCGGCAAACACCGAACAGCCGTCATGCTCGTAGGCAATGTTGCGGATAAGTTCCATAATCAGTACGGTTTTGCCCACGCCCGCGCCGCCGAACAACCCGATTTTAGAGCCCTTGGAAAAGGGCGTCATGAGGTCCAGCACCTTGATGCCCGTTTCCAAAATATCCATGGAGGGCACGATGGCCGTAAAGGAGGGGGATTTATGGTGAATGGGCCAGCTTTCCTTGGTTTGCACCGGGGGCAGGCCGTCGATGGGTTTGCCCACCACATTCAGCATACGCCCCAGGTTTTCTTTGCCCACCGGCATGGACAAGGGGCTGCCTGTATCCACCGCCGCGGTACCCCGGGCCAGGCCATCCACCGGAGAGAGGGAAATGCAGCGCACCACGCCATCCCCCAATTGGGACAGCACTTCCAAGGTGATGGTTTCTCCCATCAGCGGCACTTCCACAGCATTGTAAATATCGGGCAGCTTTTCCCCCTGGGGAAACTGAATATCAATAACAGGGCCAATGATCCGTGTAATCCAACCTGTAGACATGTTTATCTCCTATCGCAGGGCAGTATTAGTTTCCGCGCGCAATTTCAAGCACCTGTGTGGTAACAGCGCTTTGGCGCAAGCGGTTCAGGTTCCGCTCCAGCACAGAGGCCATCTCCTGGGCGTTGTCGCTGGCTGTGCGCATGGCCATCAGCGATGCCCCCTGGGCACCGGCGGCAGAGGCCAGCAGCTTTTCGTACACCTGTGCCTGCATGCATTTTTGTGATACGACGCGCATCACATCATCCCGGCCGGGCAGAAACAGAATATCCTGGTCCGTCCCTTGAAGGCCCTGAAGGGGCATCAACAGGGTTTTGCCCGGCACCTGGGTCAAGATATTGTGAAACTCTTGCAGCAGGATATAGATGCTGCTAAAGCGGTTGCTTGCCCAGGCCGTGCTTAGATAGTCCGCCAATTCCGCCCCTTCCTCCAGGGTTGGAATATCGTGAAAAACAAATGTTTTCTCGATATGGGGCGTGTGTTTTTCCTTCGCCCTGTCAATCCCCCATTGGCCGCAGATAACCAGGGAGTAGGGCTGCTGTTCCGCCGCAAGCACCTGCTGGGCATAGTCCCACATGGCAAGGTTGTACGCGCCGCACAAGCCCCGGTTAGCCGTAAGCAATACATACAGTACAGGATTCTGCTCACGCTTCTCTTCCTGGTTGCCGCACAGCGCCAGCAACCGCTGACATTGTTCGCTGTAGGCGCGGATACCGCTGAGGCGGGATAAGGCGCGGTTGTATTTCGAGAGGGAAACGGTTTTCATGGCGCGCGTCATTTGCCCGATGCTCTGGACACTCTTCAGGCGCCTTTTCAGCGTACGCGCATTATCCTTCACTGCTGCAAGGCCCCTTCCTTGAAGTGATCAAGGGCTTGCACCAACTCGTCCATTCCTTCCTCGCTTAGTTTTTCCTTCTGGCTCAGCCTTTCTATCAGGGGCTGGTACTGGATGGAGAACTCCTCACATAAGGCTTTCTCAAAAGCAGGGATTTTTTCTGGCGGGATGCCGTCACCGTATCCTTTGGTCATGGCTTGCAGCATCAGCACCTGATACCCCACCTGATAGGGCTGGTACTGGTCTTGACGCAGGGCGTACATCATGCGCTCTCCCCTTGCAAGGCTGTCCTTGGTGCCCTTGTCCAGGTCTGAACCAAACTGGGAGAAGGTGGATAGTTCCCGGTACTGGGCCAGCTCCATCCGCAACCTGCTGGCCACCTGGCGCATGGGCCCTGTCTGGGCTGAGCCGCCCACACGGGACACGGATAAACCAATGTTCACCGCAGGCACCTGGCCTTGGTGGAACAATTCGCTTTCCAGAAAGATTTGCCCGTCTGTAATAGAAATGGCATTGGTGGGAATGTAGGCCGATATGTCCCCTTCCTGGGTTTCGATGATGGGCAGCGCCGTCATGGAGCCGCCCCCTGCATCTGCATGGAGCCGGGCGGATCTTTCCAGCAGCCTTGAATGCAGGTAGAACACATCGCCAGGGTACGCTTCACGGCCTGAGGGGCGATGCAGCAGAAGGGAAATTTCACGGTATGCCACGGCATGCTTGGACAGGTCGTCGTACACGATCAGCACATCCCGACCCTTGCGCATGAAGTATTCCCCCATGCTGGTGCCGGTGTAGGGCGCCACATACTGCATGGGCGCAGCATGGTAGGCATCAGCGCAAACGATGATGGTGTAATCCATCGCCCCATGGGCTTTAAGGGTCTGGGTTATGCTGGCCACTGCAGTTTCCTTTTGACCGATGGCCACATAGATGCACAGCACATCTTTATCCCGTTGGTTCAGGATGGTATCGATGGCAATGGCTGTCTTGCCCGTCTTGCGATCGCCAATGATCAATTCCCGCTGGCCTTTGCCAATGGGAATCAACGCGTCCACCGCCTTGATGCCCGTGTACAGGGGGTAGCCTACAGATTTACGCTCCACAATGCTGGGGGCAGGCATTTCCACTGGACGGGTTTCGGAAATCAGCATATCCCCCAGGTTGTCGATGGGGCGGCCCAAACCATCCACCACCCGGCCCAACAGCTCTTCACCAACGGGCACTTCGATGACATGGCCTGTGCGGCGCACCTGGCTGCCTGTTTCTACCTTTTGAGAAGGACCAAAGAGGACACAGCCCACATTGCCTTCCTCCAGGTTCATCACCATGCCTTCAATGCCGCCGTCAAAGCGCAGCAGCTCGCCGTACAAAGCGTCCGACAAACCGCTGACCAGGCAGATACAGTCTGCCACGCTTTGCACATAGCCCACCTGGTAGATGGCCACATCCACATCCAGCGTCAGAAACCATTTTTCCACTTCGGAGAGGATAATCTGGGCATCATCGTCCGGGTTGGGCGTTGTGGTAACGATGTGGCGCGCCACCTTATCAATCAGGTTAAGTACTGTGCCGTCATACACGGTGTCGTGTATCTGCAGCTTCATGCCGCCCATCAGCCCCGCATCCACCCGGTTTTCGATAAAGCTGCCCTCGGGCCAAACCATGTCCGGAAACTTGCCGCGCACCGCTTCGCACAAGGCAAGGATGTCCTCCTGCCTTTGGGGGCGCGTACTGGTCAGCAGCACGCTGAGCTTGCCGGTATTGCGGTAGGCAACAAAATCGCCATTGGTTGGCTTGATCAATTGGGCAATGCGCTGTAAGCTGCGCTGGGCATAGTCTTCCGGTATGGTCAGCGTGCTGGGGGCAAGGCGCGCAACATCGCTGAGCATGGTGCGTTTCACCCGGCGAATCATGCTGCGCCGCGCGTTTCCAATGCTGACCTGGATGGCATTCTCCCGTTGGGCAGCTTGGTTGGCCAGGCGTTCCATGGTGTCCTGCTTGCGCTTTGCCTGCTGGGCATCAAGGGCCTGGCGGCTCTCCTCCATCTTGCGCACATGCACCTCTTGAGCGCTGTGCAAGCTTGCCTGGCTCTGCTGGGCCTGCAAAACCCCTTGCTCCATGGCCTGCAGCTGGTCCTGGATATGCCCTTGCCGTTTCTTAAAAACCCCCGCAATGGCCTTGCGCCCAAAAAACCACAGGATGGCAGCCAGCAGCGTAAAGTTAACGAGTTGATATATCAAGTGCATCAGTATTCTTGCCTTTCATGCCGTGGGATTGCAGTCTGCGGCTAAGCACCTCCATCACCTCGGGGATGCGCTCCGCCAACTGTTTTTCCAGGGTTTCCTGCTCCTGGTTAAACTCTTCAATCGCGGCGTATCGCTTGGTCTTGGCCGCAGCGGCCTGTGCATCGCTTTGTTGCTGGCTGCTAATCAGCGTCTGGCGCAGGGCTTCCTCCGCGCTCTTTTGCTCCTGAAGACGCCAGGTTTTGCGTTGGTTGTGCAGGTCTTTCTGTGCAGCAGAAAGCTGCTGCTGGCTTTGCTGCCCCTGAGCGATGCCCTCGTCTATCCGCTGCTGCCTTTGTTGCATAAATACAGCAACGGGCTGATACAGAAAACGGTTCAGCAACAGCATCAGCACAACAAAGTTGATGATGGTCCATGCGAGGACCGAGAAATTAATACTCATGTCGGACCTTTCAGGCAATCTTTCCGAAAATCATAAAAGCAATCAGCAGGCCGTAAATGGTCAGTGCTTCCATCAAGGCCAGGGAAATAATCAGCGTAGAGCGGATTTCCCCCGCCATCTCCGGCTGGCGGGCAATGCTTTCCATGGCCGCCTTGGCGGTTACACCCTGGGCCCAGGCAGGCATGGCGGTGGACAAGGCGATGGACAGGGCAGCAGCCAGGGCATAGATTGCGTTTGTATACATGTTGGTTTTCTCCTTTGATATGTTTGTATATGTCAACCCCGGGAGGTTACTCCTCCAGGGTGGTGGCATCTTCAATGTAGATGGCCGTCAGCATGGTGAATACCACTGCCTGAATGGCGCAGAACAAGAGGCTCAGCAGCATCATCAACAGCGGCGCACCGATGGGCATGATGTGGTACAGCTGCTCGGTGACGGTTTCCTCGCCGAATATATTGCCAAAGAGACGCAGCGCCAGGGACATGGGGCGCACCAGTTCATCAATCAGCATGAAGGGCAGCATAAAGAACACGGGCTTGATAAAGCGCTTCAGATACCCTTTGACGCCATGGGCCTGCACCCCCAGCACATGCAGGGAAACAAAGACAACCAAGCTAAGCCCTGCCGTTACCGATAAAGAAGAGGTGGGCGCTTTAAAGCCCGGGATGACCCCTGCCCCGGGCAACAGCCCGGAAAAGTTATTGCACAGGATAAAAATGAACAGCGTAGCCAGCAGCGGAAAGTAGCGCGCCGTGCGCTTCTCCCCCAGGATGCCACCGTAATAGTTCTGCAGTTTTTCCACCGCCATTTCGGCTATGTTCTGCAGGGTGCCCGGCTTATCCTTCAGACCCTTTGTAGCAAGGATTGATACCAGAACCAGCAGGGCCATCAATGCCCACATGGTGGTCACCTCCGCCGTTACTTCCAGCGGACCCACGTGGAAAAGTACCTGGGATGCATGTTCCATCGTTACACCTCTTTGTTCTTTTCTTTAGCTGCGCGCATATGCCGGGATGCTTTCATAGAAAGGATAATGGCAGGCAGCGTCCACCCAAGGGCCGTGGCAATCAGCGGCAGCATGCTGCCGCCCAGCCAGCGCCCCAGAAAAAACGCACCCGTCATGAAAAGCACCCCCAACAGGGTATGGACCTGCAGGGGAAGCAGCAGCTTGGAAGCTGTTTCCTTCTTTTGAAGATGGGCGATAAACGGCCGAAACACAAAATAACTTACGGCACAGGCCGTAAGGAAAAGCAGGAGGCTGGCTCCTATTATGTTGCCCATTGCTCCTTTTCCTTTCCAGCTATTTGCGGTGGGGCTGGCGGAGGCGCAAGGCGCAGCGGGAGTCTCATCGTATGCATCCATTGTAAAACGATTTTCATCGTTATCAAACCCCCTTGATGGCAATTTTTTACCACCCAGGACAATCAGGCGGCCATTTCGCCGCAGCTTACACTGTTTGCCCATTTGCCCACACCCTAGGATGCGTGTATAATATGAAAGGCAAACCCACGTGGTTTTCCAAGGAGGATATATGAAAAGAACAATGATTTTCTTAATCGCCCTGATGCTGCTGGCCAGCCAGGCTGTTTATGCCCAAAGCCCTTCCCCCCGGGACGAGCTGATTGACAGCATCATCGCCGAGGCAAAAGCGCTGTACGACAAGGCCAACGGCCGCCTGCAGTCTGCCCATTACTCAGGGGATGTGTACCTGTGCAAGAATTTTACCGTCGCTGTATTCAAAAAAGACAGCGACTCTTTCCGCATGGCAGAGTATCCTGACGTGAAGCTGGTTATCCCCGACAACCTGCCCAGGGAAGAAAGCAAGCCCTACCAGTACGGCATCGAATGGCTGGATATTAAGCCCGAGGAGGGCAATCCCTTTTACGCCGCCCATCAGTTCAAGTACGACAAGAACCTGAGCAAAAAGGAAAACATCGAAACGGCCATGGCCTTCATGCGGGAGGTAAAACGAGGCGACTTTTTCCAGATGTCTGCCAAGTATTACTACGGCGTGGGCGCCCATAGCCTGATCTTCACCCAGGACTATGATGCTACTGCCGACAGCGTGCACTGGACCGACTCCAACATGAAGGGCGAAAAGCGCAACGGCGTGCGCTACGGCCTGCCCCAGTTTGACGCCGTGAAAAAGATCGACTGGTTTGTGGATGCCTTCTGCCAGCCCGGCCGCGGTGCCACCCTGTACCGCCTGCGGGACGACATTATCAGGAAGTAAGTATGCCATTTGTATTAAAAGCGCCCTATCAACCAAGGGGGGACCAACCCCAGGCCATCGAAGTGCTGGCAAAGGGGGTGGAGGCAGGCTTACCCCACCAGACGTTGCTGGGAGTGACCGGCTCTGGCAAAACATTCACCATGGCCTCCGTTATCGAAAAGGTGCAAAAGCCCACCTTGGTCATTGCCCACAACAAAACCCTGGCTGCCCAGCTGTGCAGCGAATTTCGTGCGTTTTTCCCCGACAGCGCCGTGGAATACTTTGTCAGCTACTATGATTACTATCAGCCCGAAGCCTATATCGCCTCCTCTGACACCTTTATTGAGAAGGATGCCTCCGTCAACGACGAGATTGACCGTCTGCGCCACAGCGCCACCGCTGCCCTGAGGGAGCGGGAGGATGTGATTATTGTGGCCTCCGTCAGCTGCATCTACTCCATGGGGGACCCGTCGGAATACGAGGGGCAGATGATTTCCCTGCGCCCAGGCATGACCCTCTCCCCTGAGGGCCTGGCCCGGCAGCTGGTGGGCATCCAGTACGAGCGCAACGACATCAGCGTGGACCGCGGCATGTTCAGGGTGCGGGGCGACGTGGTGGACATCATCCCCGCTGGCAGCAAAGAAAACGGCGTACGGGTGGAGTTTTTCGGCGACGAAATCGACCGGGTGTCAGAGTTTCACCTCACCACCGGACAGAACCTGCGGGCGGTTAACCATATTGCCGTGTTCCCTGCATCCCACTATGTGTCCCAGGTGGAGGGGCGGGAAGAAAACATCCGCCATATCGAACAGGATATGGAGGAGCGCGTCAAATGGTTTGAGTCGGAAAACATGCTGCTGGAAGCCCAGCGCATCCGCCAGCGCACCAACTACGACATCGACATGCTGCGGGAAATCGGCTTTTGCACCGGCATTGAAAACTACAGCCGCTACTTTGACGGCCGCTCCCCCGGCGATCCCCCCTACTCCCTGCTGGACTACTTCCATGGGGACTTTTTAACCATCATCGACGAAAGCCATGTAACGGTGCCCCAGATACGCGCCATGTACGCCGGGGACAGGGCCCGCAAGGAGGAATTGGTCAAGTACGGTTTCCGCCTGCCCAGCGCCTTTGACAACAGGCCCCTGACCTTTAGCGAGTTTGAGGAGCGCATCAAGCAGGCCATCTATGTGTCCGCCACCCCCGGCCCCTACGAGAAGGAGCATTCCCTTCAGACGGTGGAGCAGATTATCCGCCCCACGGGGCTGTTGGACCCCCGCATCGACGTGCGCCCCGCCACCGGCCAGGTGGACGATTTGATTGGTGAAATCCGCAAGGAAGTGGGCAAGGGGTACCGGGTGCTGGTTACTACCCTGACAAAAAAGATGGCAGAAATGCTGACAGACTTTTTGCGGGAGAACGGCGTGCGGGTGCGCTACCTGCACTCAGACATCAAAACCCTGGAGCGCATGGGCTTGATACGGGATCTGCGCACCGGCGCCTACGATGTATTGGTGGGCATCAACCTATTGCGGGAAGGGCTGGACCTGCCGGAAGTTTCCCTGGTGGCCATCCTGGATGCCGATAAGGAAGGTTTCCTTCGCTCGGAAACCAGCCTGGTGCAGACCATCGGCCGCGCCGCCCGTAACACCGACGGCCATGTCATCATGTACGCCGACAGCCCCACCAACTCCATGATGGCGGCCATTACCGAAACCAACCGCCGCCGCGCTTTGCAGGAACAATATAATAGAGACAACAACATTACCCCCGAAAGCATCAACTCCGCCATCCGGGAGCTGATTGCCATTGCCCAGGATGCAGAGCAGCTGGCCAAGGACAGCATGAGCCCCGAAGAAAAGGATGCCCTTATCCGGCAGTTGGAAGACCAAATGCTGTCTGCCGCCGGGGAGCTGAACTTTGAAAAGGCCGCCCGCCTGAGGGATCAGCTGTTTGACTTAAAGGGCGAAAAGCCCATCGAAAAACAACAGCCCCAGCCCGTGCGGCGCCGCCGCAGCACACGTCACCATTAAAGGAGGATGCCCATGAAAGTACTTTTGATTAACGGCAGCCCCCACCAAGCAGGCTGCACCTACACGGCGCTGAAGGCCTGCGCCGACAGCCTGAAGGAAGAGGGAATCCAGACAGAAATCCGGTGGCTGGGCGTGCTGCCCGTGGCCGGGTGCATTGCCTGCGGCGCCTGCAAAGGCACCGGCCGCTGCTTTGTGGATGACCAGGTCAACGAGGTGCTGGAGCAATTGCCCCATATCGACGGCCTGGTTGTGGGCAGCCCCGTCTACTACGCTGCCCCCGCCGGAACCCTGGTGTCTTTTCTGGACAGGTTGTTTTACGCCGGCGGACGCTTTATGGATATGAAGCCAGGGGCTGCCGTGGTCAGCTGCCGCAGGGGCGGCGCCACCGCCGCCTTTGAACAGCTGAACCAATATTTCCTGATGAACAACATGCCCCTGGTGCCCAGCTGTTACTGGAACCAGGTACACGGCAACACCCCGGACGAAGTGCGGCAGGATTTGGAGGGCTTGCACACCCTAAACACCCTGGCAAAAAACATGGCCTTTATGTTGAAAGCCTTCCAGGCTGCCCACGACAAGGGGCTGCCCCTGCCCACCCGGGGCGAGAATGTTCGCACAAATTTTATCCGTTAAGCTAAATTTGGGCTTTATGCCGTTGTTTACGTGCAGAATCTGTGCTACAATCCGTTTGTAATGATTCTATTGGAGGGTTTGTATGAAAAAGTTTATCGACGAATTCAAAGCCTTTGCGGTAAAAGGCAATGTCATCGACATGGCAGTCGGTGTTATCATCGGCGGCGCCTTTGGCAAAATCGTGTCCAGCCTGGTGAATGACATCTTTATGCCCCTCATCAGCCTGCTGACCGGCGGCGTCAATGTATCCGGCCTGTTTGTACAGCTGGGCAACAGCGATGTGAAGTATGATTCCATCACTGCCGCTGCCGATGCCGGTGTTGCCACCTTCAACTACGGTCTGTTTATCCAGAACATCATCGACTTCGTGCTGATCGCGCTGTGCGTGTTCCTGTTCGTGAAGGCCATCAACAGCCTGAAGAAAAAGGCCCCCGAAGCGCCCGCCGAGCCTGCCCGCCTGTGCCCCTTTTGCAAGAGCGAAGTGGCCAAGGATGCCACCCGCTGCCCCCATTGCACCAGCCAGCTGGAAGAGAGCAAGGCCTGATGCTTTTCAAGCATTGGTTTTGGGATTTTGACGGCACCCTGTATGATACCTATCCCCTGGTTGTGGAAGACTTTGCAAAAGCCCTGCAGGATGCGGGGCTTTTTGCCGATATACAGGGGCTGCTGGCCCAGGTAAAAACAACCCTCTACGGCGCAGCGCTGACCCATGCCAAGGGCGATGAAAAGCTGGCCGACTGGCTGCTGGATCGCTACCAGTTCTATGCAGGCGCCCGCACCAATGAGGAACTGCGCCCCTACCCCCTGGCCGGGGATATGCTGAAAGCCGTTACAGAAAACGGCGGCTTCAACTACCTGTACACCCACCGGGATATGAGCGCTGTGGCGGCGCTTACCAACGACCATCTCTGGCAATACTTTTCAGGCCGGGTCACCAAGGAGGACGGCTTTCCTTACAAGCCAAAGCCTGATGCGCTGAACCACCTGCTGGGCCTGCACCGCCTGGAGAAAGCCCAGTGCTGCATGGTAGGCGACCGGGATATCGACCTGGACGCCGCAAAGAACGCGGGCATTGCCCCCGTCCTCTTTGACCCAGACGGTTTCTACAGCCATTATGATACCCCCTACCGCTTCGCATCCTATCAGGACATGTTACAGGTGTTGAAGCTGAACCCATAAAGGAGAGAACCATGACACATGATGCCATCATTATCGGCTTTGGCAAGGGCGGTAAAACCCTGGCCGCAGACTTGGCCAGCCGGGGGCTGAAGGTTGCGTTGGTGGAGCAGGATCCTACCATGTACGGCGGCACCTGCATCAACGTGGGTTGCATCCCCTCCAAAAGGCTGGTGCTGGCTGCCCGAAAAGCAGCCGAAAAAGAAAAAGATACCTTCGCCGAAAAACAGGCTGCCTACCTGCAGGCAGTGGAAGGAAAAAACCAGCTGACGGGCATGCTGCGCCAGAAGAACCACCAGAAGCTTGCTGGCAACCCCAACATTACCCTGATTGATGGCAAGGCATCCTTTGTCAGCAACCGCGAAGTGCGGGTATCGGGTCATGAAGAAACCCTGCTGTCAGCGGAAAAAATCTTCATCAACACAGGCTCCATGCCGGTGATGCCCCCCATCCCCGGCCTTGCCGATAACCCCCATGTCTACGACAGCAAAAGCTTGATGGCCCTTGAGACACTGCCTCAGAAGCTGGCCATCATCGGCGGCGGATATATCGGGCTGGAGTTCGCCTTTATGTATGCCGATTACGGCAGCGAAGTAACGGTGCTGGAAGCTGGGGACACCTTCCTCCCCCGGGAGGACAGGGACATGGCCGATGCCATCTTGCAGCGCCTGAAAGAAAAGAACATCCGCCTGCTGCTGGGCGCCAAGGCCGGCAAAGCGGAAGGCAGCACCCTTTTCTTCGCCATGGACGGCGCAGAACAGATGCTGGACAATACCGCCATCCTGGTGGCCGTGGGCCGCAAGGCCAACACAGAGGGGCTGGGCCTTGAAAACACAGATGTGCGCCTGAACGAGCGGGGCATGATTATGGTGGATGAGCAGCTGAAAACCACCGCCGAAAACATATGGGCCATGGGCGATGTGTGCAGCCCCATGCAGTTTACCTATACCTCTTTGGACGATTACCGGGTGGTGCGCAGCAGCCTGTTTGAACAGGGCGCTTATACCCTTAAGCAAAGGCGCCATGTGCCCACCTGCACCTTCCTGAGCCCTTCCTATGCCCGGGTGGGGCTGACAGAGCAGGAGGCGAGGGCCCAGGGTTATGATGTCCTCATTTCCAAGCAGCCTGCCGCTGCCATCCCCAACGCCCAGGTGCTGCAAAAGCCCCAGGGCCTTTTGAAGGCCGTCCTGGACAATAAAAGCAAGAAAATACTGGGTGCCATGCTGCTGTGCGAGAGGGCAGAAGAAATCATCAACATCATCAAACTGGCCATGGATATGGACGCTACCTACCCCACTTTGGGTAGCTTTGTGTTCACCCATCCCACCATGGCAGAAGCGCTGAACGATTTGTTTTCCGTTTGACAGTCTGATATAAAAACAGTATAGTATATAAGGCAATTTATTCATTCATCGATAAGGAGGCATACCATGGCTTTAGTCAACAGCAAGGAGATGTTCCGCAAGGCATACGAAGGCGGATACGCCATTGGCGCGTTTAACGTGAACAACATGGAAATTATCCAGGGTATCGTGGAAGGCGCCCAGGAGGAAAAGGCTCCCCTCATCCTGCAGGTGTCCGCCGGCGCGCGCAAGTACGCCAACCACACCTACCTGATGAAATTAATCGAAGCGGCTGTTGAGACAAGCGGCCTGGACATCGTGGTGCACCTGGACCACGGCCCCGACTTCGAAACCTGCAAAACCTGCATCGACGGCGGCTTTACCTCCGTCATGATCGACGGCAGCCATCTGCCCTTTGAAGAGAACATCAAACTGACCCGTCAGGTGGTGGAATATGCCCACGACCACGGCGTCACCGTAGAAGGCGAGCTGGGCCGCCTGGCCGGCGTGGAAGACGACATCAAGGTGTCCGAGGAAGATTCCAGCTACACCCGCCCCGAAGAAGTGGAAGAGTTTGTCACCAAGACAGGCGTAGACAGCCTGGCTATTGCCATTGGCACCAGCCACGGCGCCTTCAAATTCAAGGGTGAACCCAAGCTGCGCTTTGACATCCTGGAAGAGGTAGAGCGCCGCCTGCCCCAGTTCCCCATCGTGCTCCACGGCGCCAGCAGCGTCATCCCCGAGTATGTGGACATGATCAACCTCTACGGCGGCAAGATGGACAACGCCCGCGGCGTGCCCGAAGAAATGCTGCGCAAGGCTGCTTCCATGGCGGTGTGCAAAATCAACATCGACTCTGACCTGCGCCTGGCTTTCACCGCCATGATCCGCAAACACTTCGCCGAGCATCCCGACCACTTCGACCCCCGCCAGTACCTGGGCGATGCCCGCACGGCATTGAAGGGAATGGTACGCCACAAGCTGGTCCATGTGCTGGGCTGCAACGGCAAGGGCTAAGAGACAACTTGCAATCACCGGGGCAGCGCGCAAAACGCACTGCCCCGTTTTTTAGGAGGCAAACCATGGAACTTCAAGGTAAAGTCGTTGTCGCCCAAGGGGGCGGCCCTACAGCTGTTATCAACCAGTCCCTGGTGGGAGTGGTGCTGGAATCCCGTAAATTTCCCCAGATTACCAAGGTGTACGGCGCCATTAACGGTGTGAACGGCATCATCAACGAAAACTTTCTGGACCTGACCCAGGAAACCACCAACAACCTGGAGCGCGTTGCCATGACCCCCTCCAGCGCGCTGGGCTCTACCCGGGATAAGCCGGACGAAAAATACTGCGAAGAAATTTTCGACGTGTTCCGCATGCACAATGTGCGCTACTTTTTCTACATCGGCGGCAATGACTCCGCCGACACCGTGCGCATCGTTAACGAGCAGGCAGAAAAGTCCCACTACGACTTCCGCGCCATCCACATCCCCAAGACCATCGACAATGACCTGATGTTCAACGACCATACCCCCGGCTATCCCAGCGCAGCGCGCTTTGTAGCGCAGAGCTTCATCGGTCTTAATCTGGACAACCGCGCCCTGCCCGGTGTGCACGTAGGCGTTGTGATGGGCCGTCATGCCGGCTTTCTGACAGCCGCCAGCGCCATCGCCCAGAAGTACCCCGATGACGGCCCCCACCTGGTCTACCTGCCCGAGCGTCCCTTCGTGATGGAGAAGTTCCTCACAGAGGTACGGGAAGTGTACGACCGCCTGGGCCGCTGCGTGGTGGCTGTATCTGAAGGCATCCAGGACGAGCAGGGTCTGCCTGTGCTGTCGAGCCTCAAGGATACCGGCACCGATGCCCACGGCAATGTGCAGCTCAGCGGCACCGGCGCCCTGGGCGAGCTGCTGGTTAACCAGGTACGGGAAAAGCTGAACATCCAGCGCGTGCGCTCAGACACCCTGGGCTACCTGCAGCGCTCCTTCATGGGCTGCGTCAGCGATGTGGACCAGCGGGAAGCTCGCGAGGTGGGCGAAAAAGCCGCCCAGTTCGCCATCTGGCATGATACCGATGGCAGCATCACCATCAACCGCACGGGCTTTTACTCCGTAGACTATCAGATTCGCCCCCTGGCAGACATCGCCGCCAAAACCAAGCTGATGCCTGACAATTTTATCAATGCCCAGGGCAATAATGTGACGGACGATTTCAAATACTACCTGCAGCCCCTGCTGGGCACCAGCATGCCGGAAGCCAGCCACCTGCGGGCCCCCAAGGCGGAAAAAATCCGCTGATAAATAGGTTTCTATTACAAAGGACATCCGATTCGTCGGGTGTCCTTTAAATTTATTAAGAATAGGTGAATTGCGATAGCTTGCTGATGAATTTTCATGGCATTCCTGCCTTGTTTTTGGTATACTGTATTCTGTGGAAAGTTGGTTATACCAATTTCCCCTCGGGAAACCATCCGGCGGCACGGCCGCCTGCCTAAGGAGGATATATGGCAAGAATCGCAGTGTTAACCAGCGGCGGGGACAGCCCCGGCATGAACGCCGCTGTGATGAGCATCGCCCGCAGTGCGGCGCTGCTGGATATGCCGCTGATTGGCATCAAGCGCGGCTTTAACGGCCTGATTGGCAAGTACCCCAAACAAGAGGATAATTACATCGAGATGTCCATGGACCAACTGCTGGACATCGCCGATTTGCCCGGCACCTACCTGCGCACCGCCCGGTGCGTGGAGTTTAGGGAGCTGGAATACCAGCAGAAGGGTGCCCAGTTTTTACGGGATCTGGATGTATCCGGCTTGGTGGTCATCGGCGGCGACGGCTCCTTCCAGGGCGCCCAAGCGCTGGCCAACCAGGGGATCCCCTGCATCGGCATCCCCGGCACCATCGACAACGACCTGGGGTACACCGAAATGTCCCTGGGGTTTGACAGCGCGGTGAACGTCTGTGTAGACGCTATCCGCGCAATCCGCGCCACCAGCCGCTCCCACGACCGCCCCCACGTGGTGGAAGTGATGGGCCGCAACTGCGGCGACATCGCCCTGACAGCAGCCCAGTCTACGGGCTGCGAAATTGTGGTGGTACCCGAGGTGAATGGCTGGGATATCGAGGATGTAGCCCGGCGGCTGAACAACCTGTTCGACAGGGGCAACACCCGCGCCACCGTGGTGGTGGCAGAAGGCGCCTGGCGCACCATGGGAGACTTTGACTTTGTCAGCTTCCTGGAGGGATTGGGCATCAAGGGTGCCTTCCCCGGCCAGCGGATGGATGCAGTCAACTTTGCCAGGGTGCTGCAAGCCAAGGTGAACAACCCCGAAGTACAGGTGCGCGCCACCGTGGTGGGCTATACCCAGCGCGGCGTGCCCCCCACCGCCCGGGACGGGGCCTTTGCCTTTGAAGCAGGCGCCATGGCGGTGAACCTGCTGAAGCATAATATCTCCAACCAGGTGATTGGTGTGCGCAACGGGCGCACCTTCCATATGCCCATTGATACGGCGCTGAAATCCAAATCCCACTTCAACCGCCGCATGTTCAACATGGTGAATGCGCTGTAAACAAGCTGCGCACCCGTAAGCAGGGTTCTGGCAATACCCTCCTTTCTTTGGGATGAACTAAGCCCGGCAACCTAACTGCATCGCGCTTTCCTGTTGAATATCACAAATGAAACATGAAACCACGCCCTTCCAACTTAACCAGGAAGGGCGTTTCTTTTTCCATCAGGGAACCTTT
>CAYFSQ010000003.1:40618-59138 GCA_964345895.1 uncultured Oscillospiraceae bacterium
GTAAGGGAAGTGCCGCTGCAAGAAACCACCGCTCCTACGCCTGCTGGCTCTCCCCCCGAAGAGTCCATCCTCATCCAGGATGCCCTCTTCAGCCTGGATATCAAGTACCGCCTTCCCCTGATATTGCACTATCTGGATGGCTTTCCCATCAAGGATATTGCAAAGGCGCTGGGCATACCCCAAGGCACGGTAAAAAGCCGCCTGTCCAGGGGAAAAATGATGATGAAACATAAACCAAACGATACGGAGGTGTTTGAAGATGAAGCGCACTGAACTGGACAATGCCTTCCCGGAAACCCCTGAATTATTCTCCAGGCGCATCGATCAAACCCTTCAACAGATACAGGAGGGAAAACCCGAGAAAAAATTTGCGCTTCGTACAGCCATCCTGGCAGCAGCCATCCTCCTTCTCCTCAGCGGCATTGCCTATGCGGTGATTAACCTGGGACAGGAGTGGTACTTCAACCATCGTTTTACAAACTTTCAAACGAACCATCCAGAGAAACATCAGGCCATCCTGGAAAATCTGCAAGAGCCCCCTACTCAAAAAAACCAGGGCAAAGCAAGTGATATAATTGCTTTCCAGGTTGTGGACGCAGCCTGGGCAAAAGGACAGGGCGTTTTCACCTTAAGCGTTTCTGCAACACCCATCCTTACAGACAAGGATGAACTGCATCCTCTGGGTGCCCTGAATGGTGACGGGTGCTACGATGCAAAACCCAACCCCGATGACCCGGATATTCGTACAGAGCACTGGCTCAGCACAGAAAAGGGCTTTGGCACACCGGATCAGGTGATGCTTCACCCTGACAAAAGGCTTCTTCTGCTGGACCTGTGGGATACCTTCTACATCGGTGACTCTGATACCGCGTTGCCCATGTGGAGCAGCGACCAGTTTACCACCAAGGATGGCCCCGTGATGGGGGTATTTGAACTGAACGGGGGGATGATGAAAGAGCAAGCCCTCCAAGAGGCCATCGAGAAAGCAACCACCCCGGCGGGCCTTCTCCCCCTGCGCTTCCCCTACAAGGTGTGGACGCTGGACAATAGCGACCTTCGCATGCTGGCAGAGGGAGAGGTACGCTTCCAGGTACAAACCAAGTAGCATTTGCAATAAAACAACCCCCGCAAGGCCTGCATCAGCAGCCGTGCGGGGGTTATATGCTAATCGTTCCAGTTTATCTTGCGCCTTTATCGTAGGGCACGCCGCTGGCGCGGGGCGCTTGCGACTTTTTGCTTGTAAAGGCCAACACCACCAGGGTGGCAATAAAGGGCACCATCTTGTAGATATCGCTAGGAATACCCAGGCTTTGCAGGAAGGGGATGCCCGAGTAGGAGGAGGCGATGGTCTTCATCAAGCCAAAGAAGAATGCCGCAAACAGGATGCGCAGGGGCTTCCACTGGCCAAAGATGAGCACCGCCAACGCCAGAAAGCCATAGCCAGCCACGGTGGCGTTGAAGTTGGTGGAGGTAGGAATCACATACACCAGGCCCCCCAGGCCGCCCAGCGCGCCAGAAATCAGCACGCCGGCATAGCGCATGCGGTATACGTTGATGCCGACAGAGTCTGCCGCCTGGGGATGCTCGCCGCAGGCGCGCAGGCGCAGGCCAAAGCGGGTTTTGTACAGCACCAAGGCAGAGACCACAAGGATGATAAAGCCGACATAGGTAGTGATGTAGCTGTTCTGAAACAGCAGGGGCCCCAGCACGGGGATATCCCCCAATACAGGTACCTTGGTAATGCGGAAGGTGTTGGTAAACTGAATCTGCTGGACACCGTTGGGCTGTATCATACGCGCGAGGTAGATGGCCGCCGCCGGGGCAATCATGTTCAGCGCTGTGCCGGAAATGGTCTGGTCGCTGCGCAGGTTAATGGCTGCATAGGCATGCAACAGGGAAAACAGCATGCCCGAAACCGCTGCCACCACAATGGCCAGCAGCAGCAACAACTGCCCGCTGAGCAAGTGCTGCATTTGAGATATAAACAGGATGGAGCAGAACGCTCCCGCCACCATGATGCCTTCCAAAGCAATGTTCACCACACCGCTTCGCTCTGAGAACATACCGCCCAGTGCCACAATCAGCAGCGGGATGGAGAAGAACATCATCTGTTGAACCAGGAAATAAATTGCGTCCATCAGCTTCCCTCCCCTGTCGTATCGGCTTTTTCTGCGGCCTTCTTGCGGCGTTTGCGCCCCTTTGCCAGCACGTCGCTGACCAGGAGAGAGAAGGCGGAGAAGTAGATAATCAACCCGATGATAACCTCGATAATTTCTTTCATGTACTTAAGGGACTGCAGGTAGCTGCCCCCTACGGTAATGTGGGCGATAAACAAGCCTGAAAACACGATGCCGATGGGGTTTGACATGCCCAGCAGCGCCACAGCAATGCCGTTAAAGCCTTGAGCCGCTAACACTTCGTGCATATGGATGTGCATGCCGCTGGCTGGTGCCAGGTACATGGTAGCCCCTGCCACGCCGCTTAAGGCGCCTGCAATGGCCATGGACGTGATGATGGCGCGGTTCTCGCTGATGCCAGCGTAGCGGCTGGCATGCTTGTTGTAGCCGCAGGCCTTCAGCTCAAAACCAAAGGAGGTTTTGTTCAGCACAATGTAGATGATGATGGCCAGGCCCACCGCAATCAGGATGCCTGAGTTAACAGAGGAAGCATCGTGATACTTACCCTTGAGCATGTAGAAAATATTATCCAGCCCTGCCTTGGGCAGCACAGCGTTGGTCGCCACGTTCACCGTCTGGTTTTTCAGGGCATCAAAGAGGTGAGAGTTTTTCACCAGGTAGTTGATGGTGTACAGGGCAATGTAGTTGAACATGATGGAGGTAATGACCTCGTGCACATTTAAAAACGCTTTGAACAGCCCCACCAGCATGCCCCATACCATGCCCCCCAGCGCACCCATGAGCAGGGCAACAATCCAGTGCAGGGCACCGGGCAGGAACGTCCAGGTAACGCCCACATAGACGGAGACAAAGCCGCCCACCATCAATTGTCCTGCTGCGCCGATATTAAACATGCCCGTTTTAAAGGCAAAGCCCACAGACAGCCCCGTCAATATGATGGGGGTGGCAAAGTAGAGCACCTGGCCTACGCCCTTGGCGCCATTGTTCCACCCGCCGATTAAGATGGTCTGTAGCCCCTTTATCGCATTGGCAGGGTTAGAAATCACCAGGATGACAAAGCCTGCAAACAAGCCAGCAAATATCGCCAACAAGGACGCGGACATGCTGGACAAGCCTTTCTTAAGCTTCTGCATGCTGCACCTCCTCTTTCTGGCTGCCGGCCATGTACAGGCCCAGCTGCTGGGCAGTGGCTGACCGGGCATCCAGATCGGCCACCAACTTGCCTTCAAATATCACCAGGATGCGATCGGCCAGCTGGAACACCTCGTCCAGCTCCAGGGAAATCAGCAGCACGGCCTTTCCCTCATCCCGCACCTTGATTAACTGTTCGTGGATGTAGAGCATGGCCCCCACGTCCAGGCCCCGGGTGGGCTGGACAGCAATCAACACTTCCGGGTCGATATCAATTTCCCGGGCGATGATCGCCTTTTGTTGGTTGCCGCCGGACATGCTGCGCACAGGGGTATCAGCCCCCTGGCCGGAGCGGATATCGTACTGCTCGATTAGTTTTTTTGCATATGCCCGCACCTTGTCAAAACGGATGAAGCCCTTTTGCTGCATTTCCTGCTTAAAATACTTTTTTAATGCCAGGTTCTGCTGCAAATCAAAATCCAGCACCAGGCCATGTTTGTGCCGATCCTCCGGGATATGGGAAAGCCCCGCCTCGTTGCGCTTGCGGATGTTAAGCTTTTCCAAAGGCTGGCCGTTTAGCAGCACCTGTCCCTGAGCAGGCAGCAAGCCCGTCAAGGCGTAGACCAACTCGCTCTGGCCATTGCCGTCGATGCCGGCAATGCACACAATTTCGCCCTTGCGAACCTCAAAGCTAACGTTGTCCACAGCCTTTTTATTGCCATGGCCTGATACCGTCAGGTTTTTAACGCTCAGCGCTGCTTCGCCTAAATCGGCTTGCTTTTTATCGATGGTGAAGTTGACCTTGCGTCCCACCATCATTTCGGCCAGCTGTTCAGGGCTGGACTGGGCAACATCCACGGTGCCGATGTAGCCCCCTTTGCGCAGCACCGTGCAGCGGTCGGCAACGGCCATAATTTCATTTAGTTTATGGGTAATAAACAGGATGCTTTTGCCCTCCTGTGCCAGGCCCCGCATGATGCGCATCAATTCGTCAATCTCTTGGGGGGTCAGCACGGCGGTGGGCTCGTCAAAAATAAGAATATCATTTTCGCGGTAGAGCATTTTTAGAATCTCTACCCGCTGTTGCATGCCAACGGTAATGTCGGATATCAAGGCATCCGGCTCTATCAACAGACCATATTGCTCTGATAAAGCCATCACCTTGCTGCGCGCTTCATCCATGCGCAACAGGCCATTCTGGGTGCTCTCCACCCCCAGGATGATGTTTTCCAAAACAGTAAAATTGTGCACCAACTTAAAATGCTGATGCACCATGCCGATGCCCAGGGCATTGGCATCGTTGGGGTTATTCACCCGCACGGGCTTGCCGTCTTTTTTAATTTCGCCGCTTTCCGCTTGATAGAGGCCAAATAAAATGCTCATCAATGTGCTTTTTCCAGCACCATTTTCCCCCAGCAAGGCATGGATTTCACCCCTGCGCAATTGCAGGGTGATGTTATCATTTGCCCTGATACCCGGAAAATCCTTGGTAATGTGGAGCATCTCTATGATGTAATCGCTCATGATGTTCCTATTCTGTCACTTTTAAACCTTCGAAAAACCGGCTGCCCCTTGCGGGGCAGCCGGCAAAAGACATTATTTGATTTCGGTTACTTTCACGTTGGTAACGGGGATTTCCGTTGCGGAGGTAACGTCGCTGTCCTTGAGCAAGGTGACTTCGCCGGCAACCAGCTTGGCAAAGATGGCGTCGTAATCAGCCTGGCTGAAGGTTTTGAACTGGGAGGTGGCCATGGGCAGGGAGACACCCTCGGAGGAGGCATCCAGCACCAGGGCTTCGCCGCCGGGGAACTTGCCTTCGTAGTAGGCGGTCAGGGTCTGCACAACGGAGGGGGCCAGGCCCTTGGTGGCAGAGGTGATGACAGTGGGGCTTTCCGCGCTCTGGTCTACGTCTACGCCGATGACCTTGCCATTGGCAGCTTCTGCAGCCGCCATGACGGAGTTGCCTACCGCGCCGCCGCAAGCAAAGATGACTTCGATGCCATCATTGTACCAGGATGCTGCCAGAGCCTGGGCTTCGGGGGTGGCTTCAAAGCCGCCGGTGTAGTGGTAGTTAAGCTCCAGGCCGGTAACGCCCATTTCCTCAGCAGCAAGCTCTGCGCCCTGCACAAAGCCATAGCCAAAGCGGACAACGGCAGGCACAGCCATGCCGCCCATGAAGCCCAGCTTGGTGTAGCCATCCTTAACGGATGCATAGCCGGCCAGGAAGCCCGCCTGCTCTTCTGCGAACACGATGCCTACGGCGTTCTTCTCGGTGCGGAACTCGGAATAATCCGCATTGTGGGGATTGCCGTCAATCAGCACAAAGCTGACATCGGGATACATATCCTGGGCGATGAAAATGGGCTCTTCAAACAGGAAGCCGGGGGTGACAACCACTTTGGCGCCAGCGGTAACGGCCTGCTCGATCATTTCCAGATAAATCTCGGTGGACTGGGCAGTGGGCTGGTAGTAGTTGTAGGTTTTGCCGTTCTCTTCGGCATACTGGGCAACGCCTTCCCAGGTGCCCTGGTTGAAGGATTTGTCGTCGATGGTGCCGATGTCGGTAATCATTGCGATTTCGTAGGTGCCTTCGGTGGCCAGACCCATAACGGGCAGCGCCAGCATCAGGACGAGAGCGAGTGCCAGAAGTTTCTTCATGGAATAATCCTCCCTGATTTGTAGTATTGAAACCCTTGTTTGTTTCTTGCCTATTATAGCAAAAACAAGCGGGTATGGCAAGAGAAGCCCGCTTGCATATGCAGCTTGTTTATTCAAATGAAGCGCGACAAGCCGTCACGGAAACAACGCGGCGACGGTATTTTCCAGGAAATCGTTCTTGTATACATCCTCCCCCACCCTGGTTTTATACAGGCCAAAGTGATAGCTGGACAGATCACTTAAAAAGGGTTCCACCACGAAATGCTCGTACTGGTGCTGGGAAGCATGCTCCTGATAACCCTGCCGGGCCACCTCAAAGCCCGTTAAACCTCGGAAGGATTGTAGCCCCCGATCCCAATCCATGATGAGGGGGTTGTCGGGATACAGATGCAAATAAAGTTTCTGCACCTGAAATACGCCAAACTCTTTCGCGCTGGCGGAGTATTTCTTTTCGTTGGCAGCAAGGTCAAAGGCGCTGACAGCGCTATTGGCACATATGCTGTGCATGCCATGGCCATATTCACCGTTTATGTCGTGGGTTACAACCACGGTGGGCCTGTACTTGCGCAGCATGCCCACCACATAGGAATAGACCGTTGCCTTGTCAAACTGCCGGTAGGCCTTTTCCAGGCTGTTGGAGTTCTTGTCCTGAAAGGGGCCCAGCACGGGGTACTGGGTAACCCCCGCCAGCCACAGGGCGTTCAGCAGTTCGCTGGTGCGCAGGCCGCTGGAGGGGGTCAGCAAACTAACCACCACATCCTTTTGATATTCCCCGGCGTAGGTAGGCAGCAGACCGCCAAAGAAAAGCATCTCATCATCGGGGTGGGCGGTGAAGAGCATCAGGTCGCACTGGCTGTCAGGCCATTGCCACTGCTGCACAAAGGATGGGATGTTGCCCTTTGAAAACACATAGATTTCCCGTACGCCAAACCAGTCCCGGCTGCTGCCTTCCGGCTCGATGCGCAGGTGGTCTATGCCTTTAAGGGGGATAAACTGGTGCAGAAAGCCCCCTGCCTTGTAGGAGGTTTCAGATACAACCCCCTCCGTTTCCTGGGTCAGCTTCCAGGCTTCGGGGGCATCCTTCCAGCAGATATAGAGGCCGTAGGCCTTTTCAGCACATACAATCTCCACATGCTTGCGTGCCGTTCCCCCGCCCCACACCGTTAAGAAGTCTCTGTCCGACAGGCTGCCCTGCTCCCCTTGCTGGCTGGATACGGTGATGTCGCACATATCGGTGATATCCCGGGCATCGCCAGGAAGGGGCGGAAAAAAGTCCCCATTCTGCCCCGGCGCTGCCAGGCCCAAAGCAGGCAGCAGCACAAGGATGATAAAACCGGCCAATATACGCTTTCCCATGGTGTCTCCTGTCTATGTTTTAAATCATAATGAATCCGTCGCTCCCTTCCGGAGAAAAAGGATCATAAGGTTTTTTATAAACAGACCGCCCCTTTCGGAGCGGTCTGCATTCTTCACCTTAGGGCTGCCATGTATACGTAATCTTCGGATAATCCTGATTGAACGAAATGCCCAAGCCTTCTCTGAATTCGAAATCTACGGACTTCGTCAGATCTGTTATGCCAAAGTTCCAATACATTTCGCGAACCTCGCCCTTTTTAACTTCATTGAAGGATAAGAAGGAATCCCCTTGGTTTGGCACAGATGCATGGGTCAGGTAGTTGCCCTCTTGCCTTGCGTCCAGGGAAATGTTCAAATTAGGTACATAGCCATTGTCCGGATCTTCATGGTAGTAATCTGCCGCCAGGCTGATGGCATCGTTGCCATCATAATCCTTCACGATGGATACGGATTTAATACCAATAAAGTGAACGCCCAGCTTGCCTTCGGCAAGGTAAGTAACCCTTGAAAGCTGTTCTGCAGCAATTTCTTGTGCCAGCTGCACCAGTTCTTCATCGCTGAGGGCTTTTAAATCTACAGTTGCTGCCAAGGCATATACCGGCACCAACATCACAACCAAGAGCAGCGAAAGCAATTTTTTTATCTCGAGTTCCTCCTTCTTTGTTGCAGCAAGCACTGCAGTATAATTATAACACGTTTTTATTCCCCTGAGACGAAAAGACCGCAAGATTCCAATAAAAAACTGCCCCAACGTGTCTGGGCAGTTGATTGAGTATTGTTTACAGCTCGACGATGGCTTCAATCTCCACCAGGCAACCCTTGGGGATATCTTTAACCGCCACGCAACTGCGGGCAGGCTTGCCGGGGAAGTAGGTAGCATACACCTCGTTGAAGGCGGCAAAGTCTGCCATATCTGCGAGGAAGCACAGCGTTTTAACTACATTGTCCATGCTGCCGCCTGCAGCTTCTACCAGGGCTTGAAGGTTTTTGCAGCTCTGGTGGGTCTGTTCGGCAATGGTTTGGGGCACAGCGCCCGTCTCAGGGTTCACGGGGATTTGCCCGGAAGTAAACAGCAGATTGCCCACCACCTTCGCCTGGGAGTAGGGGCCGATAGCGCCGGGGGCTTTGTTGGTTTCGATGGTTTTCATTTAATCCTCCTTTTGTTGAAAGGCGCCTGTATGCGCTGGGTCGCTGGGATATTTCCCCTGCCACACCACATCCCGGTAGTTTTTCTGGTCGGTGTCCCCCTCGGTGGAGAAGCACAGCACGACAGCGTTTTCATCCAGCTTGCAGGCATCCCTGAGCCAGGAAAGGTCCTCCCTTTGCAGCATGGCAGCGACAATGCCTGTGGTCACCGCGCCGCTTTCGCCGCTGATGACCTTGTCATCCTCGCCCAAGGGGTTACCCAGCACCCGCATGCCATGGGCAGCCACCCAGTCGGGGCAGCTGATGACCTGCTGCGCCGTTTCCATCAGCACATCCCAGGCGATGGTGCACACCTCGCCGCAGGCAAGGCCTGCCATGATGGTGTCCATGGTGCCCGTGACGGCGTGGAGAGCACCGTCATTTGCATGGGCGGTGCGATAGAGGCAGTTGGATTTGTTGGGCTCCACCACCACGGTGTAGGGGGGCTGGTTATTATATACATCGTTCAGCAAACCTGCCACCGCCGCCGCCAGGGAGCCAACCCCCGCCTGCAAAAACACATGGGTGGGCACCACAGCATCCAGTTGTTCAGAGGCTTCCAACGCCATGGAGGCATAGCCCTGCATAATCCACTGGGGGATTTCCTCATACCCTTCCCAGGCGGTATCCTGCACCATAACCCAGCCCCGCTCAGAAGCGTGCTGCGCTGCCAGGCGCACGCAGTCGTCATAGTTCATATCCAGAATGGAGGCATCTGCCCCCAGGTTGCGTATGTTGTCAAGGCGCTCCTGGGCGGTGCCTGCAGGCATATAGATGACAGACTTTTGTCCCAGCGCCCGCGCTGTCCATGCAACGCCCCGGCCATGGTTGCCGTCGGTGGCAGAAATGAAGGTAACATCCCCCAGTTTTTCCTTTACCTTAGGGCTGGTCAGCAGGTCAAAGGTCATCTCCTTTATGTCGATGCCCAGTTTTTGGGCAATCCACCGCCCCATGGCGTAACTGCCCCCCAGCACCTTGAAGGCATTCAGGCCAAAGCGGTAACTTTCATCCTTCACATACAAGCCCTTGATGCCCAGCGCCTTGGCCAAAGCGTTAAGGGAAACAAGGGGCGTGCGGGTGTACTGGGGAAAAGACTGATGGTACCTGAGCACATCCTTCCCCTGGGCCATGGTTAAAAACTCCTTGGCCTTCCCAGGCGGCCCCTTGGGCATGGCGGCCAGATGGAAACGGTCTTTCATGTCGAACCTCCTCTATTTTACTCTGTATCCTGTACAAGCCATGTGCCTGTCTGCCCTGCCAACCCTTCCTCCAGTTTATCCAAGGAGGTAATCAGGGTGCGGCAGCCCTTGGCGGAAGAAGTAAAGCGGATTGCCGCCTCCACCTTGGGCAGCATGGAACCGGGGGGAAACTCCCCCTGGGCAATATAGTCCCTGGCTTCCGACACCGTCAGGCTGTCCAGCCAGCGTTGATCTGGTTTGTTAAAGTGGACAGCGACCTTCTCCACCCCTGTCAGCACCACCAGGCTGTCGCAGGCGGTATCCTGGGCCAGCATGACGGACACCCAGTCCTTATCAATCACCGCATCAATGGCGCGGTACTGGTGCTGCTCATAGGTAACGGGGATGCCCCCGCCGCCCCCGGCAATCACCACGCTGCCCCCATCCAGCAGCTGCTTGATGGCTTCCTTTTCCACAATGCGCTGGGGCAGGGGTGAAGGGACAACCTCCCGATAGCCCCGGCCGGAATCCTCAATCATGGTTTTGCCCTGGGCAGCCATTTTTTCAGATTGCTCGCGGGTTACAAAAGCGCCCACCGGCTTGGTGGGGTGCTGGAAACCCTCGTCGTCCCTGTCCACCACCACCCGGGTGACCACGGTGGCCACGCTTTTATCCACGCCCACTTCCTTCAAGGCGTTCTGCAGCGCATTTTGCAGATGATAGCCGATAAATGCCTGGCTCATGGCCACACATTCCGACATGGGGATGCCGGGCTGCCCGGTCTGGGCGTTGCCGATGTCCATGGATGTTTTGATAATGCCCACCTGGGGCCCGTTGCCATGGCAAATCACCACCTCGTACCCCTTTTGAATCAGCCCCGCGATGGGTTTCGCCACCGTGCGGGAGGTCGCCAGCAAGCCGTCAAAGTCGGTGCCCAGGGCGTTGCCCCCCAAAGAAACCAGGATCCTTTTGCCCATACAATTCCCCCATTAAAAAGATTTTTACTTGAACCCTTTGTTTGTTTCGGCTTCCTCCGCCGTCTTTTTCAGCAGCGCTTCCCACTCCCAATCGGGCAGCGTCAGGAAGCGCCTGGTTAACACCAGAGTCCCCAGAACATCATAGTGTCTAAAGAAAGGCAGCTCCATGGCCTTATCCTTGTCCCCCATAACGGGTATCAGCCCCATGCCGGCAGCAGTGTGCAGAAGCTCTGCCTCCTGGCTGCAGACAATGCCCAGCCCCTTGCCGGGGTTTTGATTGAGCCATCCCTTGAGCCTGTCCATCAGCTGAAGGGCGCTGGCACGATTCATGGCGCTCTCCAGAATGATGCGCACAAACCGATGCTTCGGCGCCTCGCCGGTTAGGGCAGCGCAAATTTGGGGCCCGGCCTCAGCGGCCGTTACCTCATCGCAGTCGATGCGCAGGGCATTGTCGGCACTGTCCCACAGCATGTCGTTGAAGGGCAGGTTCTCTTTTTTCAGCACATACAGGGCAGGGCGCTGGGGATCCTGCCAGGCAGATACCAGGGTGTCCAGGTAACCCACAGCCTGCTTTTCATACCGGCCGATTTCATCCACCAACAACAGCCCAGGTTGAGACAATTCCTCCCGAAGCATGGGCAGCGCCACTTCCTCAAAAAAGCCCCCTTGGGGGCGTTTGCGAGCAAAGGGTTGCCCCCGTACCAAGGGCACCTGTTTTCCGTTAGAAAGTGCCAGCAGGTTGAACCCTTCCTCCTGCCCCTGGTTAAAATATCGCAAGGCCCGCAAGCCGCGGGGCTGAATACCGCACTCCAAAAGTGCCTGGTTAACCAGGCTGGTTTTGCCCCCGCCGCTTTTTCCGCGTATCAGAATCTTTGCTTCCGCCATGAGCCTCCCTTTCTTCCAAGGAGATATCCTTGTATAAAGATACCATGATTCCGTCAGCACTTCAAGGCAGGAAAAAGCCGGGAAGCACCTGCTTCCCGGCTTTTAAAGATACCCGTTTTCCTTTAGATATTGTACCGATTGGTGCAGCGCTTCCTTTGTTTTGGTTTCCAGCACCACGGTGGCGTTGGTTCTCTGGGCCATCGCAAGGCGCTGTTTCAGGGGGATGACGCCGGTGCCCAGGGCCTGGTGGTTGGTCTGTTCCCAGCCGTCATGCAGGTGCATATGGCATAGCCTGTCGGGATATTTCTCAAAGAACTTCAGGTCCCGGTTGCCGGTGGCATGGTCGTGGCCTACATCCAATGTCAAGCCAAACACGGGGCTTTCCAGCAGCGCTTCAATGGCTGCCAGCTCGTAAGGTTCCCAGCCGTCGGTGTTCTCGATGGCGATGCGCACTTTGTCCCCCGCATGCTGCTCGCAGGCAGTGCGGAAAGCCAGCACACTTTGTATAAAGGCCTCAGGGTATTCCTGATAGATATAATGCCTGCCCGAGGGCAGCGTGACGATATTGCCCCGGGGAATGTGCATGTTGATTACAGGGATACCCACCGCCTGCGCCAGCACCAGCCCCTCCATCATGGTTTGGAGGTACGCCTTGCTGACATGGGGGTTAAAGTCGAAGGGGTCGAAGCGGTCATCCAGGTGCAGGGTATAGAAGATACCCTGCTCCTCTGCCAGCCTTTTCAGCCCCTCAGGCTGCAAACGCCCAAGAAGGCACTGGGGAAAGTTGCTGTTAAGCTCCACAAAGGAAAGCCCCTCCTGTACGCACAGGGACACGGCATCCTCCACCGTGGGGTTTTCCAACAGATAGGTGGTGCCAAAATGCAGTTTTTTGCTTGAATGTTCCATGCTCAATCCTTCTGGATAACCCGTACCTTCAGGATGTCCTCCTGGTTGCTAAGCTGCATGGCAAACTCCCGCTGCATGGCTTGCCCCACGTCGAACAATGCACAGGCCACATGGCCGCGGCTGGCGGAGATCATCTGCTCGATGTTGAAATTGAAGTTGCTAAAGAGGGTGGTTATCTTGGAGATAATGCCCGGCACATTGTTGTGCAGCACCACCACCCGGGTGGGCGACTTGAGGGTGCCCATCGAAATGGCGGGGAAGTTGACAGAGTTGGTGATGTTGCCGTTGTTCAGGTAATCCTGCACCTCATCCACCACCATGATGGCGCAGTTCTCCTCCGACTCCTCGGTGGAGGCACCCAGGTGGGGGGTAATAATGGTGTTGGGGAAAGAAACATTCTTTTCATTGGCAAACTCGGTGGCGTACTTGCGTACCTTGCCGCTTTTCAGGGCTTCCCCCACCGCTTCTTCATCCATCAGAGAATCCCGGGAAAAGTTAAGCAGGATGACGCCCTGCTTCATCATGGCAATCTGGTCCTTGCCAATCATCATGCGGGTTGCATCCATCAAGGGCACGTGGATGGTGATGTAGTCACACTCCCTGAGCAAATCCTCCAGGCTTTCCACGTGGCGCACCGAGCGGGACAGACGCCAGGCATAGTTGACGGAAATATAGGGGTCGTACCCATACACTTCCATGCCCAGGCTAACCGACACATTGGCCACCAAGTGCCCAATAGCCCCCAGGCCAATGACGCCCAGTTTCTTGCCGCGCAGCTCGGTGCCGGCAAAGTTTTTCTTGCCCTTCTCTACTTTTTCGCCGATGCCTGGGGCCCCTTCCAGGGTGCGCAGCCAGTTGACACCGCCCACGATATCCCGGGAGGCCATCAGCATGCCGGCGATGACCATCTCTGCCACAGCATTGGCGTTGGCACCGGGGGTGTTGAACACCACGATGCCTTCCTTGGAGCAATCCTCCAGGGGGATGTTGTTGACCCCTGCCCCGGCCCGGCCGATGGCGCGCAGGCGGGAGGGCAGCTGGGTGCCATGCAGGTCAGCCGAGCGCACCAGCCAGCAATCAGCATCGCAGGCATCCTTGGTGATGGTGTAGTTGCTTCCAAAGCGCTCCAAGCCTTTGGGCGAAATGGGATTGATACAGACGACATTACGTTCCTTCATTTGACATGCTCCTTTTCAAAGGCGCGCATATAGGCAGCCAGTTTTTCCACCCCTTCAAGGGACATGGCATTGTAGATGCTGGCGCGCATGCCCCCTACGGAGCGGTGACCCTTGATGTTGACCAGGCCTTCCTTCTTGGCCCCTGCGACAAAGGCGGCATCCAGCTGCTCGTCCCCTGTAACAAAGGTAACATTCATCATGGAGCGGCTGTCCTTCCTGGCGGTGCCGGTAAACAGCTTGCTGTCATCCAGCACATCGTAAAGCAGCTTCGCCTTTTGCTTATTCACTTCTTGCATGGCGGAAAGACCACCTTGCTTCTTCAGCCACTTGAACACCTTGCCGCAGATGTAGATGGCGTAGCAAGGGGGCGTATTGTACATGGAGTTTTCCTTGGCGTGGGTTGCGTATTTCAGCATGGTGGGGGTAGAGGGCAGCACCTCATTGCGCACCAGGTCCTTGCGGATGATAACCAGGGTGACTCCGGCGGGGCCAATGTTCTTCTGGGCTCCTGCATAAATCAGCCCATACTTGCTGACATCCGCCGGCTCCGACAGGATGCAGGAGGACATATCTGCCACCAGCGGAATGCTGCCTGTGTCGGGCAGCGTCCAGTACTTGGTGCCATAGATGGTATTGTTTTCACAGATATGAACGTAGTCGGCATCCTGCCTGAAGGAAAGCCCCTTTACATCCGGCACATAGGTAAAGTTATCTTCCTCGCTGGAGGCAGCAATGCGGACATCCAGGTACTTTTTCCCTTCCTGCATGGCCTTCTTGGCGAAGCTGCCGGTAACCAGGTAGTCCGCTTTGCCGTTGATTGATAAATTCAGGGGCACCATGGCGAACTGGGTGGAAGCGCCGCCCTGCAAAAACAGGATGTCATACCCATCGGGGATGCCCATCAAGTCCCTGAGGGTCTGCTGGGCTTCTCCCAGGATGCCCTCAAACGCCGGAGAGCGGTGACTCATCTCCATGACGCTCATGCCGCTGTTACCAAAGTTCAGCATTTCATCCGCCGCTTCCCGAAGCACCTCCTCGGGCAGACAGGCAGGTCCCGGTCCGAAATTATGCACCCTGCTCATGGTTCCTCCTCCTTCGCTTATCCGGCATGTGTGCCAGAAAGATAGTTCATCTTATACGCATATTATTCATGGTGTCAATGGCGCTGCCGGTCTGAACGCCGAAAATACCAAACCAGAACATTTCTTGAGCAATTCCTATAGGTTGTGTATAAATAACAATGATATGCATATGTTCTTTGAAAGTCAGAGCCTCCCCGCAGTTGCGGGGAGGCTCTGGTTGTTTATTGGTTAGTGTCGGCTATCAGTACCCGACTGCCACGCCGTCGGCATAGTAGTCAGCGCCGCCGTCGATGGTGCCATCCTCGTTGTAGAGGGTGCCCTGGATGAAGCCGAAGGCGCCATCCATGTAGTGAGACATATCATGGCCAATGGCGGCCAGCTTATCCACTTCTGCCTGCTCTACAGGGATGCCAAAGCCATCCTGATACTCCAGGGTGTTGTCCACCCAGTTAAAGATGCGGGGGGCCTTGATAGCATCCTTCAGGGGCATCTTAAAGTCAATCACATCGCTGATGACCTGGGCCACCTGGGCGAAGATGGTGTAGCCGCCGGGAGCGCCCAGTACCATGTAGGGGCTGCCATCTTCCCTGAGGACGATGGTGGGACTCATGGAAGAGAGGGGCTTCTTGCCAGGCTGCACCGAGTTGGGGCCACCGGGCTTGGAAGAGAAGTCGTCCATCTCATTGTTGAGGATGAAGCCATAGCCATCCACCGCCACGCCGCTGCCGTAGTAATAGTTGATGGTCTTGGTGATGCCGATCATGTTGCCAGCCTTGTCGGAAACGGACAGGTGGGAGGTGTCGGTGCCCTCGTACAGCCAGGGATCTTCCACTTCGTAGCTCTTGGACTTGTCATCTTCTATTTTGGCCGCCAGCAGCTTGGCATAGTCCTTGTCAATGAGGCCCTTGAGGGGGACTTTTACATAGTCCGGATCGCCCATGTAGGTGGACCTGTCCAGGTACACCATCTTGAAGGCTTCAGCCAGCAGGTGCATATGCTCGGCGCTGTAGGGCTTCATGGCGCCTACATCGAAGTTTTCCAGAATGTTGAGGATCTGAATCAGGTGGGTGCCGCCGGAAGAGGGAGGCGGAGCGGAATAGATTTTGAAGCCGCGGTAGGTGCCTTCCACCGGCTCCTTCACGGTAATCTTATAGTTTTTCAGGTCCTCCAGGGTGATGATGCCGCCGTACTTGGCTGCCGCATCCACCAGGGCCTGGGCAACTTCGCCTTCATAGAAGCCCGCCGCGCCCTTTTCGGCAATGATGCCCAGGGTTTTGGCGATGTCGGGGTTCTTGATGTAGCTGCCCACTTCGGGGGGCAGGCCGTCTTCACCCAGGAACAGCTTGCCAAGCTCGGGATAGTCCACCATCAGCTGGTAAGCGTCGGTGAGGGTGGTGTTGGTTTTGGCCGTTACCAGGTAGCCCTCGTTGGCCAGATCGATGGCGGGCTGCAGCACTTCCTGGCGGCTCATGGTGCCGTAGTTATCCAGGATGTACATCAGGCCTGCCACTTCGCCGGGCACCGCCACAGCCTTGCCGCCCCGGGCCATGATGTTGCCGATCACTTTGCCGTTCTCATCCTGGGGGTACATATCTTCCGTGGCTGCGCCGGGAGCAACTTCACGAAAATCGATGAAGATGGTCTCCCCCGTTTCGCCGTTGCGGTAGGTCATAAACCCGCCGCCGCCCATGCCCGAGGCATTGGGCTCACACACGCCCAGGGCAAAAGCCGCGGCTACAGCGGCGTCTACCGCGTTGCCGCCCTTGGCGATAATGTCGGCGCCGATGCGGGACGCCTCATACCGCTGGGACGATACCACGCCGTCCTTGCCTTCCACTGCGCGGTTTTCTTCCGTCAGCTGGCCATTGGTGTCAAAGGTCAGCACATCGCCATACTTGTACTCTGCCTTGATCTTTTCCAGGTCGATGGCGCCCTTGGGCTGCTCTGCCAGGGTCATGGCAGAAAGCATCACCAGACACAGGAACAAAGCGGGGATACGAAGCCAGGTTTTTCTCTTAGTTCCTCCTCTTTTCGCTCAACCGAGCATGCAGTTGTGATGTTTTGACTATAACATGCTGTCGTCCGGCAGGTCAAACGAGGTGTTTGGAAATGAATAAAGCCCTCGACAAATGCGAGGGCTTCATAGAAAAGGGATTGATTATTCGATAACACGCCCGTCGGTGGTCAGGGTAACCACCTGCCAGGGGATAAACTTGCCGCTGTTTTTAAGCGCATTGACAGCAGCGCGCTCCAGGCCGCCGCAGCAGGGCACTTCCATGCGCACCAGGGTGAGGCTGCGGATATCGTTGACGCGGATAATCTCCGTCAGCTTCTCGGTATAGTCCACCCCGTCCAGCTTGGGGCAGCCGATGAGGGTGATGCGGTTGCGCATAAAACGATTGTGGAAGTCGCCATGGGCATAGGCGGCGCAGTCGGCTGCCACCAGCAGATTGGCACCGCTGAAATAGGGGGCATTGACAGGGGCTAACTTCATCTGCACAGGCCACTGGTTCAGCCTTGACTGGGCAGGCTCGCTGGCCATAACGGGGGCTTCCTCCTGGCGGCTTAAACGCCGGGATTCGCTGCCCGGGCAGCCGCAGGGCAAGTCCGGTTCCTTTTCTGCCTGCTTCAGGTTTTCCAGGTGCTTTTCCACCGCTGCTTCGTCAAAGGCATCGGCCTCGCGCTCTTCAAAGCTGAGGGCATCTGTGGGGCAATGGGGCAGGCATGCGCCCAGGCCGTCGCAATAGTCATCCCGAATCAGCCTGGCTTTGCCATCCACCATCTGGATGGCGCCCTCGGCGCAGGCCGTGACGCAGGCACCGCAGCCATTACACTTTTCTTCATCAATGCGAATAATTGTCCGTATCATTCCCGTTCCTCCTCCTTGCAATGATCAACAGTATAGCACACAACGGCCTGTCAATCATTGATTTGTGTCAATGTTTTAAGGTTCATCCTGCTGATGCCCCGCAATGCAAGGGCTGTGTGGGCAGCAACCGCTTCACCCTGGGCAACTTCGGGTATACTTGTGTGTGTCCACAAGGCAAAGTGTGTAAATCCCCCAGAGGGATGAGGAGGAAGTATGGAAAAAATCATCATCACCAATTTTACAGACCCCGTGTGCGTCTGGTGCTGGGCGACAGAGCCGGTGTTCCGTGCCCTGGAAACCCGCTACCCATCGGTGCAGGTGCGCTATGTCATGGGGGGCCTGGTGCGGGATCTAAGCGACTTTCAGGATGAAGACAACCATATTTCCAGCGACGAGGGAGACTTAAACCCCCAGATTATGCAGCACTGGCTGGAAACCTATCCCCTGCACCGCATGCCGGTGGAACCTGAGGGCTTTCGCCTGTTTACCGAAGAAACCCCCTCCTCCTACCCCCAGAGCATCGCTTACAAGGCGGCCCAGATTGCCGATCCCAAGAGAGCAGACCGCTACCTGCGCAGCCTGCGCGCCGCCTCCATCGCACAGGCCCGCCCCACCGGCAAGCAGGAGGTGCTGCTGCAACTGGCTGAAGAAGCCGGTATCGACATTGGCGCCTTTCAGCAAGCCCTGCAAAGCGGCGCAGCAGAAAAAGCCTTTCAGACGGATTTGGGGATAACCCAGGCCATGGGCGCTGACGTATTCCCCACCTTCCAGCTTAAATCCAGCACCGCCCGGCAGGTATGGATGCGGGGCTACAATACCCGGGAGGATTTTGAAAAGGTGTTTGCCCAGTTAACGGACAGCCACCTTAACCCCCTGCCCTCCCCGCCGGATACCGACATATTGGACTGGCTGCTGGAGCGTTTTGGCAACCAAAGCCCCGAAGAAATCTACCAGGCCTTTGATTTTGAAAGCCGGGA
>CAYFSQ010000004.1:0-19761 GCA_964345895.1 uncultured Oscillospiraceae bacterium
TTAACCGTCAACGTAAGCTTTGCAGCCGACGGAACGATTGAAAAGCTGGACGTGCTGACGGACACATTTAAGGATGGCAAAAGCTTTGGTGCTGCTGTATTGAAAGACAGTTTTCTTCAGCAATTCATCGGTAAAAAGGCACCGATGAAAATCGAAGACATCGATGCGGCCACTTTTGCAACTGTTACTTCCCAGGCTGTAATCGATGCTGTCAATGCGGCATTTGAAGGCAAATAACGAATTGTCAATTTGAAAGGCGGGATATAGATTGAGTATATTTACATTTCGCGGTGGTATCCATCCCCTGAAGGAACGCCATGAAGGGAAGATGGAAACACGGGATAAACCGATTAAGGAGTTTGTAGCCCAGACAGTGATCATCCCGATGGATACGCACCTGGGTGCCCCTAGCGTACCTGTCGTTAAAAAAGGAGATCGGGTACTGGTAGGTCAGGTCATCGCTGAGGCTTCTGGCCCCCGGGGTATCCCCGTACATGCCAGCGTCAGCGGTGAAGTGACAGCTGTTGGGAAACTGCAAATGCTTGGCAGGCTGCCCTCTGCATGCGTGACCATTCAGAATGATGGCCAGGATGAATGGACACAGCTTTCACCCCTTGGGGATGTGGAGCAGGTAGCTGCAGATAAGATTATTCCTGCGGTACTGGGTGCAGGCATTTGCGGTATGGGTGGCGCTTGTTTCCCCACCCACGCCAAGATGACCTTGCCGGAAGGCAAATCTGCTGACACCATCATTTTAAACGGCGCCGAGTGCGAAACCTTTTTAACAGCTGATTACAGACTGATGCTGGAACAGCCGGAACGCATCGTTGATGGTTTGCGCGCCGCCATGCGCGCCATGAAGGTGGACCGCGGCGTTATCGCCATCGAGGACAATAAGCCCGAAGCCATTGCAGCCATGCAACAGGCAGCTTCTGGGAGAACAGGCGTTGAAGTAGCAACGCTTAAAACCAAGTACCCCCAGGGCGGTGAAAAACAGCTGATTGAGGCCGTCACCGGCAGGCAGGTTCCCTCCGGCGGCTTGCCCAAGGATGTCCAGGTTGTGGTGCTTAATGTGGCAACTGCAGCAGCCATTGCAGACGCAGTCACACAAGGCAAACCCCTGATCAGCAGGGTGACTACGGTATCCGGATGTGTGAAAGAACCTGCAAATCTTCTTGTGCGAAACGGTACCATCGTTGCTGACGCAGTTGAAGCCTGCGGCGGTTACAGTGAAGAACCTGGTAAAATTATCTTTGGCGGCAGCATGACAGGCCTGTGCATCCCCAATGACCAGGTGCCCATGACCAAGGCGAACAACGGCTTGGTGGTGCTGAACGAGAAGCAGGCAAAATCCCATGAGGAAAGTGCTTGCATTCGTTGTGGGCGTTGTGTGGAAGCTTGCCCCACCATGTTAAACCCCATGGAACTGCGCAACCTGCTTGATGTTAACAAGATGGACGAAGCAGAGAAGAAAAACTTGACCGACTGCATTCTTTGCGGCAGCTGTTCCTATGTTTGCCCGGCAAAGCGCTGGTTGGTGGCTTCCTTTAAAGAAGCTAAAGAATTGATTGCTGTAAGGAGGAAGTGAAGATGAATTTACGCATGTCAACCGGCCCTCATCTTCTCAGCAAGGATACAACCCAGTCTTTAATGCTGGATGTATTGATTGCACTGGTTCCAGCGACAGCCGCGGGCGTATATTTCTTTGGTACCCGGGCAGCCCTGGTGCTTGCTGTGTCCATTGTGTTCGCCGTGCTGAGTGAACTGGTGTGGCAGGTACTGCTGAAGAAGAAGGTGCGCATTACCGATCTGTCCGCCGTTGTTACAGGCCTTATCTTAGGGTTGAACCTGCCAGCTGGTGTGCCGCTGTGGATGCCGGCACTGGGCAGCATCATCGGCGTTGTGCTGGTTAAGCAGCTCTTCGGTGGGATTGGACACAACTTTTTAAACCCCGCGATATTTGCCCGTGCAGTGCTGCTGGCCTCCTGGCCGGTTCATATGACCAGCTACCTTCTGCCCCAGCGGGTGCTCTTTGGCTCTGCCGCCCAGGTGGGGGTCGATACCGTGGCGACGGCAACACCTCTTCTCGCCTCAAGTCAATGGGGCATGATGGACCTGTTTATCGGTAACATTCCCGGGTCCATCGGTGAAGTTAGCAAGATTGCTATCTTGCTTGGGCTTGCCTACCTGCTGGTTCGCGGCACCATCACCTGGCATATTCCTACTTTCTTTGTGGGTACGGTTGCCCTTCTGTCCGCCTTGCTGGGCAGCGATCCCCTTACAGCTGTGCTGACGGGTGGCGTACTCTTTGGTGCGGTGTTTATGGCCACAGACTATGTAACCAATCCTACGCTGCGCGTGGGGCAATGCATCTTTGGTATCCTTTGTGGCGTGATTGTCGTCGTAATCAGAAAATATGGCAGCTACCCTGAAGGGGTTACCTTTGCCATCCTGTTTATGAACTGCTTAACGCCCTTGATTGATCGCTATTCCAAACGTAAAGTATATGGGGAGGTGAAAAAGCATGCCTAAAGGAAATGATTTGCGTGGTGTATTTATCAATGGTGTGCTGACTGAGAATCCTACGTTCCGCCTGGTGCTGGGTACCTGCCCCACGTTGGCGGTTACCACCAGTGCCATCAATGGGCTGGGCATGGGGCTTGCGGCAACTTTTGTGTTGGTTGGCTCCAATGCTGTTATTTCATTGCTGCGTAACTTTATACCAAACAAGGTACGTATTCCTGCGTTTATTGTGGTTATCTGTACCTTTGTTACCATGGTTCAAATGCTGATGCAGGCTTTTGTGCCGCCGCTGTATGATGCGCTGGGCATCTTTATCCCGCTGATTGTGGTTAACTGCATCATCCTGGCCAGGGCTGAAGCCTTTGCCAGCAAGAACAATGTTGTTCGCTCTGCTATGGACGGTGTCGGCATGGGCCTTGGTTTTACCCTGAGCCTGCTGCTCATCAGTGCGATTCGTGAGGTGGTCGGCAATGGCACAATCTTCAACATGAATGTCTTGGGTGCCGGGTTCGAACCGATGCTGCTGATGGTGTTGGCTCCTGGTGGGTTTATTGTATACGGTCTGCTGCTGGGCATCATTAATGCCGTAGGCGAAAAGCGCAAGGCCAGCAAAGCTGATAAGGAGGCGACCGCAGCATGAGGTTAAGTGAAGTTGGTTTGTTCTTATTCATGGTTGATTGCATCCTTGCCAACAACTATATCTTTTCACGCTTCCTGGGCTGCTGCCCCTTCCTGGGTGTATCCAGCAAGGTGGAGACGTCCATCGGCATGGGCCTGGCAGTTACCTTCGTTATGGGTTTAGCATCCCTGTTTACCTGGACCGTGTATGAGTTTCTGCTGATTCCCCTGAAGCTTGAGTACCTTAGCACCATTGCTTTTATCTTCATCATCGCGGCACTGGTTCAGTTTGTTGAAATGTTCATGAAGAAATCTCTTCCTGCACTGTACAGCGCGCTGGGCATCTACCTGCCGCTGATTACCACCAACTGCGCCGTGCTGGGCGTTGCTCTTCTCAACATCAACAGCGACTACGGTTTGCTGGAGTCTGTTCTGAATGGCGTGTTTGGCGCGCTGGGCTTCCTGCTGGCCATTGTGATGATGGCTGGTGTACGCGAGAGGCTGGAGTCGTCCGACATTCCCAAGCCATTTCGTGGTTTCTCCATCAGCTTGGTTATTGCCGGCATGATGGCTGTTGCATTCCTGGGCTTTAAAGGCCTTGTAAAGTAAGGAGGAGAGAGTATGCCGATTGTATATGCCATCCTCGCGCTGGGTGGCCTAGGCATTGTGTTTGGTGTTGTGCTCAGTTTTGCGGACAAGGTATTTGCGGTGCCTGTGGATGAAAAAGTTGCATTGATACGCGAAGCCGTTGCCGGTGCCAACTGCGGCGCTTGTGGTTATCCCGGCTGTGACGGCTTTGCAGAGGCTGTAGCAAAAGGGGAGGCCCCCATTACCGGCTGCACACCCGGCGGTGCCAAAACCCTCAATGCCCTGGCAGAAATCATGGGCATGGAAGCAGAAGCCGGCGATCCATTGGTTGCCCGTGTGCTGTGCCAGGGTTCTACTGGCATCGCCAAGGAGCGCGTCAACTATGACGGTTATCAAAGCTGTGCGTTAGCCAACCAGTTAGCGGGCGGCCCTAAAATGTGTCAGTATGCCTGCATGGGTCTTGGTGATTGCAAGGATGCTTGCATGTTTGGTGCCATAGAAATGGTGGATACCATTGCGGTGATTAACGAAGAAAAATGCACGGCATGTGGCATGTGTGTAGCTGCCTGCCCCCGTGGCATCATCAAAATGTGGCCAAGAAAAGCCACCGTCACTGTGCGTTGCCAGAATGAGGGCAGCGCCAAGGAAGCCAGGGAAAGCTGCTCCAAGGGCTGTATTGCCTGCAAACGCTGTGAAAAAGCGTGTGAGTTTGACGCAATCCACGTTAACAATGGCTTTGCCGCGATTGATCCAGCCAAGTGCACGCTGTGCGAAGCTTGTGTCGCCGTGTGCCCCTGTGACTGTATCACCGTTACAGCCGCCTCCTGAAAGATATCCTGAACCACTTACGAAAGCGCGTCATTTTCACGCGCTTTCGTTCTTTTCATAAGGAGGCTGTGATGAAAAAGAGTATGCTCTGCTGCCTGCTGCTGATAACATTGCTGTTTCCCCTTGGCGCACGGATGCAATCAACGAATGAGCCGCTGAGCGATGATGAGATTGCCGCCATACTGTATCGCATGTCCCAGGAAGAGAACGAAGACAGCGCATACCTGGTTTTACCAGACGATTATCTGGAACCTGTTACGGGCTTGGACGGTATGTACAGGCTGCTGATTGTAGGGGTCGATACTGACGACCCCAGGATACGGGGACGCTCAGACACTATGATGCTGGCTGTCCTGGATGCGCGCAACAAGCAGTTGAAGCTGATTTCCTTTATGCGGGACATGTATGTGCAAATTCCCGGGCACGGTCACAACCGCATGAATGCGGCCTATGTGTATGGCGGTGCGGAAGCGTTGAAGAATACGCTGGAGAAGAACTTTCATGTGCAGGCAGACGGCTACATAGCTGTTAACTTTGCCATGATGATTACCTTGATTGATGCAATTGGCGGCGTGGATATCGAGGTGGAGGAGCAAGAGCTGAAGCCCCTTAACGGCATACTGGAGTACTATAACTATCAGAATGGCAAGCCGGAAGCAGAGGGAAGGCTGGAGCAGGCAGGTATGCAGCACCTAAGCGGCCTGCAGGCCATGTCCTATTCCCGCATCCGCAAAATAGACGGCGATTATGAGCGCGTTGGCCGCCAGCAACGGGTGATGATGGCCATCTTTAACCGCATGAAAAACATGCAGCCCGAAGAATTGATGGACATCATGATGCAGCAAATCGATTTTGTGGCGACAGATGTAACCATTGCCACCGCTGTCTCCATGATGCAGGATGTTGTGGCCATGGACACCATCGATACCCGGTACCTGCGCATCCCAGTTTCTCGAAGCAGCCGGAATACGGTGCTGAACAAGGCGTATTTCATCATTCCCAACCTGGAAAAGAACCAGAAGGCAATCAGCGAGTTTTTGAACAAGCCCTGACCATTCCCTTGCCATAAGCGGTGAAAACGGGTAGAATATCAGTAATGAATCAAGGAGGTCTCTTTATGTATAACGAGTTTATCGATAACGCCAAGGAAAAAATGGAAAAGACAAAAGATGTCTATAAACGGGAGCTGCAATCCCTTCGGGCGGGCCGTGCCAACCCGCAGCTGCTGGATCGCATCATGGTTGATTATTACGGCACCATGACCCCTATCAATCAGATGGCTAACGTTGCTGCGCCCGAGCCCCGGCTGTTAACCATTTCCCTGTGGGATGTCAAAGCCATTCCGCTTGTAGAGAAGGCCATCCAGAAGAGCGACCTGGGCCTTAACCCGGCGAATGATGGCAAAATCATTCGTTTGGTCATTCCGGAGCTGAACGAAGAGCGCCGCAAGGATCTGAACAAAGTGGTTCGTAAAAGTGCGGAAGACGCAAAAATCGCCCTGCGTTCCATCCGCCGGGATGCCATTGAACAGATAAAAAAATTGAAGAAAGATTCCTTGATTACCGAAGATGATCAGCGCAAGGCAGAGGATGAGATGCAGAAAATCACTGATGCAGCGGTCAAGGACATCGACAAAATGGCAGATGAAAAAGAAAAGGAAATCATGTCCGTTTGATGGAACGCTTCATTGGCTGTCCGCTTAGCCAGTTTGAGGAAGAAGTTTCTTTCAACGAACGGCAGCAAGTGGAAGTCCGGTATACTTTAAGTCGCCCGGAGCATATGGACGACCCAGAGAGAACAAGGCGTATTATCATGGCAAGAAACCATGTGCTGTATGTGGCCTGCTTTCGGGACGGTTTGCCCCGGGAGGGGGAGAAGCAGGATTGAGTCATTTGCCAAGGCATATTGCCATTATTATGGATGGAAACGGGAGATGGGCCAAACAGCATAAGCTTGCCACCGCTTTGGGACATCGTAAGGGAGTTGAATCCCTGCGGGAGATTATCCGCTATTCCAGCGATGTAGGAATAGCGGTGTTGTCCTTGTACGCTTTTTCTACAGAAAACTGGAAACGCTCCCCAGAGGAAGTTAGCGCGCTGATGGGCTTAATACTGGATTTTTTTCATTCAGAGATAGATGAGCTGGATGCAAAGGATGTTCGCATCCGCATCATGGGGGATGTTGATGGGCTGCCGGAAAAGCAGGCCAGAACCGTTCGCTCTGCCCAGGAACGGACAGAGAATAACAAAGGCCTGCAACTGAACATCGCCCTGAACTATGGCGGTCAGGCAGAAATTCTGCGTGCCATCTCCGCCCTTTGTGAAAAGGTAATAAAGGGAGACATTAAGTGTCAGGATATCGATGATGCTCTATTTCAACAGGAACTGTATACCGCTGGGCAGCCCATGGTGGATTTACTGATACGCACCAGCGGTGAGATGCGCATCAGCAATTTTCTGCTGTATCAACTTGCATATGCGGAAATGTTATTTCCTCAAGTGCTATGGCCGGACTACACGGTGGATATGTTTAAAAAAGACCTGGAAACATTTGGCGGCCGGGATCGGCGGTATGGAGGTCGCAAGGCATGATGACAAGAATTTTTACAGGCGCGGGCCTGTTGGCGCTGCTGCTTTTTGCATTGTTCATGGGGGGCTGGGTGTTTTCTGTGCTGTGGATTGCCGCCCTTTGCCTTGCTATGTACGAGCTTTACCACGCATTTGCCCAGGCCGGCCACAGACCGGTTACCTGGCCTAGCTGGGTATGCCTGATTGTCAGCATCCCGTCCTTCATGCTGATGCAGCAAACAGAAAGCCTTTTCCTGCTGGTTGTCACCTTTTGTATCACCTTTTTATCGGTTGCAACCATCGTGATGTTTCGGCACGAACCCCACCTTGAAGATTTATTAATTTCTGTTTTACCCGTCACCTATGTGGTAATACCCGGCCTTAGCATGCTGGGCCTTTTGCGGGTTGCGCCCGCTTTAAAGCAGCAGATGCTGATGGCCGCTGTGTTTCTTATCCCTGTGTTGGGGGATGCAGGGGCATATTTTATTGGTGTACGCTTTGGCAAGACCAAGCTGATCCCCGAGGTGAGCCCCAAGAAAACCGTGGAGGGTGCGCTGGGCGGGCTTTTCTTCAGCATGCTGGGCGCCATGGCGGTGTATGCAGGCGGCAGTCTCGCTTCCGCTGCGTTGCCCCCCTTCTGGCATTTTGCTCTACTCGGGTTGGCAGGCGGCCTGGTTGGGCAATTGGGCGACTTGTTCGCCTCCCTGATTAAGCGCCACTGCAGAGTGAAGGACTTTGGCAAAATATTTCCCGGCCATGGCGGCATGATGGACAGGCTGGACAGCGTCCTGTTTGTGGCTGTGCTGGTATACCTCTACCAGGTGGTGTGGAGATGAGACAGCTGATTGTATTGGGCGCCACAGGTTCCATCGGTACCCAAGCGCTGGAGATTGCCTCCGCCTACCCTGAAGAGATCCATATTGCCGCGCTAACTGCCCATGGCAATACTGCCCTTTTGTTTGAGCAGGTACGTCAATTCCGTCCCCAGGCAGCTGCTGTTACCAGCGGCGAAGTGGCCATCCCGGAGGATTTGACCTTTTGCCAATGGTACTTTGGCCCTGATGCTTTAAAGGATATTGTCAGGGATATTCCCTGTGATGATGTGCTGGTTGCGGTGGTGGGCATGGCATCCCTAGAGTGCGTATTGCAGGCACGACAGCTAAACAGGCGCGTGCTGCTTGCCAACAAAGAAACCCTGGTGGCTGGTGGTCAAATCATCATGCCTGTGTGCGATGTACTGGGGGATCACCCAACGCTGATCCCTGTGGACAGTGAGCATTCCGCCATCTACCAGTGCCTGCAGGCAGCTCAGGGCAACCAGTATCACCGCCTTATCCTGACAGCTTCCGGCGGCCCCTTCAGAACGTGGACGAAAGAAGATATCAGCAAGGCGACGGTCAAAGAAGCGCTGAAACATCCCAACTGGGAGATGGGGCAGAAGATTACCATTGACTCGGCTTCCATGTTCAACAAAGCGCTGGAAATCATCGAAGCAAAATGGCTGTTTGACGCGCAACCTGAGCAAATTGATGTATTGGTTCATCCTCAAAGCATTGTTCATTCCCTGGTGGAGTTTATCGATGGTGCGCAGCTCGCCCAGTTGGGTACCCCGGATATGCGCACCCCTATCATGTACGCTATGCTTTACCCCCAAAGAAAGCCGGCACTGGATGAGAAGCTGAATCTTGCAGGAGTGGGGACGCTAACCTTTGAACGGGTGGATTTGGAGCGCTTTCCCGCGATACAAATGGCATACGATGCCATGGCAGCAGGGGGAGCAGCACCCTGCATCCTCAATGCTGCTAACGAGGTGGCTGTTGCTCACTTTTTAAAGTCTGAAATACCCTTTGGCGCCATTGCAGATACGGTGCGCCACACCCTCGAGTCCCTCAACCTCCCGGCTTCCAGCGTGGAGCAGGTGCTGCACGCTGACCGCATGGCCAGGGACCGCGCGGAACAATATATTCAAAACCTGATCTGATGGAGGTATCATGACCATACTCTATATTTTCTTAGCGCTTCTGATGTTCGGCATCATGATTACAGTGCACGAAGCAGGGCATTTCTTTGCCGCCCGTCTGACAGGGATCCCTGTGAAAGAGTTTGCCATTGGCTTTGGGCCTTCCATTGTGAAGTGGAAAAGCAGAAAACATGAGACCATGTTTCATCTGCGCTCCATTCCGGTTGGCGGCTATTGCGCCTTCTATGGGGAGGATGATATCGAAGGCAAAGAAATCAACGATCCCCGCGCCTTTGGCAAGCACAAGGTAAGCAGCAGGCTGTTAACCATTCTGATGGGCTCTGTGATGAACATCGTTTTAGCCCTGGTCGTTGCCTTTGGTTACTATGCTGTTTCCGGAGTTCCGACCACCACCGGCCCCTATGTAACACGGGTGCAAAGTGTCAATCAGGGCAGCCCCGCAGAGTTATCAGGCATATTCATGGGAGACATCATTGTTTCTGTAGATAACCAGCCTGTTACAAGCAACTTATCAGAGCTGCTGGATGCCTATGGGCAAAAGGGTGAATTCCCCGTCAACATGACGGTAGCCCGTGGCTATGGTGAAACACAAAAGATGGTGGATGTGCTGGTAACGCCCATTAAAAACCAGGACACCAACCGCTATATGTTGGGCATCATGGTGGATGTATCCGCTCCGGTGGAGATGGTGAAGGGCGGCCTGATAGACAGCTTCAAGGCGGCGGTACAGCTGTGCATTGGGGCCTCCCGCAGCATACTGGATGCTTTCCGCAACCTGTTATTCCGCGGCGAAGGCATGGGAGAAATGACAGGGGTTGTGGGCGTAACCCAAATGATTGTGGAGGAAACCCAGCGCTCCCAGTTACAGGGCTATCTGTCTATGCTGATTTTTATCTCCATTAACCTGGGGCTTGTGAACCTGTTTCCCTTCCCGGGGCTGGACGGCAGCAGGTTTTTGTTCCTGCTGGTGGAGGCCGTACGCGGTAAGCCCGTGGAAAAGGAAGCATACGTGCATGCCGCTGGTATGATTCTCTTGCTGGGCTTTATGTTGTTTATTACCCTGCGGGATATCCTGCGCCTGTTCTGATTGGAGGGGCCATGAAAAAAGCAATTCAGGTAGGCTCTGTTGTTATTGGGGGCAACGCACCCATCAGCATACAGTCTATGACCAATACAGACACGGCAGATGTCCAGGCAACCAGCCAGCAAGTACAAGCCCTGGCTGAAGCTGGGTGCGATATTGTGCGCATGTCTGTTTATAACCAGGCTTGTGCAGAAGCCATCAAGGAGCTGGTGGATAAAAGCCCCGTGCCCTTGGTTGCTGATATTCACTTTGATCATCGCCTGGCCATCGCCTCCATAGAAAATGGTATTTCCAAACTGCGCCTGAACCCGGGCAACATAACCGATCAGGATAAAATTGCCTTGGTGGCGGATTGTGCCAAGCGCCATAAAACCCCTATCCGCATTGGCGTTAACTCGGGTTCTGTGCCCAAAGATATATTAGAGCGGGAAGGCGGCGTTACGCCCCGCGGCCTGGTGGACAGCGCCGCGCGGCATGTACGCTTACTGGAGAAGCATGGCTTTGACGACATCGTTATCTCCATCAAATCCAGCGACATTAAAACCATGGTGGATGCCTGCCGCTTGGCAGATAAAGAGTTTGATTACCCTTTGCACCTTGGGGTAACCGAAGCGGGTTTGCCTGGTCAGGGTACCATCAAATCAGCCATTGGTGTGGGCGCTTTGCTGGTGGACGGCATCGGTTCTACCATCCGTATTTCCCTCTCAGGCTCGCCCTTGCCTGAAGCGGATGCGGCCATCAATATTTTAAAAGCCCTGAATCTTCGCCCCGGCATCCAGTTGATTTCCTGCCCCACCTGCGGACGGACTCAGATTGATGTAGAGGGAATTGCCAGAAAAGTAGAGGAAGAGACCAAGCACCTGGTGCGCCCCCTTAAAGTAGCCGTCATGGGCTGTGTTGTTAACGGACCGGGGGAGGCTCAGGAAGCTGATATTGCCATTTGCGGCGGAAAGGACAGCGGTGCCTTGTACATTAAAGGCAGTTACGTGAGGAAAATAACAATGGACTATGCCGCCGAAATCATCGACGCGGTGAAACACTTTGACCAGTTTTAGGGATGAAAGCCAATGAATGAAAACCTGTTGAATGCCATTTACCAGAAACTGCCCGCTTTAAGCGGGCAGCTTTCGGTGGAAAAAATATATTATAACAAGCCAAGCCGCAGTGTGCTGGTGATGCTCTTGTCCAAAGAGCCCATGGGCGAAAAGGATTTTCTTGCTGTTAAGCAGCTGCTTGTCAGCAAGCTGCCTGGCCTCAAGGTGTCCCTTAGAACGGCGGCTCCCACAGCGGCGGAGCGCTTTATTCAGGATCCTGCCCAGTACAGCGATATATTCTGCAGCTTATTTACCCGCAACTTTCCCGCCATGCTCTCCTGGGTGAAAGAAATACAGTGGATTCCCGACAAGGGAAATATTTTGCTGGAAATGCCTGATGACTTTTCCCTGGGCTATATGAAGGACAATGGCCTTCGCCAGGTAACAGAAACGGCGGTATACGATATTTTCCGTATACGGCCCAAAATCGACTTTGGCTTGCGCAACGATGCGCAACAACGCCTGGAGCGCATTGAAAAGATCCGTGCGAAGGAAGCGGAACTGAAAAAAGAACGCGTCCTCAAGCAGGAGCAGAACCAGGCAACCGTTGCCCCGAGCAAAAAGACGAGTGCGAGCAAACGGATAAAGGGGGCCATCATCAAGGATGAGCCCCTTGATATCGGTACCCTCAATGAGATGTCGGGTACGGTAACCGTACAGGGCAAAGTAACCAGCAAAGAACGAAAGGACCTGCCCGGCAAGGAAATGGTGCTGCTGACCTTTGTCGTAAATGACGCATCTGGCAGCATCAAGTGCAAAATGTTTTTACGCTACCGCAATGGATGGGGCCCCCGCAAAGGGGAGGAGGTACCCCTAACCAAGGAAGAAATAGACGCGGTAGAGAAGGTGATCAGCGCCATCAAGGAGAATGAAGGCGTTAAGGTGCGCGGCACCTGCGAGCGGGATTCCTTTGAGCGGGACATTGTGCTGATGGCGAAGGATATCATGCATTTTACCATTGAGAAACGCATGGACAATGCAGAGCGCAAGCGTATCGAGCTGCATGCCCATTCTCAGATGAGCAACATGGATGCCACCGTATCGGCGGCAGATTTAATCCATCAGGCGGCGAAATGGGGCCATCAAGCCATTGCCATTACGGACAGCGGCGTTGTTCAGGCTTTTCCTGAGGCCTTCATGGCAGCCAAGCGCAACAAAATCAAGCTGATACCAGGCCTGGAAGGCTACATGATTGATGCGGGGGGCATTGTGAATAACCCGGGCAATCAAACGCTGGATGAACCCATCATCGTGGTGGACTTTGAAACCACGGGCCTTAACAGCCGGAGCGACCGCATCATTGAAATAGGCGCAGTAAAGATTGAACAGGGCAACATTGTTGATACCTTCTCCTCCATGGTTAACCCAGGCATGCCATTGCCGGCGGAGATAACCCGCATCACAGGCATTACCGATGCCATGGTAATGGACGCTCCCACTGCCGCCCAGGCTTTACCGGAACTGCTGAAGTTTATGGATCACCACCCCATCGCCGCCCATAATGCAAAGTTTGACTGTGCGTTTTTAGCGAACGAGCTCCAACGCCTCAATATGTCCTATGACGTGCCCCAGCTTGACACCCTGTCCATGGCACAAAAGATGTTTCCACAGCTAAAAAGCTTCAGGCTGGCTTCCGTTTGCAAACATCTGGGCGTTTCTCTTAAAAATGCCCATCGGGCTGTCCACGATGCAACGGCGACAGCCCAATGCCTGAACATCATGCTTGCCAAACTGAAGGAAAAGGACGCAAATACCCTTCAGGATATTGACTCTGTTTTAACGGGGTATGTGAAAACAAACCGCCGTCATGTGGTTTTATTGGCAGCATCACAAAAGGGAATGTTTCACCTGAACAAACTGGTGACCATGTCTCATCTTGAGTTTTTCAACCGTGTACCGACCATTCCCAAGGACATGATAAAAAAGTACCGCGAAGGTCTGTTGATCGGCTCTGCCTGCGAAGAAGGAGAAGTATATCAGGCAGTGCTTGATAAGGAAAGTGACGCTAAACTGAAAGAGATTATCTCCTTTTACGACTACCTGGAAATTCAGCCCTTGGGCAACCATGCGCTGCTGAAACATCAGGGGTTGGTGAAGGATGATGAAGAACTGCGCGCCATCAATGACAGAATTATCAGCCTGGGGAAAAAGTATGGCAAGCCCGTGGTAGCCACAGGGGATGTCCACTTTTTGGAACCGGAGGACGCGGCCTACCGCTCCATCCTGCAGTTTAGCCAGAATGTACGAAATTATGATGTACAGCCTGCCCTCCATTTTAAATCGACAGACGAAATGCTGGAGGAGTTTTCCTACCTGGGCAAAGAAGCGGCAGAGGAAGTTGTGATTGACAACCCTGCAAAGATTGCCGCCATGGTGGGGGATATCAGCCTGTACCCCAAGCACCCTGAGAATAAAACCACCTTTGCGCCGGTGTGGGACAGCGCGGAAGATGATATCAGAACCATGGCAACTCAGCAGGCCCACAACCTGTACGGTGATGATTTGCCGCAAATCATCAAAGACAGGCTGAAAAAAGAGCTGGACGCCATCATAGGCTATGGGTATGCCACGCTGTACAGCATTGCCAACAAACTTGTACAAAATTCTTTATCCAACGGCTATGTTGTGGGCAGCCGCGGCTCTGTCGGCTCTTCCTTTGTGGCCACCATGTGCGGCATTACCGAAGTAAACCCCTTGCCTGCCCATTACAGGTGCAGACAATGCCGCAAGGCGTATTTTGACGTACCCAAAGAATACATGGTGGGCGTTGACCTTCCGGATAAGACCTGTGACATATGCGGCGAACCCATGACTAAGGATGGCTTTGATATTCCCTTCGAGGTGTTCCTGGGCTTTAAAGGGGACAAGGTGCCGGATATCGACTTGAACTTTTCCGGCGACTACCAGGCCAAAGCCCATGCCTATGTGGAGGAACTCTTTGGCGCAGGGTTTGTGTTTCGTGCCGGCACCATTGGTACCTTGCAATCCAAAACAGCATACGGACTGGTGCTGAAATACCTGCGGGAAAACGGGAAAGAGGTTTCCAACACGGAAATTGACCGCCTGGTGCAGGGCTGTGTAGGGGTAAAGCGCACGACAGGGCAGCACCCCGGCGGCATGGTTATCCTGCCTAAGGAGTATGACATTGCCCAGTTTACCGCAGTACAACATCCAGCGGACAAAGATGAAAAGGGCATCATCACCACCCACTACGACTTTAACTCCATGCACGATATTCTCGTAAAACTGGATATTCTGGGCCATGATGATCCTACCATTATTTATATGCTGGAGAAGCTGACAGGGGTGCACTATAGCGACATACCGCTGGATGACAAAAAGGTCATGTCCCTGTTCGTGTCCCCGGAAGCTCTGAATGTAAGTGCACAGGATATCAACTGTGCCACAGGCACCCTGGGGGTGCCTGAGTTTGGCACGCCTTTTGTGCGCCAAATGCTGATGGACACCAACCCCACCACCATGGCGGAGTTGGTGCGTATATCCGGCCTCTCCCATGGTACCGACGTGTGGCTGGGCAATGCCAAGGATATAATTCTCAATGGCACAGCGGTGCTGAAAGATTGCATCTGTATTCGTGATGACATCATGAACTATTTAATTTCCCTTGGTATGCCTGCCAAAATGGCGTTTGATATCATGGAAAATGTTCGGAAAGGCAAAAAGCTTGAACCGGGTCCTGACATGGAAAATGCCATGAAGGAGCACAACGTTCCGGAATGGTTTATCGAAAGCTGCAAGAAGATCGGCTATCTGTTCCCTAAGGGGCACGCTGTTGCCTATGTTACCATGGCGCTGCGCATTGCGTGGTTTAAGGTGTACCATCCTTTGGCATACTATGCGGCGTATTTTACAATCCGCTCTGCGGGGTTTGATGCAGAAACCATGCTTTGCCCGCCTGCCTACATCAAAAAAATGCTGGAGGATTTGCAAGCCATCGACATAAAGGAGCAAACAGGCAAGGATAAGGATGAAATTGTCGCGTTGGAAGTCGTGCTGGAGCTGTACGCCAGAGGCTTTAACTTCTTGCCGGTTGACCTGTATAAGAGCGAGGTAAAAGAATTCGTTATCGAAGGCAATGCGCTGCGCTGTCCCTTTACATCGCTGAAGGGCTTTGGCGACCAGGCGGCCATCAGCATCGTGGAGGAGCGCAGCCAGCCCTTCCTGTCGACGGAGGACTTGAAAAAGCGCACAAAGGTTACCAATACAGGGGTGGAGATGCTGCGTAAATGCGGCGCCATGGAAGATTTAACGGATACCAATCAAATATCCTTCTTTTAAAGCCTAAAACTTAAACATTTGGCGTATATCCCTTGTTTTAAAGGGACTGCTGTGCTATAATCTTTTCGGATTACACTTAAAGGAAGAAGGGTTTACTGAAGAGTGGGAGCTGCAATGAACGGGGGAAATGTTTATTTGCGTTTCCTTTGTTTAGCGGCATAGGCCCACTTTTTGTATGTAAAAAAAGATGAGAACGGATAAAAAACGGCCAATTGAAGAAATCACCCGCATCGCGCAAAAACAGGCGGATGCCATGGGCTACGAGTTGGTTGACGCAGCCTATGAGAAGGAGCCAGCCGGCAACTACCTGCGCATTTACCTGGATGTGGACAGGGGCATTACGCTGGATGACTGCGAGAAGTATCATATGGCCGTGATGAGCAAGCTGGAACGATTTGAATACGATTTTCTCGAAGTTTGCTCTCCCGGTGTGGACAGGCCCATCAAAACCTTAAGGGATGCAGAAAAAGCGGCGGGAAAAACAGTAGAAGCCAGGCTGTATAAGCCCTTGGATGGCATGAAGACGATTACGGGTATCTTGCTTAAACTGGATGATGAAGGGTATCACCTTCAGGTTGCAGACACCATCCGTGTTATACCCCAGAAGGAAACAGCCGTTGTCCGATGTGTACCGGACATGGAAGTGCTGACAGACGATGATACAGAAACAGGAGATAAAGGACAATGAAGAACCAGAAACCGGATTTACTGGATGCGATTTCCCTCCTTGCCAGGGAGAAGGACATTGATGAAGCTATCTTAATTGACACCATCGAGGAAGCGCTGAAAGCTGCCTATCGGCGGAATAACAAAAGCACCTCCCAAGCCCAGCAGAACCTGACGGTGCGCCTGTCCAGAAAGCATGGTGCACAGGTCTTTGCCAGAAAAGTTGTTGTGGATGAGGTGGAAGACGCCGAAACCCAGATTACTTTGGCCGAGGCCCAGGAAATCAGGCGGGACTTTCATCTTGACGACATTGTCGAAATCGAAGTAACGCCAGACGATTTTGGCCGCGTCGCTGCGCAGACAGCCAAGCAGATGCTGGTGCAGCGCATTCGGGAAGCAGAGAGAGGCAAGATTTACGACGAATACATCGAAAAGGAACAGGAAATCCTCACAGCCATTGTGCAGCGTGTGGAGCCTAAAGCCGTCTATGTAGAACTGGGCCGCAGCGAAGGCATTATGGAAAGCAGCCAGTTTATGCCCGGGGAAGAGTACCGGGAGAATGACCATATCAAGGTATATGTACTCAAGGTACAGGGCAGCAAGGCCGAGTCCTCCCGTACGCCCCAGGTGTTTGTCAGCCGCATCCACCCCGGACTTGTCAAGCGTTTGTTTGAAATGGAAGTACCGGAAATCGCAACCGGCGTTGTGCAGATTAAATCCATTGCTCGTGAAGCGGGCAGCCGCACCAAGATTGCCGTGTTCTCCAACGAGCCCATGATTGACCCGGTCGGCGCCTGTGTTGGCCCTCGGGGAAGCCGTGTGGAAAAGGTTGTTAACGAGCTGAAGAACGAAAAGATTGATATCATCAAGTGGTCGCCGGACCCGGCAGAGTTTGTGGCCAATGCCTTAAACCCTGCCCATGTGGTCAGCGTGTTCATTTCCGAGAGCGAGAAGATCTGCCGCGTTGTGGTGCCTGACATGCAGCTTTCCCTGGCCATTGGCAAGGAAGGGCAGAACGCGCGCCTGGCCGCCAAACTGACAGGGTGGAAGATTGACATCAAATCTGAATCCCAGATTCAGGCGTTGATGGAAGAGCAGGGGATAGACCCCAACGCCATCCCCATGGAAAGCGAGTACCCTGAGGACTATCCGGAAGACTGGTTCTACCTGCCGGAAAACCAATAGCGAAGGAGCAGCTTGATGCCAAAGAAAATCCCCATGCGCATGTGCGTGGGATGCCGTGAAATGAAACCAAAAAAGGAACTGATCAGGGTTGTCCGTTCCCCTGAAGGGGAAATCAGCATTGACCTGAAGGGCAAAAAGTCTGGCCGTGGTGCGTATGTTTGCTACGATGCTTCGTGCTTAAAGCGTGCGCTGAAGCAAAAACAGCTGGATAGGGCCCTGGAAGTCACCATCACCGAGGACATCGCCCAGACCCTTACCCAAAGCATCGGGGCAGGTGAACAGCAGTGAACGAACAGAAGGTTTCAGGCCTCTTGGGATTGGCACTCCGCAGCGGCAAAGTTACGCTGGGGGCAAATCAGGCAGTAACGGTTGTACGATCAGGCAGGGCGATGGCGGTGCTGATGGATGTATCTGCATCAGAGAACACCATCAAACTCCTCAGGAACAGCTGCCAGCATCATGGGGTTCCCTTGGTTGAGACAAGCGTCGGCATGATTGACAGGGCAACTGGAAAACAAGGAAGAAAAGCAGCAGCTCTTCTCCATAGCGACATATCAAAGGAAATCATCAAACACGCCGTCGTCGGAGAAGACGAAAAAGAAGGAAATAAAGCGGGGGTACAAGCAACGAATGGCTAAGCTTAAAATGAAGGAAGCGACCAAAGAATTAAATCAGCGCTCCGGCGCCATCCTGGCAGAGGTGGAACGCGTCAAGCGTAACGCCGATATCATGCTTCAAATGCTACGGCAGCAGGAAATGCTGTTTGTGCGCATGGAGGATGAGGAACGTAACCGCGTCAAGAGCCTGCAGCAGCAGGAAATGATGCGTCAGCAAACCAAGGCCTGGACCATGCCGGATGATGATCAGGTGGAAGCGGTGGAAACGCCGGCACCTGTTCAAAAAGCACCGGAAGCGCCTGCAAAGAAAGAAGAAGTACAGGTGAAGGACGTTCAAACGCCTGCGCCTGCAAAAGAAGCGGAACAGCAGCCTGTTGAGGCGCCTGTTGCACAGAAACCGGCAGCGCAAGCTGAAACAAGGGAACCTGTTGCACCGCAGCAGAAGCCTGCGCCTGTCCCGGCTTCTCAGCCCCGGCCTTCAGTCGGCGGCGCTGCGAGGCCTGCACCCGCTCAGGCACCGCGTCCCTTCAGGCCTAATCAACCGCAGCCGCCAAGGGGGCAGATGCCCTATGGCCGTCCTGCCAACCCCCAGCGCCCCTACGGCCGGCCAGCGCCCCAAGGCTCTGTGCCCGGCGGTACCCAACAATACGGCAGGCCAGCCTACGGCGCGCAGCCGCGCCCCATGGGCGGCAGACCTGCAGGGGGACAGGGTGTACCCTTTAAAAGCGGCGATGGCCCCGCCCGTCCCATGGGCAGGCCGGCTTCCGGCGGCCGCAGCGCTCCCCGCAAGGATGATATGCCCGTGCCCATGGAGAAGGATCGGGTCAGCAATTATGATCCGAACAAAAAGAACTATGTTCGCAACTTTGATCCGGAGCGGGCGTCTAAAAACAAGCGTCAAGCCATTCGCAACAAGAATACCTATACAGGCTCCTACGATGATGATGTGATGCGCGGCGGAAAGCGCGGGCGGGCGAAGAAACCCTCTGCCCAGCAGCTGATGGCCCCCATCAAGATTGATAAAGCATACATGACGGCTGAAAACATCACCGTTAAGGATTTAACCGAGCGTATCGGTAAGCCTGCAGGTGAGATACTGAAGAAGCTGTTGATGCTGGGCATCATGGCCAACATTAACAGCGAGCTCGACTTTGATACCGCCTCCCTTGTCTGCTCTGAATTTGGCATTGAGCTTGAGATGAAGCTGGACAAAACCGCTGAGGAGGTTTTGACCGAAGGCTATATCGAAGACGAGGACGAAGAGAACCTGCAGGAGCGTCCTCCCGTTATCACCATCATGGGTCACGTTGACCACGGCAAGACCTCCCTGCTGGACTATATCCGCCGTGCCCATGTTACAGCTACCGAAGCTGGCGGCATTACCCAGCATATTGGTGCGTACTCGGTCAATGTCAACAAACAAAAGATTACCTTCCTGGACACCCCTGGCCATGAGGCGTTTACTGCCATGCGTGCCCGTGGCGCCCAGGCGACGGATATTGCCATCCTGGTGGTGGCAGCAGATGACGGCGTTATGCCCCAGACCATTGAAGCCATCAACCATGCCAAGGCTGCTGATGTGCCTGTCATAATCGCCATCAACAAGATGGACAAGGAAACAGCTAACCCCGATCGCATCAAGCAGGATCTGACTGCCTACAACCTGGTGCCTGAAGAGTGGGGCGGCGACACCATCATGGTGCCTGTCAGC
>CAYFSQ010000004.1:19771-39438 GCA_964345895.1 uncultured Oscillospiraceae bacterium
GGGTTGACCAGCTGCTGGAAATGATTCTTCTGCAGGCAGAAGTGCTGCAGCTGAAGGCCAACCCGGACCGGTTGGCGAAGGGTATCATTATCGAAGCCAAGCTGGATAAAAACCGCGGGCCTTTGGCCACCGTGCTGCTACAGAACGGTACCCTGAGTGTCGGGGACTATGTGGTTGCAGGCCATGCTTCCGGCCGCGTGCGCGCCCTGCAAAACGACCGCGGCGAGCGTGTTGAGTCTGCCGGGCCTGCCATGCCTGTTGAAATCGCTGGCTTTACCGATGTCCCCGATGCGGGCGACGAAATGTACGCCGTAGCCGATGAGAAGCTGACACGCCAGGTGGCAGAAGAGCGCAAGGAGCGTATCCGCACCGAGCGTATTCAGGCATCCTCCAAGGTATCCCTGGATAACCTGTTTGCCAGCATCAATGAAGGCAAGATGGAAACCCTCAACATCATCATCAAGGCCGACGTACAGGGTTCTACCGAGGCTGTGCGCCAGGCGCTGGAGAAACTATCCAACGACAAGGTGCGCATCAAGGTGCTGCACAGTGGCGTAGGCGCCATTACCAAGGATGACGTGAACCTGGCAACAGCTTTTAATGCAATCATCATTGGCTTTAACATCAGACCCGATGCCAACGCCCGTGCCATTGCCGAAAAGGAAGAAGTGGACATTCGTCTCTACCGTGTCATCTACCAGGCCATCGAGGATGTGGAGAAGGCCATGAAGGGTCTGCTGGAGCCGGTATTTAAAGAAATTCTTCTGGGACATGCCCAGGTGCGCAATGTGTTCAAGGTAACAGGTTCTGGCACCATTGCAGGCTGCTATGTAACCGATGGCAAGATGCAGCGCAATGCTTCAGTCCGCCTTCTGCGGGATAATGTTGTTATCTTTGAAGGCAAGCTTTCCTCCCTGCGCCGGTTCAAGGACGACGTGCGCGAAGTGGCAGAAGGTTACGAGTGCGGCATCGGCCTTGAAAACTACAACGATATCAAGGTGGACGACGTAATCGAATGCTTCACCGAGGAAGAAATTGAAGCGTAAGGAGGCAGCATGGCTGGCTACCGCATAGATAAAATATCTGAAGAAACAAAAAAAGAAGTGGACCGCATCATTCGCGAATCCCTTAACGACCCCCGCATACGGGGCACCTACGCGGTAACCCGGGCAGATGTCACAAGGGATCTGCGTCATGGCAAGGTATACATCAGCATCCTGGAGGAAGAGTATGCTGCTCCCATGCTGAAAGCGCTGAAAAGCGCAGCAGGTTTCATCCGAAGCGAGCTGGGCAAGTCCCTGCAGTTACGCTATACACCAGAATTAACCTTTGTCCATGATAAAAACATTGAATATGGTATCCATATCGCCAATGTGTTAAAGCAGGTTATGCCGAAACAGGACGCAGAAGCGGGCAGCGATGAAGAGAATCTCTAATCAAGCCCTGATTAAAGCGCTGAAAGAAGCCAATACTGTCCTGGTGTGCACCCATCTGCAGCCAGACGGGGACGCCATTGGTTCCGCTTTGGCTGCCCTGCACCTGCTGGAGGCCATGGGGAAAAAAGTTGTCGTTTCCTGTCAGGATCCTGTGCCCGGGTACCTGCAATACCTGAAGGGGTCTGGGAGGATTATCCCCCCTGAAAAGGTAGAAGGAAAATTTGACATGGTGTTGTCTGTGGACGCTTCCGATCGGGAGCGCCTGGGCCGCTGCGCTGCGTTACTGTCTTTGGGCAAAGCCACAGCGCAGATAGACCACCACGCCACCAACACCATGTTTGCTGACTTAAATGAGGTGGACAGCACCGCAGCCGCAACGGGCATGCTAATTATGCGTCTCTGTCACGAAATGGGTATAGCACTTGATGCAGACATGGCATCCTGTCTTTATGCTGCCATCAGCAGCGATACGGGCAATTTTATGTTCAGCAGTGTAACGGCAGAAGCCTTCGAGCAGATGCGCATCCTGATGGATGCAGGGCTCCCATTATCTCAGGACGCCCGGAGGCTTCACCTGGTGGAAACCCTGGGCCACATGCGTCTGCTGGGGGCAGCCCTTCGCTCTCTAACCCTGTATGAAGAAGGCCGCATCGCCCAGATGTCCATCAGCCTGGAAGATTTTTCTGCCCTAAGCGCAACCAAGGAAGAAGCGGATGGGATTGTCAACCACGGTCTCTACATCCAAGGCGTTGAGATGGCCTACCTGGCTACCGAAACCCAGGATGGTATCAAGTTCAGCCTAAGGAGCGTGGAACCCCACATCGTGTCCAGGGTAGCGCTTAAGTTTGGCGGGGGCGGACATGCACAGGCTTCAGGCTGTACCCTTCACACAAGCCTTCAAGACGCGCTAATGCAGATGCAACAAGCCATGGCAGAGGAACTACACGCATGAATGGATTTATCAACTTCATCAAACCGCCCGGCATGTCATCAGCGCAGGCGGTTTTCTTTGTGAAAAGACTACTGCAAGCGAAAGTAGGGCATGCGGGAACTTTAGACCCAGAAGCTGCTGGCGCGCTGCCCCTGATGGTGGGGCGGGGCACCAAGCTGTTTGATTATATTACCGACGATAACAAAGTTTACTTGGCGGAAATTGCCTTCGGGGCAGCGACCGATACCCAGGACGCCCAAGGCCAGGTGGTGGCACGAAGCAGCAAAATCCCCAGCATGGGTGCGCTTGAGGCTGTGCTTCCTCAGTTTGTGGGAACAATTCATCAAACGCCCCCCATGTACTCTGCTTTGCAGCAAGGGGGCAAGCGGTTGTATGAACTGGCCCGCGAAGGAAAACGAGTCGAAATTTCAGCCCGCCCTATTGAAGTCTATGAGATTAGCGATGTACAGCAAAGAACAAAGGACAGCTTTCTCTTGCGCATCCGCTGTGGCAAGGGCACCTATATACGCACCTTGTGTCAGGATATTGGTAAGGCATTGGGTTGCCCCGCCCATATGCGCTTTTTATTAAGGGAAAGGGTGGGGGATTTTACCCTTGAAAAAGGTATCACGCCAGAGGAACTGAAGGCGTTTATAGCCCAGGGCGTGCCTACAGCCCAGTGGCTCCATGAACCCGATCAGTACCTGAACCACTTGCCGCAGCTGGACGTGCCCCATTCATTACAAAAACCCCTGATCAATGGTGTTTCCTTGAATGTTCAGGACATTCCAGGAGGAGCCTCTCTACCGGAAAATGCATTTGTAAGGCTATACCTGAACAAACAGTTTATCTGTATCAGCCAGAGGGCGGGGCAGCGGCTCCCCATGCGTACCATGTACCACATAGGCCTGCCTTGACAGTGTGAAGGGTTACGGGTATTATTTACCTATTGGAAAAGGGAGGCGTCTTGATTGAAGAATGACTTGATGAGCAGCACAGAGAATAAGCCCATACGCGATATTGCCTATGAAACGCTCAAGCATGCCATTATCATGGGAGAAATCCCTGCTGGTACGCGCATCATCGAAACCTATTACGCGGACAAACTGCACATAAGCAGAACACCCTTAAGGGAAGCCCTTCGCCAACTGGAGTTAGACGGATTGGTGGAATATAAAGAGCGTAAAGGTGTCATTGTGTCTGCTTTTACCATTGATGACATCGAAGAGATCTTTACGATTCGCAACGCACTGATGATGCTGATTATGCCTTCCGTTATTGCGAATGTTACGCAAAAGGATATACAGACCCTGGAAGGGATACTAGAAAAGATGGACATCAGCCAGGATAATGCGGACGCCGATGCCCTGGCACTGCTTAACCGGGAGTTTCACCGGACCATTGAGCATATCTCTGACAAGCTGCGAATCTTGCGCGTTATTGACAGCCAGGAAGAATACATCAAACGCTTCTCCGCCCTGTCTATTTCCAGCATTGTGCGCAGGTCCAACGCCAACCAGGAGCACCACGACATGATTGAGCACCTCAGGCAGCGGGATTTGGAGGGGCTGAGCAGGCTGATGCAGCATCACCTGGATGAAAGCAAAGAAACCTGCTTGAATGTTGTCAGGGCAGGCAAAACAAAGCCTAAGACATCAAAGGAGTAGAGGGAAGGACATGACAATGGATAGCATCAAATATCAAATCCTTGAACTGCTGAAGGATGATTGCAGAACATCCCTGGAAGAAATGGCGGTCATGCTGGGTACTGATACAACAACCGTCGCCGAAACCATCGAAGAGATGGAACGGGAAAAAATTATTTTACGCTACAGCCCTGTCATCAATTGGGATAAAACCGATCGGCAGTTTGTTGAAGCGATGATTGAAGTCAAGGTAACGCCCCAAAAAGAACGAGGCTTTGATGCCATCGCAAAAAGAATCTATCAGTACGAAGAGGTGAAGAGCGTATTCCTGATGAGCGGCACCTACGACCTGCTGATTCTTGCCGAAGCACCTACATTAAAAGAGCTGGCGCTGTTCGTCAGCGAAAAACTCAGTGTGATGGAAACGGTTACAGGCACCTCCACCAGTTTCGTCCTGAAACGTTACAAGCAGGATGGTGTCATATTTGATGTGCCTTCAGAGGACCAAAGGCTGGTGGTCTCTCCGTGAGTGAACGCTTTGTAAACCCTCGCATAGCGGCCATACCACCCAGTGGCATCCGTAAGTTTTTTAATTTGGCGGGCACTATTAAAAACGCCATTTCCCTGGGTATCGGCGAGCCGGATTTTATTACACCGTATCATATCAGGGAAACCATGATAGAAAGCCTGCTCAATGGTGAAACACAGTACACCGAGAACAGAGGTTTGCTTCAGCTTCGCAAAGAGATTGCCCTTTACCTAAAGCAGCAGCATTCCTTAGAGTATGATCCGGAAACAGACATTGTTGTCACCATCGGCGCAAGCGAGGCCATTGATATTGTGTTGCGCGCCACCCTCCGGGAGGGGGACGAGGTGCTGCTGCCTGACCCTGGCTATGTAAGTTACCAACCCTGCGTAGAGATGTGCGGGGCTGTGGGTGTGCCTGTCAGAACCTATGCTGAAGACTCCTTCCAGATAACAGGCATGGCGCTTGAAGAAAAGGTAACGGATAAAACAAGGGCTATTATTTTATCCTATCCTAATAACCCTACTGGCGGTATTCTGGAGGATGCATACCTTGAGCAGGTAGCGGATGTTGCCATCAAGCACGATCTCCTTGTCATATGTGATGAAATCTACAATGAGTTGGTGTACGATGGGCTGCGCCAGACATCCATTGCCACATTGCCTGGTATGTGGGAGCGCACCGTCACCCTCAACGGTTTTAGCAAAGCTTTTGCCATGACGGGGCATCGTATTGGTTACTTCTGTGCACCGCAGCCCGTTGCAGATGCGGCTTTAAAAATCCATCAGTATACGATTTTGTGCGCCGGGCGTTCCGCCCAGGCAGCGGCTATTGCAGCGCTGAAAACCGGGCGGGAGAATGGCTATCAGGATATCATTCACATGCGGGAAAGTTACAACCGCCGCCGCCGGCTGATGCATCATGCCTTCAACGAGATGGGCCTTACTTGCTTTGAGCCCAAGGGGGCTTTCTATGCCTTTCCTTGCATCAAATCAACGGGGCTGGACAGCGAGACATTCTGCGCGAGGTTGCTAAATGAACAGGCAGTTGTCTGCATCCCCGGCAACGCATTTGGAGAGAGCGGGGAAGGTTATATTCGCTGTTGTTACGCGACAGATCAGGATAAAATGATGGAGGCTTTCAAGCGTATACGCGCCTTCTTAGCGACTTTACAGGAGGAGTAATGAGGAAAACCTATCAATTCCCAATCATTTTTCTTTTGCTAATATCACTACTGATTCCTGTCTTTGGCAGCGAGGAAGAAATTTCCCTGTCAGATACATTGCAAGGCTATACCCCGCCGCCCGCAGCAGCGGTTCAAGGCGCTGTACCTGCTTCCACGGAGGGAGCAGGAGGAGATGGTGTAGAAGAGTCTTTAGTCGTGCCTGCGGAAACATTGCCCGATGGCAGCAAGAGCATCATTGTCAGCGCTGTGGGGGATATTACCATCGGTGGCGATGTGAGAAAGTCCGGCTTATCTATTTTTGATAAGGAAAAGGAAAAGCAGGGCGGAGACTTGTCCTTTGTCATGCGCAACGTCAAGGATCTTTTGTCCCAGGATCATTTAACCATTGGCAATTTTGAAGGCACGCTGACAACGGCAGGCATACCAAGCAATAAAAAAGGGAACGATTTTTTATTTTCTGCTCCGCCAGAGTATGTCAGCATCCTCCAGGATGGAAGCTTTGAAGCAGTTTCCCTTGAAAACAACCACGTCATGGACCATGGCGAAGACGGCTTTAATGAAACCACCTCCGTTTTAGAGCAGGCAGGCATTGTCTGGAGTGCGGAAGATCACATGGGGGTTTATGAAACAAACGGCGTCACCATCGCCATGCTGTCGTACCAGACATTTAACGGACGGTATCCTGATTTGTTCAATAAGGTGCCAAGGCAAGTACAGGAAGCCAAGGATCAGTACGACATTGTTATCGTCAGCTTCCACTGGGGTGATGAGCTCGACTATGCCCCCAACGCCAACCAGGTAAAATTAGGCCGGTCGACCATTGATGCCGGCGCGGACTTGGTGGTCGGGCATCACAGCCACCGCATCAACCCGATTGAAAAATATAAGGACCGCTATATTGCATATTCAGTTGCCAACTTTAGCTTTGCTGGCAACACCAAGCCCAGGGATATGAGCACCTTTATCCTTCAGGTTAAATTCAACGTGAAGGACGGAGAAACCACCACAGCAGGTTTCCGCATCATACCCGCACGAATCTCTTCAAAGGCGGATGTCAACGATTTTGCGCCTACCCCCTTTACAGAGCGTTCTCATATTGATACCGTTATTAACGTATTAAAAAACAACGGCAAACGACTGGACTATGCGGTGGAAGATTACCCCATCGAGTGGGAGTAAAGATGCGCGCCAGGTTTTATACCATCCCGTTTAATCATCAGGCAACGAAGCTGTCCGCCTTCTTGGAACAGTCGTTGTCAGAAATTGCCATTGCCTTCGGCCACTCATTCATCATAAAGAACATTGCGTTGGACGACGCCCCCACGCTGCTGCGGGAGGAGAGCGCTTTGGTTCTGCTGCTTGGCGACGAGAAAGAATTGGATGAAGCGGCCCAAACCCTTCAAATGTTTGCAGCCGAATGCTTTATATCCCATAGCGACAGGGATGTTTCTTTGCTAAAGACTGATGAACTGTTCCAGGGCAGCGTGCTAAGCCCTCTGAATGCAATGCAGGCCACTTTGGCTGCCCTCAAAGGATATTTGCAGGCAAGCCAGAAAACCCTTTCTTCGGAAACACCGCTTATTACCTGTGAAGACGGCTGTGTATCCACCATGCTTCAGATGCTGCAGCACCCAAGCAAGATGGGCAGGTTGATCAGCGATTATCATGCGGGACAAATTATTCAAAAGACAGCATTATTGCTATCAGGCGGCGCATGCTACAATTTTAAAACATTGCTTGGCAACCATGGCACGGTATTTACAGTCACGGTGCCCAATGCACCCAATGACCCTCAGTCTGTCAGCCCCTTTGGGATGTATTATGCGGTGGCCCATGCCCTTCAAAAGGAACTAAGGCTGGAGCAGGAAGCGAATTGTCTGCTCTCTGCCGTTAACAATGTATTAAGCGCCACCTGGCGGACGAGGGACTGTCGCACAAGTGATGAACAGAAACTGGCCACCACGGAGCAAATTGGCACACTGATTAATGAACAGATTTCCCTTGTGGGGGAATTGATAAACCATATGTCATAGCGTGCAAACATAACAAGCATAAGCAACTGCGCCTCCAATACAGGACGAAAACCAACATTGGAGGTGCAGTTTGTTTGTTGCGATTCTTATTTGGAGCGGGCCCCATGGGAGGCTGCGTATTGGTGCATGTTCTCTGTCATTTGCACACTCATATCATTCAGCACCCAGATAGCGCCAACGTCGGGGTAATCCTTTAGAAAGATAAGCCCTTCTTCATAGGTCATTAAAAACAAGGTTGTAGACAGCAAATCAGCGAGGCCCGAATCCTCAGTAACAACCGTTACTGAGCGCATATAGTTGGTGGGCATCAATGTCTTGGGTGAAACAATATGATGATACCGAATTCCGTCCAGAACAAAGTATCGTTGATAGTCTCCGCTGGTCACAACGGATAAATCGTGGAGGAACAGGGTCTCCGGTGCTGTTTCCACGCTGCCGATGATGGCGTTTGGATCCTGCAACGCAACGCCCCATGCCTTCCGGCCGTCAAGGGGTGGCTGCCCTGTGCGAACATTGCCGCCTGCATTGATAATGAAGGAGGGCATGTCAGATTTAAGCAGAAACTGTGCAACCAATTCTGTGGCATACCCCTTGGCAACAGCGCCAATGTTGAGGGTGATGTCGGGGTCTTTGAAATAGACACTTTTATTCTCATCATCGAGGACAACCTGGCTGATGTCCATATGCTGGGCAGCTTCCTGTAAAGCAGCCATGTCAGGAAGGGCTGCATCAAGGGGATTCATCTCCGCGTTTTCGCGGGCGTCATGCCAGAGCATCAGAACACTGCCCATTGCAATATTGACTGTATCATGCAAGGCTGGTTGCTTTTCTATGCAAAATGAAATCAAGCCATACAGTTCTTCCGGCACCTGAACCGGTTCCTTTGCGGCCTGTTGATTAACGGTATAGATATTTGTCAGACCGCTATATTCATGATACTGATCAAACAGTTGATGATACTTGATGAATTTTTCTTCAGCCTGGGCAGCGATGGTATCGAAAGTGGCTTTATCCTGGGCATAGCCGATGATGGTGATGACTGTGTCAAATGTATCAAAAAAGCTATAGGTGTACTTATTGTAGGCAGCTTCTGACGCTAAGGATGTCGTCAAGCCCATGATGAGACAAAGCAGGATGATTGTTATTTTTTTCATATAACCTCTTAGTCTTCCGAATAGCCAAGGGTGCGCAAATCGGCTAGGGAATCACGCCAGCCGGGACGGACCTTAACCCACAAATCCAGGTGGATATGCACACCTAACAAGCCTTCGATATCCTTGCGGGCGGCGGTGCCTATTTTCTGTATCATGCTGCCTTGTTTCCCGATGATGATGCGCTTGTGGGATTCCCGCTCACAATAGATGGTGGCGTGGATTTCGGTGAAGTTATCGTTCAGGCTCTTCATAGATAGAATTTCTATGCCGACACCGTGGGGGATTTCTTCATTCAGGTACAACAAGGCTTTTTCACGGATTATTTCCGCGCATAGCACCCTTTCGGGCTGGTCCGTCATCATATCCTCAGGGAAATAACGAGGGCCTTCTGGCATAACGGCAACAAGCTCCCGCATCAGGACATCAATCCCGTCATTTTTGCGTGCGCTGATGGGCAAGATGGCTTGAAAGGGAAACTTAGAAAAGTCCTGGATGATGGAAAGAAGATCCTGGGGATGTACCAGGTCGATTTTATTGATTACAAGAAAGCACGGCAGTTCACTTTTTACGTAGGTTTCTGCAATGGTTCTATCCGCATGACGGATGTCAGATGCATCAACCATGAGAAGAAGTGCGTCAATCCCCTGCAGGGCTTCTTGAATGGCTTTGCTCATATAGTCTCCCAGGCGGGTCTTGGGCTTATGGATGCCAGGGGTATCCAGTAAAACCAACTGGGCATTAGGCTGGTTCACCACGCCCATGATGCGGTTACGGGTGGTTTGCGGTCTGGGGGAGACAATGGCGACCTTTTCGCCTACCAGCAGGTTTACCAAGGTGGACTTGCCCACATTGGGCCGCCCAATAATCGCAACAAAACCTGATTGAAAAGGGGATGTATGTTGGCTTGTCATTTCTCTTCCTTTCCCAGGACGTCCTGAATACCACTTGAGGGGGAGAAGCTGTGGGGGAGAAGCTCCTTCAGGGTGGATTGGTCTGTATGACCGTCCCATGTGATAAAAACAGGGATATCAGCACAGAATTCAGACAATACCTGTCTGCATGCACCGCAGGGCCATGGGGCGGCCTTCTCCCCAGCGATGGCGATGGCCTGGAACTTCCGGTGCCCTTCGCTGACCGCTTTAAAGATAGCCGTGCGCTCGCCACAGTTGGTTAAGCCATAGGATGCGTTTTCTACATTGCACCCGGTGTACATCTGGCCGTCCTCCGTCAGCAAACAAGCGCCAACTTTGTAATGGGAATAGGGCACATAGGCATTTTCCATTGCTCTTACAGCCTTTTTCAGCATCTCTTCCTGGGGTATCCTGCTGACACCAACAGCGTTCAAGGCGTTTTCTTCGGCATTTCTCATGGTTGTTTTATCCTTTTCGTTCATGTGATCGTAACCCATCAGGTGGTGCATGCCATGCACCACGAGGTAGCATAGTTCGCGCTCAAAAGTATGCCCGTATGCTGCCGCCTGGTTCATTGCATGCTGGATAGAAATGACAATGTCTCCTAAATAACAGGCGTTCAACTCGGGTGTCCACTCTTTGCGCAGCAGTTTTTCAGCAGTCTTAACTGTCTGGCCAGGCTCAAAAGCAATGGTGGGAAAGCTTAACACGTCGGTAGCAGCATCCTTCATACGATGCTGAAGGTTGATCAATCGGATTTCTTCATCACTTACGATGGTTAATCCCGCCGCGCAGGGGAGAGGGGCTTGCTCTTGATTCACACAGGCCTGGGCTGCTTTCTTTATCAAGGAAACCTGAGGGGCAGAGAGGACGTACGGACCATCTTCGATCATCAGCACTTCTCTATTGCTCATCAGATAAAAATTCCTTCGCTGGCGCAGAATCAGGTTTTACTTCGTCTTCCTTAGGTGCTTTTTTGACCAGATAGTCTGGGATGTCGCTTTTATTTGTGAGTGGTGTGTGTTTGCGATAATCCGCAGATATCTGGGGAGCAGTGGGAGAGAATGTAAAGTTTTTCATGGCGGATCGGGGATCTGCCCACAGCTTCTTCTTGGTCTTTTCCACCTCTGGGTATTCGATGCGCTCATGGAATACGCCATAGAGCACCGTGGCGCATGCCTGGGCAATCTTGTCCAAATCCTGCATGGTTAACGGCGCATTGCTAAGCTGGCCATCCTCCAACTTTTTCTGGATCAGCCTGGTGATAAACGTGTCTATCTCCTGCCTGGTGGGGTTGCTCAAGGAGCGGATGGCTGCTTCAATGGTGTCGCACAGCATTACAATAGCGCCTTCTGCAGAGGTGGGTGGCGTTCCAGCGTAGCGATAATCCTCTGTGTCTATTTCCATGCCGGGTGCGTTTTGCATGGCCTTTGAGTAAAAGTACATCACCAAAGAATTACCGTGATGTTCGGCGATGATGGCCTGCACTTCCGGCGGAAGCCTGTACTGACGCGCCATGGCGAGGCCGTCGCGAATATGGGCTGTGATAATGGCGGCCGATACCTTTGTGTCCGTTTCGTCGTGGATGTTGGCCTGACCAAATTGATTTTCCTTAAAATACAGTGGCCGTTTCAGCTTGCCGATGTCATGGTAGTATCCTCCGACACGGGCCAGCAACGGGTTAGCGCCGATGGCTTCTGCGGACGCTTCCGCTAAGTTTGCGATGATGATGCTGTGGTGATAGGTACCGGGGGCTTCTGTCAGCAAGCGGTGCAACAGCGGCTGGGTAGGATTGCTTAAATCCAGCAGCCTGCTTTGGGTAGGTAAATTAAATACATACTCAAATACGGGTTGAAATCCCAGGCACAGGAGGGATGATAAGAGGGCACCCCCCAAAGACCAGAACGCATTATTTAATACTGTACCTGTATCGCTGCTGACCATGACACCATTACCAACAATCATTAGAAAGCCGGCTACACTGGCCAGCAAACCGCCTGTAAGGATATGGCCGCGCTGCAGGTTGTTTTTCAGCAGCAAGGCAGCCATGGAGCCGGCTACCAGGGTGGTGGGCAACAGGCTTGATAGGTCTGCTGCGTTATGGCTGCCGGTGGACAGGAGGAAAGGCAGCAGCACCGACAAAGCGGCATTGGTAATCAGCGCAGGCACATATCCCAGCGTGACCGATATAAGCATAGGCGCAAGAAAGACCGGCGCAAGGTAAATGAGGTTGACAAGTTTAGCAACAATGCACAGCAGTATGGAAATAAATATAATCAAGTAGAGGATGAACAAACGCTTATAATCTGTGGCGATTTTTCTGCTTAGCCCAAGAAGAGTCAGGTAGAAAGCCAGCAAGGTCAGCAGCATGACCATGCCGGCACCAAGATAGGTGCTGTAGTCCACCTCGTCGCTGCTGAGCAAGCCCAGGCTGTTCAGCATTTTAATCTGATTTTCACGGATACGTCCTTCGCCGCGCACAACAATGTTTTGCCCCTGTTTATACACAACCGGATCAATGGCTGACATGGCAACCTTTTTTGCTTCCTCTGTCGCAGCTTGATCAACCACCATATTGGGCATAATGACGGAGCGAAGGACAGGAAACGCGATGTTCTGAAGAATATTAACATCAGTACGGTAGCCGATAATCTGCATAATGCTGTTAATGGCTGTGGCTTCCTGTCCCTGGGTAACATTTCCCTGCATGGTGTTCAGAATGGTATCGGTGAGGGACTGAAACAGTCCGTCAATGTCCTCCTGGGGTGTATTCAGAAGGGATTGCAGCTGATATTCCCGTAAACTAACCAAAGAAAGCATGGAAGAAGCGTATTTTAGCTCTTCCTGGTTGTATTTCTTGTCCAGAGAATAGTCTTCCAATGTCTTGGCGTATTGAACGATGGCTGCAAGCTCCGCTTTGATGCTTTCCAGCTTGATTAACACCTGTTCTGTAACGCCATCTTGATACTTATAGGTAGGCATCACCGCATCAGCAGCTGCCAGGCGGTTTCTTTGGGTGGTAACCTCATCCACGATATCTTTGCTGGCTGGTATCGTATGGGTGGGAACCATGCCTATGGATAAATCATACCTGACGGGGGTGATGGCTGCTAAAAACAACAACAGCAAAACAGCAGAACAAACAACAACCAGCAGCGCAAGCTGAAAACCCTTGGCAGTAAAGATTGCCCTTAGTTTTTGAATGATATGTTTTTTATCTTTTTGCTTAAAGATGCTAACCATGCTTCCTCTTTCACAAGGTCCGCTTTTCGTATGCCTGGACAATCAGCTGTACCAGGTCATTACGAACAACGTCCCGCTGGGTCAGGTAAACAATTTTGATGTCGTCAATGCCTTTTAATACATCAATCGCATCGCTAAGGCCAGAGCGCCTGACGATGGGTAAATCAATCTGCGTTAAATCACCCGTCACAACACAGCGGGAGTTTTTTCCCATGCGTGTCAGGAACATCTTCATCTGTTCTGGTGTGGTATTCTGGGCTTCATCCAGGATGATAAAGGCATTATTCAATGTTCTGCCCCGCATGAAGGCGAGAGGGGCGATTTCTATCATCCCGCGCTCCACAAGGCGCTGATAGCCTTCAGCCCCCATCATTTCAAACAACGCATCATATAAAGGCCGCAGATAAGGGTCCACCTTCTGTGACATATCACCAGGCAGGAAACCCAACTTTTCACCGGCTTCAACAGCGGGCCTGGTTAAAATGAGCCGGTCAACTTCTTTGTTTTTAAGCGCTACCACGGCCAGCGCCACAGCAAGGAAGGTTTTGCCTGTGCCGGCAGGCCCCACAGCAATGGTTAAGGGATGGTTTTTAATGGCGCTGGTGTACTCCCGCTGGCCTGTCGTTTTATTAACGATACGCTTTCCTTTAAAGTTAAAGGCAATCGTATCGCTCATGGGGTCATCCATGCTGGACAACTCTCCGCTGTAGGCCATGTCAATGTAATACTTGACTGTTGCCAAATCTATCTGCTCGCCATGTTCATAACAAGTAAGCAGCTTGTTAATAACCTGTCCAGCAGCTTCGGCGTTGATTTTATCACCATCCACATGCAGCGTGTTATCCCGCAGATGAACGCGGACGGATAGCTCTTCCTCAATCAAGCGGATGTTTCTGTCATTCAAACCGAATAAAGCCATATACTGATCCATGGTGCCAATGGAAATTGTCAAATAATAGCTCTCCTTCTAATCAGTAGATTGCTGCACAATCATAGATGTATCATACTATATTTCGCCCTCTGGTGCAATCATAAGGGAAAAGGGGTACTTAAACAAAAGGCGGATGATTGTATGGCTAAAGCAGTTTTAATTGAGTATTGAATACCATTGTGGTAGTATACAGATAACAACCCAAAGGAGCGTAGAATGTCTACAACTGTCAGCGTCATTATTCCAGTGTACAACGCGGAAAAATATATTGACAGGTGTCTTAACTGCGTGTGCAGCCAAAGCTATCGGGATTTGGAAATCATCCTGGTGAATGATGGCAGCACTGATACCAGCCATGATTTATGTGTAAAGCACGCAAAGTATGATGCGCGTATTAAAATTATCGATAAAAAGAATGGCGGCCCGGGGGATGCCAGGAATGCCGCCCTTGCCGTGGCCAGCGGCGAATATATTCAGTTTGTGGATGCTGATGACATCCTGCTGCCTGACGCCACAGAAAAGCTTGTTCAAGCGATGGATACGAATGATATGGTCATTGCCCATTACAATTTGTGCATTCAGAACAACAAGGTTGACAAAGGGCTGATTAAAGAAGATGCGGCGATGGAAAGGGAAGCCTTTTTAGCCGCTCTGGTGCGCTACCCCGGCAGCTTTTTTTACAGTGCGCTGTGGAACAAACTGTATTCCAGGGCTTTGATTGAAAAGTATAATTTACGCTTTCATCAGCGCCTTGCCTGGGGCGAGGATTTTGAGTTTAATATGAAATACTACGACAAGGTGCAGCGTGTTCGCTTTATTCCGAATGTCGTCTATAATTATTTCTGGACAACGTCGGGGCAAACCTGGCGCACCCTTTTTAAACTGCCCCGCAATATCCGCATTAAAAAGCACCTGTATCAGACTTTTCGGCAAATCTATATCGATGAAGGAATATACCGAAAGAATAAATTTTTAGTAGACCGCTATATTTTCAACGTAACCTTGTTTGACTGATTTGCAGGTATTCCAAGGGATTATCTGATGGGAAAGATGATGAAGAAAGACTTAGAAACAGGCTTGACAATTTTTTGAAGCCGTGTTAATATGAATTTCGCGTCACAAGACGCCATGACGCGGGGTAGAGCAGTTCGGTAGCTCGTCGGGCTCATAACCCGGAGGTCGGGGGTTCAAGTCCCCCCCCCGCAACCATTTTGGCGGCGTAGCTCAGTGGCTAGAGCATTCGGTTCATACCCGGAGTGTCGTAGGTTCAAGTCCCACCGCCGCTACCAGAGAATCCCACGGCTGTTTAGCGGCAGTGGGATTTTGACATTTTACCATTTGCGGGTAATGACCCCTTTGCCGTTTTTTGCAGGCAACAACTACGTTTATAAGGAAAATACTGATGAATCTTGCTTTATGCTCTTTATCCAGCGGTTCCAGCGGCAATATCACCCTGGTGGAAGCGGGGGAAACCCGCTTGTTGGTCGATGCAGGCCTCACCGGGAAAAGAATCACTGAGTTGCTGGGGCAACTTGGCATCTTACCCGAAACCATTAACGGCATCCTGGTTACCCACGAGCATGTCGACCATGTCCGTGGTGCCGGGGTATTGGCCCGCAAGTATCGCATCCCCATTTATGCCAATGAGAACACCTGGGAAGGAATGTACAAATCCGCCGGAGAGATTCCCGCCTGGCAGCGGCGAGTTTTTAATACGGAGGAAGATTTTTATGTGGGAGATATCGCTGTTACGTCCTTTGGTATCTCTCACGATGCAAGGGAGCCAGTGGCGTTCAGGCTTTACCACGGCGGATACAGCGTGGCCGTTGCGACGGACATGGGGGTTGTGACCAAAAAAGTCGTGCAAAACCTGGCAGGCACCAACTTGGTTTTACTGGAAAGCAACCACGACCCGCAGATGGTGATGAACAACGATTGCTACCCTTACCGTCTGAAGCAGAGAATACTGGGTTCCAAGGGACACTTAAGCAATGAGGACTGTGCCTTGACGCTGCTAAAGCTTGGCGAAACAGGGGTGAAGCATGCCTTGCTTGGCCACTTGAGTCACGAGAATAACACGCCGGAATTGGCCATGGATACGGTCTGCGAACAACTGCTGAAACATGGCGTTGAAGCAGGTCGGGATATCCAGGTAGATATGACATGGCGGGATCGGATTGGCGGGAAATATACCATTGAAGCATAGACGATTCAATGTAATAGTATATTGTCTGCTGCTTTTTCTTGCAGGCCTTTTGTTGCCGCGCTTTTTTCTGGGTTTGCTTTCTGAAGGCTCCAAAGAGCAGCATGCCTTCATCCTGCAGTATGGCTTGTCTGCTTTTCAGGAAATCTTGATGCTGGGATTGCCAGCACTGCTTCTATATATGACCTACTGTGGCAAGAAGGAACTTTTTGACCAGTTTGCGCTGCCTGATTCATACCAGGCAGGGCTTTCTATGATCAGTGCAGTTTCCTTTACATTGGCAGGCTCACTGCTGGTTGTTTTCTGGCTTGCAATACTTACGTCCTTTGGCTACGAACCCTTTGTGCCGATGATGCACAACCCTGTCAGCCCTTTACAGTATGTTGGGGCGTTTATATTTGCCGCGCTGATTCCTGCAGTCAGCGAAGAGTTGCTGTTTCGCGGCGTACTGCTTCGGCTGATAAAGCAAACAAAGGGCGAGAAGGCTGCACTTTATCTGACAAGCATTCTCTTTGCCGTGCTGCACCTGTCTGTTGAGGGCTTCCCTGCGCTATTGGTGATTGGGGGCTTGCTGGCAAAAATGGCCTTAAAATTCAATGGTTTATTTTTACCTATTCTTTTTCATATGGTGTATAATATGGCTGCAATTGTAATTAATGCAAGCAATACGGTGCCATCCCTTCAGGCAATGCTGCTGTGTGTGGCTGTGTTTGTTCTATCGGTACGCGCATTAATGCGGGATGGAGAACAGGGGAAAGCATGAAAGTTACCATACTGGGCTGTAGCGGCGGATACCCTGCCGCCAACGGTGCTTGTTCCGGTTACCTGGTATCTGAGGGGGAAAGAACCCTGCTGCTGGACTGCGGAAGCGGTGTGCTCGGCAGGCTGCTTGCGTTGACAGACCCTCTCTCCTTGGATGGCATCATCATTACCCATTGGCACTACGACCATGCCTCCGACTTGCTGCCTTTGCAGTACTGTCTGCAATCGAAAAAGTCGCGCCTCCATGTCTATGGGCCAGAGGAGAATGCTCCTCTGAGAACGCTTTGTGAATGTCCGGAATTCATTTTGCACAGCCTTCGAGATGTAAAAAGGATAGGAGCTTTTCAAGTCGAAGCCTTTCCAACAAAACACCCCATGCCTTCCTTTGCCGTCAAGGTCATGCTAAATGGGTCGACCCTGGTCTATACGGGGGATGCTGCTGAAATAGAGAGTTTAAAGTCGTTTTGCAAAGAAGCGGATGTTTTGCTTTGCGATGCAGCTTTCAGCAAAGTGCAGTGGACTTCTACATCCCCCCATATGAACGCCGAGATGGCGGCTTCCCTAGCCTTGTCAACGGACCATGCGGAACTTGTGTTGACGCATTTTCCGCCTGGGCAGGACATCCATGCGCTGCTTAAGGAGGCCAGGGCGGTTTACCCTGACAGCATAGCAGCACATCCTGGCTTACAGATCAACATATGAACAAGCGTTCTTTTTTCATTCAGCGCCCGCTGGTATGTGCTGCCCTCTTCTTTGGCGGTGGCATCCTTGCAGGTATCATGTGGCCTGTGCCTGTATACCCAGCGATTGGGATAGGTTTGTTCCTATCGTTAGTCCTTATTTTTTCTTTGTTACGGGCGAAAAGGCCTATCATACTTGGGGTATGCTTCCTTCTCTTGTTCGGTGGCATGCTGCGAGGCGCTTTTGCAAACCATCCTGCGCTTCCTCCGGAGGGGTCGTATCGTATCGTGGGGACTGCCACTGATCTAGCTGATGTACGGGTGGGTGATAGCCGTGTCCGAACCGTTTTAAGGGATGTGTACCTCAAGAACGAACAGGAAGAAACCTACCAGATTAACAAGGCATACTGGACATACTACCCTGGGGAGGAAACCTTTGTACCGCTTGATGGCCAGAAAGTAGCTTTTACTGGCCGTCTGTATCATCCGGAAGGTCAAGTGAACCCTTATGGGTTTGATTTTCGCATGTTCTTAATGCAAAAAGGCATTACTGTGGGCATTTCAGGCCTCCGGGATAGGGATGTCGCCATCCCCATCCGCACCGAACACTTGGACCCCTGGTTGCGGGGAAAGATATGGGTTGCGAATCAGCTGGACATACTCTTTGGGGCAAACAGCGCTTTACCCAAAGCGCTGCTGATTGGCGACAGGACAGGCCTTGAGGAAGAGGTAACCCAATCCTTCCGGGATGCGGGGATTGCGCATATTTTGGCTATTTCAGGGCTGCATGTCAGTTTGCTGATGGGCATCCTCCATGAGGTTTTGCGCTTTTGTGGCGTTAAACCCAAGGCGCGCTTTTATATAATCTTTCTTGTTCTGCTTCTCTATTGCCGTTTCCTGAACTTTACAGCCTCTGTTCTGCGCGCGACCATCATGACGCTGATTTTACTATACGGTAGAACGCTGCGAAAGCGCCGGGATACCTTAACCAGCCTGGCTGCTGCCTTTATAGTAATTGTGGCGATGCGACCGCTGGACATCATGCATGTTGGTTTCCAACTGTCCTTCCTGGCGGTGCTAGGCATTGTAATCACTGGGGATCAGTTGAACACCATCTTTCGAAACAACCGCTTTTATCAAAACAGAATACTGCGCTGGCTTGCCCTTTCCTACGGTGCAACCCTCTCTGCCTCCGCTTATACGCTGGTACCAGTCGTCAATGTATTTCGCCAATTTTCTTTGGTGTCATTGTTGGTAGGCCCTTTGGCCATAGCATTTGTCGGTATATTGATGCCAGCATATCTATTTGTCATAGCCTCTGCATTGTTGTGGACACCTTTTGCGCAGCTTGCAGCAATCCCTGTTAATTGGATGACAGTCTTCTTTCTTCAGGCAACCTCCTTTTTTGCTGATTTGCCCTATACGGTGGTTTCTTTGGCGGCAGTGGACTGGTGGTGGGGCGTAGCATTGTATGGTATACTTTTACTGCTTAGCAGGTATACATTGCTTCGGCCTCGAAAGAGAATATGGGTCATCAGCAGCTTGGTTTTGCTTTCCCTGGGATTGTCTTTCACATCGGTGCAGCGTAATGTTACCTATATGCAGTTTAGCTTGGGCAGTGCGGATGCCGCTGTAGTGCAGGATAATCATCATACCTATGTAGTAGACACCGGCGAACATGGTGGGGACTTAGCAGGGTATCTTCTATCCACCGGGCGTAAGGTGGATGTGCTGCTTATTACCCACCTGCACGCTGACCATGTGGGTGGGTTGAAACAACTGCTAGAGCAAAAGGTGCCGATACAAGAAATTTGGCTGGCTCATCATGCGGAGAATGCGCCGGATACGGAAGGTTCTTTTGCGTTAATTATGCAGGCGCAGGAGGCCGGAATCCCAGTCAAGCGCGTTGGTGCAGGGGATACGCTTCGCTCAGGCAGAGTAAAGGCTGAGGTGGTTTGGCCTTATCAGGATAAAACCTACCCAGGCCTTCATGCCAATGATATGTCCATGGCGATTTGGTGGGAT
>CAYFSQ010000004.1:39538-41402 GCA_964345895.1 uncultured Oscillospiraceae bacterium
CAGATTCGAAGCAAGGTGATTGTACCGCCCTTTGGGGATATGAATGAAACGGTGCTGACGAACCCATCTTCCGAAGAATTGATTGCCGTTTGCGAAACCTTGCCCATGATGGCCGACAAGCGACTGGTTATTGTAAAGGATAGTGCTTTGTTAGCGGGAAGTTCAAAGGACGGCCCCAAGGCGGGGAAAAAAGGTGATTCAGATGGGGACAAAGTATGTGCCTATATAAAAAACCTGCCATCCACAACCTGCCTGGTCTTTTTTACCCGGGGCAAAGCGAACGGTGTCCGCAAACTATACAAAGAAATGAATAAGCTGGGCGGCCTTGTCAGCTTTGAATCCCTAACAAATGATGGCCTTGTAAAATGGATTGCCCGGGAATTAAAGCTGCAAGGCAAGCAGATTGCCCGCAGCACGGCTGATCAATTGATTTTTGCAGTTGGTCGGGATTTGATTACACTAAAAAATGAGCTAGCAAAGGTGGCAGCCTACGCCGGGGATAGCGAGGTTGTTGAGGAAAGCGATATCAGGGCAGTGGTTACCCCCACCACAGAGTATAAGGTGTTTGACTTGGCAGACAATGTAGTGGAGGGCAATGCGGCCAAAGCAATATCGCTGATGAATAACCTCTTGCGTGAGGGCGAGCAGCGGCTGATGCTGCTGGCGCTGCTGCAGCGCCAATATCGACAGCTTTTATTTGTTGCGATTTTGTCAAAAAACGGTGTTCAATCAGGTACCATCGCTCAACAGTTAGCCGTGCCCCCCTTTGTGGTAAAAAAGATGCAGGGCATGGTACGCAGGTTTTCCAGCAAGTACCTGAAGGAATGCTATGATTACTGTGTGGACACAGAGTTTTTGATTAAAAGCGGTCAACTGGCAGAAGAAGGCGCGTTGGAGCAAGTTGTATTTTACCTTCTTGGAGGAGAGAAAAAGCGTGATTGAACAATTAATGGCACTCCTGCTACCAGCAGGGCTTTCCTTATCAGAGGAGACTTGCGAAAAACTTCAGCAATACCATACCCTCTTGCTGGATTGGAACACCCGGATGGATCTGACCAATGTGGATGAGAAGGACATGGCGCTGCTTCATTACGCAGATTCTCTGATGCCGCTATCCCATACTGCATATTTTCCCTTCGGCGCAAAGCTGATAGACGTGGGGACTGGCGCAGGCTTTCCCGGGATGGTGTTGGCCATTGCCAGGCGGGATATGCAGGTGACCTTGCTGGACTCACAGCAGAAGCGATGCGCCTTTCTGGCCCACGTGGTTGAAGAACTGCAGCTCAACAATGTGGAGGTTGTCCACGACCGCGCTGAGGATGCGGGGCGTGGAAAAGGAAGGGAAAAGTATCATGTGGTTACCGCAAGGGCTGTAGCACCTCTGAATGTTTTATGCGAGTATCTGCTGCCTTTGGTTAAAGTTCATGGACATGCGATTTGTTGGAAAGGCCCCTCCGTTTTACAAGAGCAGGAAGCTGCTGCAAAGGCCAGTGAAGTGCTGGGCGGAGAGCTGGGTGCTTTGCATCCTCTTGCATTACCGGGGCGAGAACATTACATTCAGGTATTCAATAAAAAAAGCCCCACCCCCCGCAAATATCCGCGCAAGGCTGGGACTCCTTCAAAAAATCCGTTATAAGTTTTTTTGCTCCGCTTGTGAAAAGGCATACATGCCAAGGGAGGCGGCAACTGCCAGGTTAAGGGAATCGATGGCATCACTGTGTGGTATACGCACAGGGGTGCCTTTTTGTTGGAATTCTTCGGGCAAACCAGCGCCTTCGTTTCCCATGACAAGGGCATGGGGGGATAAAACATGCTTGATTGCTTCGTCCAAGGATACAGAGCCTGTCAGCATAAAGGGATACAG
>CAYFSQ010000004.1:41502-43748 GCA_964345895.1 uncultured Oscillospiraceae bacterium
TTATCTTTGCCGGATATGCGGCTTAGGATTTTGTCTGCCTGTTCTATGCGGATATGATGCTTATCGCACAGGGCTTTAATCTGCACTAGACCTTCGCTCTGGTGGATTTCACTGGAAAGAAGAACCCGGCGAACGGCATGGGGGCGCTTGTGCAACGCTTCTAGGGTGGGAAAAATACCGGGGGAATAGGTGTAGTCCAGTTCCCTTTTATAGCCTTGAAGGGGCGGCATCTACATCCCTCCTTCTATCAGATTGGATAATAACTTAAGCGCTGTTTTCTTGCCATCCATGCCCACCTCGCCTACCGGGCCAACACAGGAGGGGCAGCCGTGTATACAGTCACAATCTTGTATCAGCAGGCTGCTGTGGTGTAAAAGGGTATCGCGCATGGCAAAAGCCTTCTCAGACAGGCCAACGCCGCCGGGGCAATTATCATACAATATCAGCGTGGGCTTGTTGGTAAAGGGAGACTTTACCTGGTAGCTGACGGCTAAATCCCGCGGGGAGCACATCAGGTAAAGGGGCGCAACAATGCGCAATACATTGCTGATGGCCATCATGCCATTTTGAAGGGTGTCTTTCTCGTGTTGCGCGGCGTATTTATCATCCAGGGTCCACCACATGGCGGTGGTGTGCATATCCGTTTCAGGCAGTCTCACAGGGCCATACCCCAGGCTTTCTCCGGTGTCTAGTTTCATTTTTTTGAATATCTTCACCAGGGCGGTCACCTTAACTTCGCCCCGACCAGCGTTATCCTCTTCCTGTTCCACATCCAGCAGGCTTAGAGATACATTCAAATCGGCATCGGTATAGTAGTCCACATGAACACGCTTAATAAATGCACGACAACTATCGTAATCCAGGCTATCCACCTGATACTGTGTGCCTTCATGCATGTAAATGGCGTTTTCGTGCAGCAGCATGGGGACGGTGAAGCGGTCCATTTCACCGACAACTTTCACATGAGCAGGGTCAGTGATGTCCATAATCAGGAAGTTCTCTGTCATGGCAGTACGAAGGCTGATTTCACTAGCCGGAAAATCCTCCGTTGCCCAGTGCCAGGTGTCGCCGACATGGCGCACAATCTGGGCTTCCTCAAGGTAGGCAAGCAGCTGGTCGCTGCCCGGGGCATTGCCGAATGTTTCGCCTTCCTTAAAGGGCAATTCATAGGCAGCGCATTTAAAATGATTCAGCATGATGTAGAGGTTATTGGGGTTAAGCAATGCATTCTCAGGTGACTGGCTGAAGAAATAATCAGGATGGGTAATGATGTATTGGTCTATGGCGGCGCTGGAGGCAATCATAATGACGATGGAAGCATCCTGCCGGCGCCCGGCTCGGCCTGCCTGCTGCCAGGTGCTGGCAATGGTGCCCGGGTACCCGCACAGGATACAGGCGTCAAGAGAGCCAATGTCCACGCCCAGCTCCAGGGCGTTGGTGGAGATTACAGCATCCACCTGACCAGCCCGCAAGCCTCTTTCAATGGCGCGGCGCTCATTAGGCAGATACCCTCCTCGATACCCATGGACGCGGGGGGCATTGCCCAGCGGGTCTCTTGTCATATCCTTCAGGGCCTTGGTCAGCACTTCTACCTGTACACGGCTCTTGGCAAAAACAATGGAGGGAATCTTATTCTTTAAAAACTTTTCTGCGACAGATCGCGTTTCATGCAGCACACTCTTTCGAATACCCAGCTGCCTGTTGACAATAGGCGGGTTATAAAAAACCACATGCCTTTCACCTAAGGGCGCACCATTGTTATCGACAACCGTAACGGATCGACCGGTTAATAGTTGCGCCAGCTCTTGAGGGTTCTGAATGGTGGCAGAGCAAAGGATAAACTGGGGGTTGCTGCCATAGAAGGCGCACAGGCGCATCAAACGCCGAAGAACATTGGCGAGGTTGCTTCCAAAAATTCCGCGGTAGGTATGGATTTCATCAATAACAATATACTTGAGGTTTTCAAACAGCTTCACCCACTTGGTATGATGGGGCAGGATACCAGAGTGCAGCATATCAGGGTTCGTCACGACGACATGGCCGGCCTGGCGTATTGCCCGCCGGGCAGAAGCCGGGGTGTCCCCGTCGTAGGTGTAAGTTTTAATATCCTCCCCCAACTGGGTGACAATTTCATAAAGCTCAGACACCTGGTCTGCGGACAGGCTCTTTGTTGGAAACAGGTAGAGGGCGCGGGCATCGGGGTTGGACAATATTTCGCTGAGGATGGGGATGTTGTAGCACATGGT
>CAYFSQ010000004.1:43848-47974 GCA_964345895.1 uncultured Oscillospiraceae bacterium
CCGTGGATTCCCATGAGGGAGTAGTTCACGCGATGCGTAGAAATGTCAACAACACTGGGCGCAAGCCTTGGCGTTTCTGAAAGAACGAGACTCATGCGCAGGTACTGTGCATGGGTTTTTTTATGAAAGGGAAGGATGAACATGAAAGCGTATCTGACACCTGTTAAGGAGGTTCTTCGACAAACTCAAAGCAGCCTGGAAGGCCTTAGCAGTTTGGAAGCAGAAAACCGCCTTCAAAAAAACGGCAAGAACAAACTGAAGGAAGCGGATAAAATCAGCAATTTTCAGCGTTTTCTCAACGAGCTGAAGGATCCCATGCTGATTATCCTGATGGTTGCAGCGGTGATTTCTGCAGTTACCAGCAGCATTGACAGGGAAACACCCACCGATGCCATTATCATTATGATTGTCGTATTTTTAAACGCTATTCTCGGTGTGTACCAGGAAAGCAAAGCGGAGAAGGCCATCGAAGCATTACAGGAAATGGCTGCAGCCACCACAAATGTCCTTCGCAATGGGCACATCGTTCAAGTAAAGTCGGAGGACCTGGTGGCGGGCGACATCATTATGCTGGAGGCAGGCGCGGCAGTGCCGGCAGATTGCCGCGTCATCGAGCAGGCTTCATTGCAAAGCGAAGAGGCAGCCCTGACCGGTGAATCCCTGCCTGTGCACAAGGTGGCAGACACCCTGAATGTTTCTGACGAAGCGAAGGATGTCTCCTTGGGCGACCGGACAAACATGGTGTACATGGGTTCCACCATAGTATACGGCCGCGGCACAGCGGTTGTGGTGGCCACCGGTATGGATACCGAGATGGGGAAAATTGCGGATGCCATCACCAAAACAGTGGAGCAGGAAACGCCGCTGCAAATCAAGCTGAATCAACTCAGCAAGATTTTGACATACCTGGTTCTGGGCATCTGTGTATTTATCTTCGTGTTCAGCCTTGTCAGAAGCGGCAACATGGAGCTGGAAACGGTGCTGGACACCTTCCTGATTGCTGTCAGCCTGGCGGTTGCTGCCATCCCGGAAGGGCTGGCGACGGTTGTTACCATCGTTCTGTCCATTGGGGTTACCAACATGTCCAAGCGCAACGCCGTTATCCGCCGCTTGACGGCGGTAGAGACCCTGGGCTCTACCCAGATTATCTGCTCGGATAAAACAGGCACTTTGACACAGAATAAGATGACCGTTGTTAAGCATGAAAGCGCTGATGAAACTTTCCTTGCCAAGGCATTGGCGTTGTGCAGCGACTCGGAATGGGAAGACGGCCATGCCGTAGGGGAACCAACCGAGAATGCCCTGGTTGCCTATGCCGCCAAGCTGGGCATGCCCAAGCCGGAATTAAAAAAAGCCAGCCCCCGGGTAAGGGAGGCTCCCTTTGATTCCATGCGCAAGATGATGTCTACCCTGTGCAAAGAAAACGATAAGATTATGCAATACACAAAGGGTGCGCCGGATGTATTGTTGAAGCGCTGCATCCACTATTGGGACGGCAACAATGTACAGCCCATGTCGGAAGCAAAGCGCTCTCAGATTGAACAAGCAAACAAAGACATGGCAGAAGAAGCGCTGAGGGTGCTGTGTGGCACCTACCGCGTATGGGAAACCATGCCTGAGGACTTGTCCCCCGATCATTTAGAAAAGAACCTGATTTTTATTGGCCTGGTTGGTATGCTGGACCCCGTTCGGCCGGAGGTGTTGCCTGCCATTGAGGAATGCAAAAGCGCTGGCATTCGGCCCATCATGATAACGGGTGACCATAAGGACACAGCCGCTGCCATTGCCAAACAACTGGGCATGATTACTTCCTCTGATGAAGCCATTACCGGTGCCCAACTGGATGGAATAAGCGATGAAGAGCTAAAAAAGACCATCAAGGATTACTCTGTTTATGCACGGGTGCAGCCAGAACACAAGGTGCGCATCGTATCAGCATGGCAGGATGCAGAACGCGTGACCGCTATGACAGGGGACGGAGTCAACGACGCGCCTTCCATCAAGCGTGCGGATATCGGCGTCGGTATGGGCATTACTGGAACGGATGTTACGAAGAATGTGGCAGACATGGTGCTTGCTGATGACAACTTTGCGACCATCGTCTCCGCTGTAGAGGAAGGCCGCCGCATCTATGACAATATCCGCAAAGCGATTCAGTTCTTGCTCTCCTCTAACTTAAGTGAAGTTATTTCCATCTTCGTAGCCACCATGATTGGCTTTACCATCCTCAAGCCCCCGCATCTATTGTGGATTAACTTAATTACCGATACCTTCCCGGCTTTGGCGCTGGGGATGGAGCCTGCAGACAAGGATGTAATGAACCGTCCGCCCAGGCAGAAGGACGAAGGGATCTTCGCGGGCGGCCTAGGTGTGGATGCCATGTACCAGGGTGTCATGGTTGCCATCCTTACCCTTGCGGCCTACCTGATCGGCCACTTTGTAGAATCTGGCAGGTGGGAGTTTGTCAACTCCGCAGACGGTATGACCATGGCATTCCTGACCATGAGCATGGCGGAGGTGTTCCATTCCTTCAACATGCGTTCACAAAGGGGCAGCGTATTCTCTCTGCACACCCATAACAAGTACCTGTATGGCGCCATGTTCCTATCCATGATTCTGACGGCAGCGGTCATCTTTGTACCCTTCCTCAGCAACGCCTTTGGGTTTGAGAGCATCAGCTTCATCGAGTATGCGATTTCTATGGCATTGGCCATCACCGTCGTCCCCATTGTGGAAACGGTCAAGTTCTTTCAGCGGAGGCGTGGAAAGCACTAAGCGCTAAAAAACAGGGGCTGCTGCAAATTTTCTTTTGCAACAGCCCCTGTTTTATATGTTATTCTTCGTAGTCGATGCTGGTACGCTTTTCCCGAACGGAAGTGATAAACTCCCCAAAGGCAACATGGGTAGGATGGTCCTTGTAATAGTAGAGGCCTTCCAAATCATCAAAGGTGCAGATGAGCATGATGTCCTCATTGTTGCTGGGGGAGCCTGGCATGTTTTCTACAATGTGTGCGCTGCGGCAGGTTGAAATTTCCTTTGTAAAACGGCTGGCAATCTCCCTGGCGATGGCGATATTTTCCTTCTTGCTGCGGCCTTGCGCTTCTTCCTTCAGCTTGAACAATACAAGGTGTTGAATCATGGTTCTCTCCTCTTTCTAATATCATCCCCAAGGAACCGCAGAGATTGGCAAAGACGAACATCGGTCAATCTGGAGGCGATACGCTCGGTATACCTCGCCTGCAACTCCGTCAGGGTTAAGTTTGTGCTGATGACAGTATTTTTGCCGCTGCTGAAACGGGCGTCCAACAAGGCAAAAAGCTGCTCCACAGTTATGTTTTCCCACATGGGCTCTGTCCCTAAGTCGTCTATCAACAGCAATTGCGTGTCATAAAATAAGGCCATGCCCTCCGCTTCGTGGGAAAAGTAAAACTTTCGCATGGCATTGAGCAGGGTATTGGCTGTAACGCTTAAGGTGGAAATCCCTTTTTCTTGCGCACGCTGTGCGATTGCCCGAAGGAGGTATGTCTTGCCAAGGCCGCTGCGTCCATAGAAAAGCAGGTTGGGCGGCTGGCTGCGGGGGAGTTGGTTGGCATAGTCTTCGCAACGCTTGCGCAAGACAAGGGCATACTCCTGTTGGGTGATATCCAGCCCAGGCAAAGGCTCATTTGAAAACACAGTAATATCATAGCCTTCAAATGTTTCCTCTGTTTGGGGCATGGCAAAGGTCTGGCTGGTCAGCTGTTGGCAATGCTGCAGAACACAGGTGCAAAATTCTTTTTTATACTCCCCGGTGTAGCCGGTATCCCGGCACATGCTGCAGGTATAGATAGGGTCTAAATAATCCTCCGGAAAACCGTTTTCAATCAATAAAGTTCGAATACGCTCGCTTCTTTGCAGGGTCTCTTCGGGCAGCTTTTGTTGTACAATGCCTGACATGGCATTCTGAAGCCCCTGCATGATGGCTTGTTTGCGCTGCTCCAGCAACACGCCGATTTCCGGACACTTGCTAATAGCAGTACTTTCATGCATCACTTCTCTTTGACGGTTGATTGGCTGCTGCGCGCGGCAAGCGTGCAGCGCTTGCAATAGATTCTCACGTTGCACGGTTTTTTCTTGCCTCCTCAAT
>CAYFSQ010000004.1:48074-50828 GCA_964345895.1 uncultured Oscillospiraceae bacterium
GCCAGGGCGATTGCCAGATCCTCAAACTTGCCATTCTTTCGGTGCACAGCCTCAGCAGCCAACAAAATCATTTGATGGGGGTACTGTGCATTCAGAACTTTATATGCGTTTTGCACGCTGACCGGGTTTGCCCGCACGCCCAGAATTTGCAATACTTCCTTGGTGGCTTCTAACAAATCGTTTTCGCCTTTCAACTGGGCTCTTACGCTTACAGCACCCCGTCTCTTATGGAGTCCCTCTAAAATGCCGTTCAAATAAGCAAAGGTAGGGTTGCTTGCCTTGACGGTTTCTGCGCAGGCTTCAAGTATGTCTTCGGCAGAGAATCCCATATCATGCAGCCATTTTTGATAGAGATTCAGTTCATCCTCCGTCGGTGCGCGGCGTAAGCCAAAGCGGCGCAGCACCGCTGTTGCGCCCTCCCGTACCTGCCTTGTTCGGTTGAAAAATGCCTCGGCTTCTTCCTCGGTAAGGATACCCTCTTCCTTCAGGTGGACAGCAACTTTTTCTGCGTATTTGAATGTAAATCCGATACCCCGGGTGGCGATGCAGTGGCTTAGCAGCATCAATACAATGCTTTGCTGCAAGCCAAGGTCCTGCACCCATTCATAGGCAGTGGCAATCTCATTAGGGCGAATTTTTCGCCTGTCTGCAAAGAGGGCATACACCGCTTCAGAAAAATGAATATAGGTGCGGTCGCCGCCCACGCTGTCCTGGCCTGTCAGCATTCGTTGCCCTAAATGGTGCAGTTTGTAGGCAGGGGGATTATCACTGAAGCGCGACAGCAAGCGCCGCCGCTCCCAATACCGCAGGGCGGCTTCAATGCGCGCTTCATCCATGGATAATTCGCCTGCCATTTCCTTCACGCCAAAGCCTTCGTCCTGAAGCTGGCTATGGTACAGGCAGCTTAAATATACCTTGACGAAATCGCCTTCTGCGTCGGGCAGATATTCGGTAAAAAAGAGGTTTTCCAAAGTTGTAACGCCGAATATCCGGCATTGATCATCGCGCTGAAACATGGTGTCCTTTCAAAATTTTATTCTGCCATCATTTCTTGTTTGAGGGTGGCTAACATCCGTCTCTCCATGCGGGAAACCTGCATCTGGGTTAAGCCAAGGTGCTTGGCGGTGACGCTTTGGGAAAGCCTTTTCGAAAAGCGCAGGGTCAGCAGTCGTTTTTCTGTATCAGAAAGAACCGTTAAGGCTTTTTTTAAGTCTTCTTTTAATTCAAAAGCGTCAAAGCTAACGTCCTCTTCACCAACCCGGTCAAAGAGCAGCAACCCATCCTCATCCGGTGTATCCAGGGAGGAAACCGTTGTCTTATCCCGCATGGTCTGCACATCCAATACCTGCTGGATGTCCCATCCCAAAGCATCTGCCAGCTCCTGCACGGAAGGTTCGCGCCGCAATGTCTGCATCAACTGTTCGTTGGCCCGGTCCATTTTTATACCGTTTTCCCGCAAACCACGGGGCGACCTTAATAGCTGCGCCCTGTCCCTGATATAGTTGCGTACCTTGCCCGTGATGGTGGGGGTTACAAAGGTGGTAAAGCGAAGGCCTCTGTCTGGCTCAAAACGCTGAAGGGCTTCCACCAGCGCAAGGGCAGCCACCTGTTTTAAATCCTCCAACTCCACGCCACGGCCGACAAAGCGGGCTGCGATGGCTTGGGTCAAGGGCAGCGCTGCCCGCACAGCTGCGTCCAGGGTGGCATCTGTGCGGTTCAGGGCGTATGACATAGCTGTATCATGTATTAAATCAGCGTTCATGGCTTAGTCCACAGCTAGGCAGCGACATACACACGCTGTGGATGCCGCAGGAGTCACCTTCAAGGTGAATGTCGGTAACCAGGGTGCCAATAACCAAGCGGGCTGTTTCGGCGTCTGCCGGAACACATTGCTGGGGGGAGAAACTGCGTTTTCCTTCCAGGCGCACATCCAACTTATCCTCTTCAACATGGCAGATGAGGTGCACGGACTCAAGGCGACGCGGCTGATGGATAAGCAAGTCAAAGGCTTCATCCACTGCAAGGCGCATATCGTCGATGGTTTCAAGGGAGAGGCCGGCGATGGCGCCAGCCGCGCTCAGGGTTGAGCGAAGCGCTACGGTCCAGCGGATGTCCGCGGGGATTGTCAGGGTCATTTCGTTCATTTTTTACTAACCACCTTTATATTTTCACGGGGGACGATATCCAGTAGATTTGCCCGGGCGTCATCCCCGTCGTCGCACCACCAATCCCTTGGGGATAGAAGGGTGATGCCTTCCTCAGGCAAATTTAGATACACAGGGATATTACCCGGCATTTTCTTTAATATGCGCTCACAGTGGGGCATGTCCCCCCTGGAAAGGCGAACATATACTTTGGTTTCGGCGTTTTTCGCCTGCTCCATGTCACTGACTGGGGGCTCTATAGGTGCCGCAGCTACATTCTTTAAACCCTCAATGTTATCCACAAGTACCTTTGTATCCTCATCTTCCCGGACAGATAGCTTCCCAGATAATTTGATGGCGGCATCCTGCTTTAGCATATGGCCGAAGCGCTCATACACCTGGGGAAACATCAGGCATTCAATCTGGCCGGTTAAATCTTCCAAGGTTAAAAATGCCATCATGCCGCCTTTGCGGGTAGCCTTGGGGCGCAATGCAGAAACAAGTCCCCCCATCTGTACGGCTTTGCCGTCCTCAGATAGCCCTTTATCTTCAAGCTCGCTCAGTTCCTGAATGTAGGCAGTATTGCAAGAAAGAGCGTCCAGGGCTTGGG
>CAYFSQ010000004.1:50928-56126 GCA_964345895.1 uncultured Oscillospiraceae bacterium
GTAAACTTGCTCACCGAATGGTTGATGCTGGGGGGCAGCAGGGGAATACCAGCTTTGCGGCAGTAGTGGATGTAGCCTGCGATTTTGGAAGCATTGCCAATCATGCTGCTCATGACGGCGGCCATGTATTCAGCGGGATAGTGTTTCTTAAGCCAAGCTGTTTGTACGCTGACGATGCCATAGGCAGCGGCGTGGGACTTATTGAACGCATAGCTGGCAAAAGAGGTCATTTCATCGAAAATCTGCTCCGCTGCTTCCGGCCGGATGCCCCTTGCGACAGCGCCAGGCACACCTTCCTCTGGCAGGCCGTATACAAAGTTATGGCGCTCCTTGTCCATGACATCATGCTTCTTCTTGGACATGGCGCGGCGCACCAGGTCGCTGCGGCCGTATGAGTAACCGGCCAACTCGCGTACAATCTGCATCACCTGCTCCTGATAGACGATGCAGCCGTAGGTAACATCCAAAATAGAGGCTAATTCCGGCGTTATATAGCGGATGCTGGAGGGGTCGTGTTTTCCTGCTATATATCGGGGAATCGATTCCATGGGGCCGGGGCGGTAGAGGGAAATGGCAGCGATGATATCTTCAAATACCTGAGGCTTCATCGCCGTTAAAAAGGTGCGCATACCCGAGCCTTCCAGCTGGAAAACGCCATCGGTATCGCCGGAGGAAATCATCTCATAAACAAGGGGGTCATCCATGGGAATGTCCTCAGGTTTCATATGAATGCCTTGCTGCCTGATTAAATCCAGGGTGTCCCGGATAACGGTCAGGGTACGAAGCCCTAAAAAGTCCATCTTGAGAAGGCCGAGTTTTTCTATGTCTCCCATGGGAAATTGCGTGGTGATAACCTCGTCATTCTTTTGCAGCGGCACATAGTGCAGCACGGGTTCCTTTGTAATCAGAACGCCGGCGGCATGGGTTCCGGCGTGGCGGGGCATTCCCTCCAGCAAAAGGGCGGTGGAAACAAGTTTATTTACCCGCGGATCGTTTTCCTTGTTTGCTTGAAACTCAGGGTTAATCTTCAATGCCCTATCCAGGGTGATGCCCAGTTCCATGGGGACCATTTTTGCAATGGTATCAACTTCCTGGTAGCTATATCCCAGCACGCGCCCCACATCCCGTATGACACCGCGGGCGGCCATGGTACCAAAGGTAATAATCTGAGATACATGATCTGCGCCGTATTTTGCCGTAACGTAGTCGATAACTTCCTGCCGTCTTTCAAAGCAGAAGTCCACATCGATATCCGGCATGGTGATGCGTTCCGGGTTTAGGAACCGTTCAAACAGCAGGTTATATTTGAGCGGATCGGCCATGGTGATATCCAGGCAGTAGGCGACAATGCTGCCTGCGCTGCTGCCGCGGCCTGGGCCCACCATGATGCCGTTGTCCTTGGCATACTTAATGAAATCCCACACAATCAGGAAGTAGTCCACATAGCCCATGGTGGAAATGGTTTTTAACTCATACTCTAGCCGTGCTCTGGCCTCAGGGGAGTTATCAGGATAACGTTCGGAAAAACCTTCCTCACACAGCCTGCGCAGCATGCCTTCACTGCTGTCGCCTTGGGGGATAGGGAAGGCCGGCAGGTGAATGGTATGAAAGTCGAAGGTTACATGGCAGCGGTTGGCGATGTCCTGGGTAATGTGCACAGCGTCTTCAAGACCGGGAAACAGGCGGAGCATTTCGGCTTCACTTTTTACATACAGCTCCTTTGTATCCATGCGCATACGGTACTCATCATCCAAGGTTTTACCTGTCTGGATGCACATTAAGACTTCCTGTGCAGCAGCATCTTCCCTTTCAAGGTAATGACAGTCATTGGTGGCTGCCAGCGGGATGCCTGTTTCTTTTGACAATTGAACCAGCTTAGGCAGGATTTCTTTTTCCTCCCGGATGCCATGGTCCATGATTTCGATAAAGAAGTTGTTCTCACCAAAGATATCCCGCATGTTGAGGACATAGCTTTTTGCGTCATCATAACGCCCCTCCAGCAGAAGCCTGGGCAGGTCGCCCGACAGGCATGCAGTCAGGGCAATCAGGCCTTCGCTGTGCTGCTTCAGCAGCTCATAATCGATGCGGGGTTTGTAGTAAAACCCACGGGTATACCCTTCGCTGACCAGTTTGGTCAGGTTTCGGTACCCGGTATCATTTTCGCATAGAAGAATCAGATGGCTGTATTCCCGGGCGTAGGTGCCCTTTTCTTCCATGTTGGGGCAGACATATACTTCGCATCCGATGACCGGATGGATATCGGCGTCTTTACAAGCTTGAAAAAAATCAATCGCACCGTACATCGCCCCATGGTCCGTCATGGCACAGGCATCCATACCCAATGACTTAAGCCGCTTCATCAAGGGTTTGATGCGGCATGCGCCGTCTAAAAGGCTGTATTCTGTATGTAGATGCAGGTGCGCAAAAGCCATGGACGATCCTCCTTCGATTCCCAATCATTATAGAGTATCTCCGATATTTTCGCAACGTTGCCTGGGGTGTGTTCCTTGCAATGAAGGGGTACTTTTCAGTATAATGCATGGGGAGGTGAAGGTATGGATAAACGGGATGCAACCATTGCAGCGTTGGCAACACCGCCGGGGATTGGCGGCATTGCCATTGTACGCATCAGTGGAGACCGCGCTGAGGAGTTTTTGCATAAGGTTTTCAAGCCCTTAAAAGCAGATGCACCATGGGAAAGCCACCGCATGCTATATGGCAAGGTCTATGACCAAGAAGAGGTTGTGGACGAATGCATGGCTGTTATTATGCGTGCACCTCGCAGCTATACCCGGGAAGATGTGGCGGAACTGCAGCTCCACGGCGGCGAGTACATTGCCCAACGGGTGCTGAAGTTGTTATATTCATTAGGGGCAGAGCCGGCCTTGCCTGGCGAATTTACCAGGCGCGCCTTCTTAAATGGCAGGCTGGATTTAAGTCGTGCAGAAGCGGTGATGAGCATCGTTTCCGCACAGGGCACTAAGGCCTCAAAGGCGGCCATGCGCCAGCTTCAGGGCGGTGCGTTTACCTTTATTCATGCCATACAGAAGGAGCTGGTGGACATGCTTTCCGGCATAGAAGCAGCCCTTGATTTTCCCGACGAAGTGGATGAAGTACAAACCGTCGAAGAGATGGCGCAGCGAGCAGCAGCCCTTTCAGAAAAATTAAACAGCGCATGCAATGAGCGCAGTGCCCGGTTTTTGGATGCCGGCATGGAGGTTATTATCTTCGGCCCTCCCAATGTGGGAAAGTCGTCCTTGTTTAATGCACTGATGATGGAGGAACGGGCAATTGTGACGGATATTCCCGGCACCACTCGGGATATTGTGCACGGCAGCATCCTGATTGATGGCCTGCGTATCAACCTAAGCGATACGGCAGGTATCCACGAAAATGCCGAAAATATTGAAAAAATCGGTGTAGAACGTGCCATTGGCGCTATGCACAATGCCGACCTGTTGTTGGTTGTTGTTGACGGAGGAAGTCCCCTGACCAGGGAAGAGCATGTGTTGCTTGGGCAGACGGAAGACAAGCCCCGTATTCTTTTGCAAAGCAAGAGCGATTTAAGCGCACTGCCCTATCTGGAAGATGCCATTCTCTTCTCTGCTCATACAGGTGAAGGGATGGATCAGGTGAAGGCCGCAATTGTCAAAGCGGCGGGGGACCCGCTGGACAGCCAGTTGACGCTGGAGCGGCACATCCTGCTTGCCCGCCAGGCAGCAGAAGCACTGGATGAAGCAACAACCGCGCTACAGCAGGGGGACAGCATTGAGTTATGTGCAGTTCACCTGCAAACAGCGCTGAGAACCTTGGGGCGCATTACAGGAGACCATGTGGACGAAGAACTGTTGGACGCCGTATTCTCAAATTTCTGTGTTGGAAAATAAACGATAACTTCCGCGGCAAATGCCGGACGTTGTGAGGGAGGCATTATGGGTGAATTAGCAAAGCGCTTGGCGGAGTGGGACCGTCAATACAACGACTTTCCAAGAAAAATTTTATTGATAGCAGCGGTCATATTAAGTGCTGTTTTTGTATTGAAGGTGTTGCCGTTTACTTGGCCTTTTGTCATTGGTCTGACTTTTGCTGCTCTGATGAGTCCCCTTGTTAAGCTATTGGCAAAAGGGCTGCGAAAAATAAAAAGCCCAGTGAAGCTTGCGACGCTAATCTCTATGCTGATAGTCTATGGCATCATAACCATTGTTCTTTTGTTTCTCCTTCGCCAAGTGATCATTGAAGGGGAAAAGCTTGTCAACAACGTGCCCGGCATTATTTCCTGGGTGCAGGATACTATGCAGGGGTGGGTCGACAAGTTAACCCCTGATATGCTGGAACCCGAGCAGGAGATTATTTCTTCCCGCTTAGATCAGATTATCGCCGCGTTGTCTGAAACCATACGCGGCCTTGTATCCCGCTTAACCCCTGCGGTGGCTTCCGGGGCCTGGTCTACCTTTACCGGCATCCCTCATGCCATATTGTTTGTGGTGATGACCATGATGTCCTCATTCTATTTTGTCAGCGATAAAGAGAGAATCAGAAACTATTTAATTCGTGCCCTGCCCGAACCCATTGTCAACCGCGGAGATAGCCTGCGCAAGAGCATCTTTAGCGCTGTCCTTAAACAAATGCAGGCGCAGATTTTGATTTCTCTGGCAATCATGTTTGCCTTGGTTATCGGGTTTACCTTGTTCCAGATCGACTACGCGCTGATTATGGGTATTGTCATAGGCGGTTTAGATGTATTGCCAATTATTGGCGCCGGCACATTCCTGATCCCCTGGTCACTATTCAACCTCTTTGCGGGCAATCTTTCACTGGGGTTACGCCTGGGCGTCATGTACCTGGTGGTTGTTGTGATTCGCCAGGTGATTGAACCGCGCATTGTCGGACAAAAGCTGGGGCTGTACCCCCTCATCAGCATGGCAAGCATGTATGTGGGGCTTAAGCTGATGGGCTTCCTTGGGCTGATTGTTGGGCCTGTTTTAGCCAATATTTGCAAAGTGGTCTTGGAGAGCGACGCGGAAATACGCCGGCAGCAGCGCGCATCAGCAGAGCGGGAACCGGTAGTCGTTTCAGAAAAGTGCTAATAGAATAGGGGGAAAGCAAACACCCTTGAAATCATGAAGATTTCAAGGGTGTTTTGTTGGCAGGGGCAGAAGGACTCGAACCCTCAACAAAGGTTTTGGAGACCCACGTGT
>CAYFSQ010000005.1:0-18739 GCA_964345895.1 uncultured Oscillospiraceae bacterium
AGCAAAAGTTTCCTTGCCGTTTGCCGCCCGCGAGCGCAGCGAGAGGCAAACGGCCCATCGACCCTTCCGGCAAAAAAGGGTCTGAAAGACCTTTTTTGACGAGCAATTTATTGCTAGTCAGCCCCTTTGCTTGCCCCAGCCCTGCCCCCGTGATAAAATGAGGGCAGAAAAAGGAGTGATGGCGTTTTGACCTACGGGCAATACACCCAGATCATTTTAGAGGACGTGTCGCCGCTGCTGTCAGACCCCAAAGAGGGCTATAACCGGGATGCAGGGCGCTACGCCCTGGAACTGGCGGCCGCTGCCTACAGCTTTAACCTGCGCCCCTGGCTGGAGGCAGGCTGGACTGACATGACCATGCAGATTGACCGGCGGCTGCTAAGGGGCATCCGTGCGGCGGAGGAGGACCGCTCCTTCCGACAGGGCATCAGCAATATGTGGACCGAAGCTGTCACCCAGCGGCTGAAGGGGTCCACCGGCATGTTCCTCTCTGCCCGGGCGATGCTGAAACAGGTGTGGGAAAGCGACACCGGCCGCGCCGTGGTGATGCTGCACCAGGCAGAGGATAAGTGGCTGGTGGCCATTGGCTTTGCCGGCACCGGCAAGCGCATGGTGGACTGGATACCCAACTTCAACTTCGCCCACCCCGACGGCCTGCATGCAGGGTTTGAAAGCATCATGCGGCAGTTTTTAAACAACGCCCCCAACATGGCCTTCCCCACCGCTGCAGGGGCCCTGGGCCTTGAAAGCCTGACGCTGCAGGACATCCTGGACAGCATGCAGCATGAGGACAGCCCCTTTCGCATGTTCGCCGCCGGGCACAGCCAGGGCGGCGCTGTGGCGCAATTGTGGATAGATTATCTTCTGCGCCAGGGCGTCAAGCCTGATAAGCTGTGCGGCTACGGCTTTGCCTCCCCCTCGGTATGCCGCAGGGGCTACGGCGAGGGCCTGCTGCCGGTGATCCTCATCAGCAACAGCGACGATATCTTCGCCCGGGTGGGCTTAAGCCAGCACCTGGGCAGGCAGTTTGTCTACCCCGCCGATCAGGACATGCGGGAAAAATGCTACAAAGGCCTGCAGGAAGACCCCCTGTTTATGCAGCAATTAAACAGCTTTAACCTTCTTAACACCACCGAAACCGCGCTGATGCACGCCACCGCCATGGTGTATGCCTTAAGCTACCTGGACGATGCCGAGGCTGCCCTGGTGCTGAAGGACTTTGCCCAAACCTCCCTCATCGACCTGGCCGAAGGCACGGTACAATCCTTCATCCGGCTGATGCGCCGCTTCTACCGCCAAAGCTACGAGCAGGTGACGGGCCATCCCCCCGACAGGCAGGAACTGCTGTTGCTGGCCCGAAACTACCTGCAACAGATGCGCGCCTTGGGCGCCCGCCCGCTGATGCACGCCACCTTCCAGGCCATCGCCGCCCCCCATCACCTGGTGTTCCGCGATGAAACCCTCCCCGGCATGGCCCCTTATGTGTATATCGTGGTCAGGGGGTATCCGATGTTGGAGGAAGTGGTGTAGTGGTGTGGGGATGCATGAAAACATAGGGATCCGTCCCCTGTGCTATTCTATTACCATCCTACGCTTTGCCCGTGGATGGTTTTGCAACACCCCTTGCCCCTGCCTCTTCATGTGGATTTTACATAAATATGCTATCCTCTGCACAAATATCGGTTGTTGTGCGGGAGGTAGGGCATGGGGTTTAGGAAGTGGTTGGGGCCCTTGGTAATGGGGCTGGCGCTGGCCGCCGGTTTGGCGCTGGGGTACAGGCAGATACTGCCGCCTCCCTTGCCTGCCCAGGCAGAGGAAGCTCCCATCACCTTGGCAGAGGCCGCCCAAGGCCCTGACATGCAGATGATGCTCAGCCACATCCGGGCAATGGCCCAGGAGCCCCACCATGTAGACAGCATGGGGCTGCGCCGCACCCAGGATTATTTAAAAAAGCAACTTACACAGATGGGGTTTGCCTACGAGGAAGAAAGCTACCAGCTGTCCATCCCGGACATCCTGGCCATTGACCAGCACCGGATTGACCATGGCGGCATGGACTTTGGCGTCACCCCCCAGAGCATCCGCGAGGGCGGCGACATGGGCACAAGGGACCACATCGGGATTAACAACATCATCGTAACCGTGGATGCCCCCCCCAGAGTGAAGAGGCCGTGCTGTTTGTCGCCCACACCGACAGTGTGAAGTATGGGCCCGGTGCCTTTGATGACATCGTGTCCGTAGCCGCCATGCTGGAAGGCCTGCGGCAGCTGCAGGGGGTCATCCCCCTTCGGGACATGGTGTTTCTGTTCACCGATGGGGAGGAGCAGGGGCTGCTGGGCGCCGCTAAGTATGTGGAAAATCACCCCGACATGGCGGCCCGCACCCGCCTGGTGGTTAACCTGGAGGCCCGGGGCAACAGGGGCGGCCTGATTATGTTTGAAACCAGTCCCAACAACCTGGGGGCGGTGCGCACCTTTGCCCGCAGCGCCCACCACCCCATCGGCTTTTCCTTTGCCGCCGCCGTTTACCGCATCATGAAAAATGACACGGATCTTAGCATGTTCATGGCAGCCGGCTACCCTGGCCTCAACTTCGCGGTGGTTGATGGCGTCGAGGTATACCACACAGAAGAAGATAACTACCAGACATTTGACCGGGCCAGCGCCCACCACTACCTTCGCACCGTCAGCAGCCTGGTGCAGCACTTCAGCACCCAGGAAACCCTCCATATCAAGGCCGACCAGGATGCTGTGTTCTTCCCCCTGCTGCCAGGCCAACTGGTGGTGATGCCCCAATCGCTGTCAAACACCCTGGGCATCCTCACCTTCTTGTTATTTTCTGCTTTTCTGGTCTGGACGCTGCAACAGGGCCAGGCCGCCTGGCGCACCGTGGTGCGCAGCTTGCCTGCGCCCAGGCCAAAGCTGCCTTCCCGGTAGCTCATGGGCACAGACAGCAGGCTTTCCTCCGTCTGCCTCAGGATGAGGGGCAGCGTCATAATGGCCAGGGTCAAAGCGCCGGCAATCAGCGAGTTGCCCATCTTCAGCGCCACGACAAAGGCCATCATGCCAAAGAGGCCGTAGATAATGGAAGGGATGCCCGAAAGGGTTTCCGCGGTGACGCGCACCAGCTTGACAATCTTGCTGCCGGGCTTGGCATACTCGGCTAAGTAGATACCGCCAAACACCCCCACAGGCACGGAGAACAGCAGGGCCAGCCCCGTCATGCTTAGGGTGTTGATGATGGCATGGAACATGGAAACGTTTTCGCTGTTATATTCCAGCGCGAACAGTTCCGGCGTCAGGTAGGGAATGCCCCGGACGCAGATGTAAACCACAATCAGCCCCAGGGAGCCGATGGTAATCAACCCCGCCAGCCAGCAGACCATGCGCAGCAGCTTGGAGCCGATATATAGGCTGGAAGCATTTGTTTTTTTCTGGTTGTCTGTCATTGCAGCACCCTCCTTCTGTTAATAAAGGAGAATACGAAGTTAATCGCCATGATGATGATAAACAGCACAACACCGGTGGCAATCAGGGCATCTGCGTGCAGGTCTGCCGCGTAGCCCATTTCCATCAGCACGTTGACCGTCATGGTACGCACCCCTTTAAGCAGCCCCTGGGGCATGCGGGGGTTGTTGCCTGCCACCATGATGATGGCGGTGGTTTCACCAATGGCGCGGCCAATGGCCAGCACGATGCCCGAGATAATGCCCGAGCGGGCGGCAGGCACCACGGCGCGGAACACACTGCTTTCGTGGGTGGCGCCCAGGGCCAGGGAACCTTCGTAGTAGGAGTTGGGCACGGCGTTGATGGCCGCCTCGGAGGTTTGGATAATGGTGGGCAAAATCATAATTGCCAGCAGGGTGCTTGCCACCAGAGCGCTTTTGCCGTTGCCGCCAAAGGCGTCACGGAAGGCGGGCACCAGCAGCATCAACCCGAAGAAGCCGTATACCACCGACGGAATGCCCGCCAGCAGCGCCACGCAGGGCTTCATGAATTTGACCACGGGCTTGCTTGCAAAGCGAGCCATGAGGATTGCGGTTAGGATACCCACGGGTGCGCCGAGCAGCAGCGCGCCGAAGGTAACATAGAAGGAGCCGACGATCATGGGCAGTATGCCAAAGATTTCCTGCAGGGGACGCCAGGAGGTGCCGCTTAGAAAATCCCACAGGCTGTACTTGCTAAAGAAGGGCAGCCCGTTGACAAACAGAAATGCGCAGATGACGACAACCGCTAAAATGCAGACACATGCGGAGGCTAGGAACAGCCCCCGCATGAGTCCTTCGGAAATGTTTTTCCGATGTTGCATGTTTACTTGTTCAGGGCATCCCAGGTGGTCACTTCACCGACGAAGATCTGACGAATCTGCTCCATTTCGATATCTTCGGCAGGGTTGGCGGTATTGACGATGACGGCGATTCCGTCCATGGCCAGCACAGTGCCCACGGCGCCTTTTTCGATTTCAGAATCCTTCAGGGCGCGGGAAGCCATGCCGATGTTGTAGGTGCCGCCCAGGGCGTTGGTGACGCCAGCGCTGGAGCCGGTGGACTGCAGTTCGATTTCGGCGCCTGCGTTGAGGGCCTTGTAGCCTTCAATCAGCTTTTCCATGACGGGGGTGACAGAGGTGGAGCCGCCCACGGTGATTTTGCCGGAGACGTTCTTGGCTTCGTAAGCGGGGGTCTCTTCGGTGACTACGGGAACCAGGCCGTTGTCAGCAACGATCTGCTGGCCTTCCTTGCTCATGATGTAGGCCATGAAATCCTTGGCCAGTTCGTCCGTCAGTTCGCCGGCGGTAACTACGTTGAAGGGGCGGGCGACGGGGTAGGAGCCGTTGAGGATGTCTTCGGTGGAGGCCACAACGCCGTTCACCTTCAGGGCTTTGACGGTATTATCGCCTTCGACGGAAGCCAGGGAAGCGTAGCCAATGGCGTATTCGTCCTGGCCGACGGTGGTCATCACCTGGGACGTGCTGTTAACGGTGTCTGCTTCCAGGCTGGTGTTGTCAATTTCTTTGCCTTCTGCGTCCTTGGTCAGAACGCCGGTCAGCTCGACGAAGGCGCCGCGGGTGCCGCTGCCCTCTTCACGGGATACTACGTTGATGGTCTTGCCAGCGTCAAACTCTGCCATGGCGGCAAAGCTCAGGGTCATCATGATGGCGACTAACAGTGCGAAAAACTTTTTCATTCCTAAATTCCTCCTTGATTAATACAAACTCAGCATACAATCGGCATGTAAAGAAAGGTATGGGTGTTTTGTAAAAAGCAGGTAAATTTCTTTGTAAACAAAAGAACGCTTTGCGCCTATTTGCCGCCTGTGCATCTTCCTTCCTTTTATAAGGGCTTTGCAAGTACCCGCCAAACCCCTTGACTGGCATTGTATTCCCGGGGTGCCTATGCTAAAATGATGCCGTATCACAGGAAAGTCGGTGGGATGTATGCAACTTAGCTTCTGGACCTATGTCTTTGTGTGCGCCATGGTGTTTTTGGCAGGCTTTATCGACTCCATCGCCGGCGGCGGCGGGCTGATTTCCCTGCCCGCCTACTATGCCGCAGGGCTGCCCCCCTGGCTGGCAGCGGGCACCAACAAAATGGGCGCCTTCTGGGGCACGGCGGTGGCGACAGGCAACTATGCCCGCAAACAATACATCCCCTGGAAGCTAGGCCTGGCAGCCCTGGCCGGCAGCCTGCCGGGCAGCTGGTTGGGCGCCCACCTGTTTACCGTCATCCCCGAGCAGACGGTGCGGGTGGCGGTGCTGATTGCCCTGCCCATCATCGCCGTGTTTGTTTTAATGAACAAGGACGCCCTGACCCCCCGGCAGCGGGTGCCGGACAAGTCGCTGGTTTTTGTCTGCTTCTGCATCGGCCTGGTGGTGGGCATCTACGACGGCCTGGTGGGGCCGGGCACCGGCACCTTTTTGCAGCTGCTGTTTGTATCCCTCATCGGCATGGAAGCGTTAAACGCCGCCGGGGCCGCCCGCCTGGTCAACCTGGGCAGCAATGTGGGGGCCCTGGTCAGCCTGGTGTCCCAGGGCAAGGTGCTCTACTCCCTGGCGCTGCCTGCCGCCGCCTTTGGCATATTGGGCAACTACCTGGGCAGCAACCTGGCCATCAAGAAGGGCTCCAAGATTATCCGTGCGCTGTTGATTGTGGTGCTGGGCCTGTTAATCGCCAAAATGGCGTACGACGTATTTATATAGGAAGATTGATTTGACAAAGCAGCCAAGACGTTTTACCAATCCCGTGCTGGACACCCTGTTTCAGGTGAAGGGCAACCAACGCGCCGCCCTGTTGACGGAGCCTTTCTTTGGCATCCCCTCCAACCTGTTCACCCCTTTTGCTGCCATCTACATGGCGGCGCTGGGGCTGTCCCCCTTCCAGGTGGGCATCATCACCACCCTCAGCTTGTTATCCCAGATGGTGGCGTCCCTCTTTGGCGGCGTGGTGGCCGACAAGATGGGGCGGCGCAAAAGCCTGTTTTTATTCGACATGCTCTGCTGGGCCATCCCATCGCTGATATGGGCCTTCGCCCAGAGTTTCTGGTGGTTTGTGCCTGCCGCGCTGCTTAACGGCATGTGGCGCATCAGCAATGTCAGCTACAGCCTGATGCTGGTAGAGGATGCCCGGCGGGAGCACCTGGTGCACCTATACTCCTTAACCAATATCGCCACCCTGCTGGCGGGCTTTGTGTCGCCGCTGGCGTACCTGTTTGTGCGCAAGTTTTCCATCGTGCCCACCATGCGGGTGCTGTACGGCGTGATGTTCTTTTCCATGGTGGCAAAGAATGTCATCCTTTATGCCAACAGTTACGACACCACCGTGGCCAAGCGGCGGATGGAGGAAACAAAGCATATCAGCGTGCTGAAAAGGCTGTGGAGCAGCCACGACCTGCTGGGCCGTATGGTGCAAAACCGCCGCATCATTCTGACCATGGCATTGATGGCCTGCTACCTGATTATTAAAAACGTCAACGATAATTTCTGGCCCCTGTTTGTCACCGATAAGCTGCTGATCCCCGACGAAACCCTGTCGCTGTTCAGCACGCTGCGCTCCATGGTGATGCTGTTTTTCACCATGACGGTGGGCACCAGGCTGCGGCTGGACCGTTTCAAGCGGCCCCTGGTGCTGGCCCTTAGCCTGTATGTTCTGGTTAACCTGATGTACGTCCTGCTGCCCGTCAGCGCCATCGGCCCCTTGGCCCTGGGTACGGTGATGGAAGCCCTGGCGCTGTCCATCCTGATTCCCCTAACCTCCACCCTGTTAACCAGCGCCCTGGAAGAGGAAGAGCGCGCCCGCATGCTGAGCTTTGCCTTCATGCTGTGCCTGCTGGTTTCCTCCCCCTTTGGCCTTTTGTCCGGCTGGCTTAGCAAGATGGACCGCATGCTGCCCCTTGTATTAAGCGGCGCTGTTGCCCTGGTTGCCATATGGATTACCCTGCACTTAAACAAAGAAAACGAAAAAGAACAGGCCTCTGCCTGATGTAAAAACCCCAGTAAAAACAAGGAGATTGATATGAAACTGATATCCTGGAATGTCAACGGCTTTCGCGCCGTGCTGAAAAAGAACTTTGAAGAAAACTTCCACGCCCTGAACGCAGATTTTTTCTGCCTGCAGGAAACCAAGATGCAGGAAGGCCAGGCAGATTTTTCCCCCGAGGGCTACTACGCCTACTACCACAGCGCTGTGAAAAAGGGCTATTCCGGCACCGCTGTATTCTGCAAGCAGGAGCCTGACAAGATTGTGCTGGGCATCGGCGACAACCACAACGACGAGGGCCGGGTGATGGCGCTGCACTACCCCAACTTTATTTTGGTTAACTGCTACGTGCCCAACGCCCAGCCGGGGCTGAAGCGCCTGGACTACCGCATGCAGTTTGAAAATGACATGCGCCAGTACCTGTCGGAACTGAAAAAAGAAAAGCCCGTTATCTACTGCGGCGACCTGAACGTGGCCCACGAGGAGATTGACATAAAAAACGTGCGCTCCAACATCGGCAGCCCCGGCTTCTCCTACGAGGAGCGGGGCAAGATGACGGAGCTGCTGGGCGCCGGCTTTGTGGACACCTTCCGCTACAAGTACCCCGACAAGGTGCAGTACACCTGGTGGTCCTACTTTGGCAAAGCCCGCGAAAACAACACCGGCTGGCGCATCGACTACTTCGTGGTGTCCGACGATTTGAAAGAAAACATCACCGACGCCCGTATCCACGACCAGGTGATGGGCAGCGACCACTGCCCGGTGGAGTTGGAAATTCACATCTGAGCCAACACCCTTTTTCCATGGCGCTATAACAGCTTGCGTTTAGCAAACAACCCCGACAGCATTGTACTACACCCTCAAAGCTGGCCTTTGTCTAACTTTGAGGGTGTAGCTCGTATTGATTCTGTTTCGTTCTTATTAGTAAACATCAAGCAATAAGAAGGTAGAAGGGCAGAAAAACGCGCCGCCCCAAAGGGCAGCGCGGATAGCGTTCGCTTCAGTATATAGACGTTTACCCCAAATCCACCACATCCACCCGGCCAGTCAGGGTGTCCTCCAGCACGGCTTTGTTCCACAGGCAGCGGATGTTGTTTTCCTGCACGTCCCGGTGGTGGTGGCCAAAGTACCAGGTGCCAAACTTATCGGGGTAGGCCAGCACCTCGTCCAGCACAAAGGCGGGGTGGGCGCGGCTGCCCTCTTCTTCCTCCATCAATTGCCAATATCCCTTGTCGGGCAGGCCGATGGGGAAGCCAAAGTTGCGCAGAATAAAGGCCCGGGGGCCATCGTGGCTGACAACATAGTCCACCCCTTTGCGGCGCAGGAAGCGGTCCACAATCTCCTTTGCCTGGGGGGCGGGCAGCAGTTCCTCCCGGTGGATGGAAAAGCCCGGCCTGCGGAAGGCAAAGTCGATGGAGTAGCCGCCGGGGTAGAACCACAGGCTTTTACTGCCAAGGCGCGCCGTTTCCCCCGGCAGCGGGGCAAAAACATTGCCCCCCAGCCAGTAGCCCTGGCAGCCGTGCCGGGTCACCAGGGGCTGGCTTTGCACCCAGCGAAAATTTTCGTGGTTGCCAAGGCACACCAGCACCCGGGTATCAAGGCTGCGCCAAAAACGCAGGGCGTCATCCTCTTCCCCCATCCAGGCAACGCCGATGTCGCCGCAGTGGATGATGGCATCCCGGGGGCCCATGTCCAATTCGGGCAGCGTGTTTTTTATTTTATCCAGATGTTGGGTGCCGTGGGTATCCCCCACGAACAATAGATGCATATTACCCTCCCGCCGCCATGGCTGCTTCCAGTATCCAGCCCTTCAATTCGTCATCCAGCTGGCTTTCCTGCCATAATAGGGTATGGCAGGTCCACCTTGTGGGAGTGGGGTGGGCTTTGGCAATCAGCCGGGGGCTGTCCAAATCCCGCTTGAGGCCGAAGGAAAGAACCAGGCATTCCTTAGGCCATCCCTTTTTTCGGCTGATGGGCAGCGACACAAAGCAAAAGCCCGTCTTGTAGTAAAAGCTGATCTGGGTCTTGTGCACCTGCATGCGGCACCCCGGCGCAAGGGGCAGCAGCCACCCGGCAAAGGCGCCATACAGCGCCCGCTCCCTGGGCTTGCCGTCAAAGAACACTTCCGCTTCCCAGGGGATCAGGTCATTCATCCTTTTCCAGCAGCGCCTTGCAGCTTTCCATTTCCGCCGCCACATCCTCAGGCAGGGTGGGGAACTGGGGATCCATTTCCTTTAATTTTTTCAAAATCACCTCGGAAACCAAAAAGCGGGTGAACCATTTGTTGTCTGCCGGCAGCACATACCAGGGGGCATGCTCGGTGGAGGTACCCGCCAGCATGGCCTCGTAGGCTTTCATGTAGCTGTCCCAGTAGGTGCGCTCGTGGGTGTCCGAGGGGGAGAACTTCCAGTTCTTTTCCGGGTTCTCAATGCGCTCCAGCAGCCTTTCCTTCTGCTCCTCCTTGGAAACATGCAGGAAAAACTTAAGGATCACCGTGCCGTTTTCTGACAGATACCGCTCATACTCCCTGATCTGGCGGTAGCGCTGGTGCCAGATATCCTCGGTAATCAGCTCCGGCGGCAGCTGGGATTTGGCCACCAGGTCGTGGACCCGGCTGACCAGAACATCCTCGTAGTGGGAGCGGTTGAATATGCCAATCTCCCCCCGGCGAGGCACCTGGCGGTGGATGCGCCACAGGTAGTCGTGGTCGTTCTCCTCACTGGAGGGCACCTTGAAGCTGGCCACATGCACGCCCTGGGGGTTAAAGCCCTTCATCACATGCTTGATGGCGCCGTCCTTGCCTGCCGCGTCCATGGCCTGAAAAACAATTAAAAGGGAGGAGGTGTTCTCGGCGTACAGCTTTTCCTGCAATTCTGCCATCTTGGCGATGTTGCCCGGCATCCACTTGCGCTCCACCTCGTCCCGGTCCACCTTAATGTCCCGCTTGGTGGAATAATCCTCCAGCTTTACTTTTTGATTTTCCAGTATGCGATAACGTTCTATATCCATTGTATCCCTCTTTCTTTGAAACAATCAGTTTTGTTGCATAGATTGTACCACCGCAACCCTGATAAAAACAATGCAAAGGATTGTAAAGACCCTTCAGCCCTTGGCCGTCCCTTCCTGTTGCACCGTTTCAATCAGCTCCTGCAGGTTTTTACGCTCCTTCACCCGGTGGTGACTGGCCCAGGTAAGGGGATCCCGCCGGCAGATGCCCTGGTACTCGCAATAGCTGCAGGGGCCGTTGCCCAGTTTGTCGGTGGCAGGGGCTGCCGCAATGTCTCCCTCCCGTATCTGAAGGGCAATCTCCGACGCCTTGTCTGTGGCAAACTGCAGCAGGGCGTCCAGCTCTTCCCGGCTGACCAGGGGCGCGTTGGCGTAGGGCTCCCCGTCTGCCTTGAACATTTTGCCAAGGGACACCGGCGGGTCGCCGCCGTCCATCATGCGGAACACCTCGGCGTCCTTGAGCACCAGGCCCTTGAGCCGCAGCTCCTTGGTCACTGCGTCCTCTGCCTGCTCAAAGCTGATGTCCTCGTCCTTCTTTATCAGCGGGTCATCCACCTTCTGGTAGAAAAGCCCCGCCGGCACGGCGCCTTTGTATTCCTCCAGCAGGGCTTGCAGGTAGATAAGCAATTGCAGCTGCAAGCCGGCGTACACATCGGTGGGGTCAAAGTAGCTTTTGCCGCTTTTATAGTCCACCACCCTCAGGTACTGCTGGCCGTCCTTCTGGCAGCTGTCCACCCGGTCCATTTTGCCTGTCACCCGCACCTGTGTGCCATCGGGCAGCTTTAACACAATGGGCTTAAGGCCCCCTTGCCCGCCAAAGGACATTTCCGCCTCCTCCACCCGGAAGAGGGATTGCTGCATGCCCTTGGTCAGCGTCCAGGCCATGCGCTGGCAGGCGTCCACATACCGGTTGGAGGACGCTTTCGCCCGGGGGCTGTCGCCGTAGGGGCGGTTTTCCCAGTCCTGCATCAGGGGTTTTAGCGCTTCGTCCATCAGCTGGGCGCAGGCTTTTTTATCGATGTCCGGCCAGCCTTCATGGCGGGCAGCCAGGTAGGAAAAGCTCTCCATCGCCCCGTGGTAGAAGCTGCCGGCATCCTGCCTTTCCACCTTCCATTCCCGGCTTTTTTCAGGCCGCAGGCCATAGTCTACAAAGTGCATAAAGGGGCACCGGGCGTGGGACTCCATGCGGGAAGCGGAGAGGGTATCCGTATCAAACAGCTGCCGGGCCTCTAAGAGGGGCAGCTTTCGGGGCGGCTCATCCCCCCGGGCGGCGGCAAGAACCATGCTTGCCTTTTGCTTCCATTCTTCCTCGCCCTGTAGGTACGTCCAGGCTTGCTGCCAAAGGTCGGGCAGGTTTTCTTCCTTCATCATGCCGGCCAGGCGGCTCAGCGCCGGGGAAGGGGCCAGGGGCCACGCAGCCTCGGCAGAGAAAAACGCGCCCCCCTCCTGGGTTACATAGGGCAGCAAGGTGCGCAGGGCTTTTAGCTGGCTTAAGGGCCGCAGCACCGTGCCATCCTCCTGGGAGAGGGGGTAGCTTAGCAGCAGCTTGTCCGTAGGCGAGGACAGCGCCTTCCAGATATCCAACAGGCGCAGGCGCTCCTTTTCCCGGGCACTCAGGCCCAGTTTCTTCTTCAGGCTGTCTGCCGCCATGTCCTGCTCCTTATCGCTCAGCAGCACATCCTCCTGGGCAGTCAGCAGCCCGTCGCTCAGCCCCAGCATCAAAACAAACTGGGGATCGTGGGGCAGCAGGTTGCCGATTTCCCCCAGCTGCACGCAGCCGCTGCGGGGGGGCAGGGCGGACACCTCCGTCTCCTGCAAAGCTGCCTCCAGCCACTTGGCAAAGCGGCCCAGGGGGATGCGCTCCTCCCCCAATAACAAGTGCAGCTGCTCGAAGGTTTCCATCAGCTTTTTCCATACCTGGCGGCCCTGGGACGCCTCGGCCAGCATGTCCTTCTCCAGCAGGCTCTGCTCCAACTTCTCCATGGTCTCATAGGCACCCACATCCTCCAGGTACTGCAGCACCCCCTCGATGGACTGGGCGGCATCCCGGGCTTTCTTCAGCGCCTGGTGCAGCTTTTCCACCGGGGCCATCAGCCTTTGGCGAAGGGCTTCTGCCTGGGCTTTTTCTATGTCGCCGCCCCTTGTAAAGGGGGCACGCCACATCCGGCCCCGGATGCCGCAGGCCTTGGCATAAGCCCGCAGCTGCCAGCCCTCCTGATCTGTCAAGGGGGAAAAGCCTGAGCGGATGATTTCCTCCACATCCTCCGTCTGAAAGGAGGAGGTCAGGCACCTGAGGGTGCCCAGCAGCAGCCGCACCGCCCCATGGGTGATGACGGGGCGCTTCATGCTCAGGTACACTGGCACGCCGTAGGCTTCCATCCTGCTTTGCAAAAGGGAGCCATACTGCTGCATGCTGCCCGCCAGCACCACCATGTTTTCTGGCGGCACGCCCCCAAGCAATGCCTGCTTCACCTGCTGGGCGGCATACTCCGCCTCGGCATAGGGGGTGGGAGCCGCCAGCAGGCGCACCGAGCGGGCCTGCCCCCCATAGGGGGGACGCTGAAAGGCCAGGAAATATTTTTCCAGGTGCTGGATATCCTCCGGGGCATTCAGGGGAACATCCCCCATGTCCACCTTCTGCCAGGGGATGCCCCGTTCCTTGGCCTCCTCTGCCAACATTTCTGCGCTGCGCAGCACCGGGGTAAAGGCCTCGCGGTCCTCATCCCGGGCGCTGCCGGCCACCAGCAGCACCTCCACCAGGTGGGCGTTTTCTGATAGGGCCAGCACCGTATCCCGCAGGGGTGCCGTTAACGAGTCAAAGCCATATACGATGACGATGGCATCCTTCGCAAGGCCGCTGCCCGGCAGGCGGCCCAGCATATCCTTCAGCACGTCGGCCTGGTCGGCAAAGCGGTTTTGTAAAAACGCCTCATAGGCGTCCATCACCAGTGCCATGTCCCCAAGCTTCATGCCCATCACCGAGTCGGCGGCTTGTTCCGCGGCGGCTACCAGCTCCTCCTGGGTGATGCCCTCATCCTTGAAGGAGGAGAGCAAGTCCCCCATGGCGCTGATAAAGCCCATCTTGTCGGCAGCGCGGCGGTAGTACTGCAGGCTGTCCCTTTGCACCGCCAAAGCCCGGGCCACTGCCACCCGGCGGCCCTTGGCATCCAGCCGCACCCGCTCGCTGGCCCCCGCCAGGTCAAACACCCGTTGATTCAGCCGCGAAGGGGATAGCACGCTGATGCTCAGCAGCCCCGGCAGGTCCAGATCCCGTATCAGGTCCCGCTCCGCTTGCAGGGTGTATTGTTCGGGCACCAGCAAAATGCAAGGACGCTCTTCCTTCAGGGCGTTTTCAACCCCCGACAGCACCCTGGGCCACAGCCTTTTCACCCGGCCGCACAACAATGTAAGCATTTGACTCCCCCGTTTATCCCTCTTATGATGAAGATATTTTACCATAGTCCCAAAAACAAGGCAAAACAAAAGGGCTGTTGCCAGCCCTATAGAGGTTTTGCGCCTATGCAATTACTGAAGCTTGTACACTTCCACGTTTCTGGTGTCTTTGTTTTGCAGCAGCAGCATGGTGCCGTCGTTGGATGTGTTGACGCTGTAATCGTAGTAGGGGCCAAAGGGAATCAGGATATTGCCGTGCCAGTCAAGGACGGCCACCTGGCCCACATCGTTCTTGGCGGTGAACACCCGGCCGCCGAGGCCATCGTATACCCGCTTGACGTCCTGATAGGTAAGCTCCGTCACGGTGCCGTCGGCAGCGACGACGGTGGTTTTGCCATCAGGGGCGGTATATGTCAAGGTGTTGCCTGCAACCTCCACGCTGCCCTTGGCATAGGCGGGGGCAACGGTTTCCCTGCCCGTTGCATCGATGAAGCCGATTTTGCCCTCCGCTTCCACCGGCGCATAGCCGTTTACCATCACCATGCGCTCCAGACCGCCGCTGACGCCGCGGTTGTAGGTGGTGATGATCTCGTCATAGATAAAGTCCGTCAGCTCGTTTCCTTCTTTGTCCAGCAGGCCCATCTTGCCCTTTTCCCGGTCCTTCTGGGCAACGACATGTTCCCCTGCCAGGCCGTAAACCACATCATACTTAGGCTCGATGATCACATTGCCCTGCATGTCGATGAGGCCTGCCTTGCCTTCGTGGCTCACCTGGAACACACCCTCCTTGGCAATAAAGCGGGTGACGGAGTAGGGGGTGGAAAACAGCACCTTGCCGTCCCCCGCCCGCTTCACATCCCAGTTGTCGCCGTTCTTTAAAAACACATAGCCGGTGTAGTACTGTTCTGCCGTGCCAATGGGCTGGAAGTTTTCATCATACACGGTGTTGACGCCGTCGGTGCCCTTGATAATCAAAAAGCCTTCATAGCCTGCGGCCTTGTCAAAACCCTCCCGGGGCAGGGTACCCACCGCCTTCAGGGTGGGCATATAGTAGAAGGTGCGGCTCTCAATCAGGTAGTAGCCGCTGCCGTAGCCGCCAAACATGGATTGGTAATCGTAGTTATCCTTGGTGGATTCCTTCAGGGTGATGGCCATAACCCAGTCCTTGCTGAGGATATCGAACTCGCCATACTCAAAGGGAATCAGCACATTGCCCTGAAGGTCAATCATGCCCGAACCGTTGAGGTTGTCTTCCTTTGCAGCTGACACATAGCCATAGCCATTGGTCATCGAAAGCCCCAGGTACTCTGTGCCCACCACCTTGGTGCCATCAGGCGCCATGATGCCTGAGTAGCCAAAGGGCTCTTCCCGGAAGCTCATCAGATTGGTGCCCTTGAAAAAAGAAGCATCCTTTACTTCAAATACCTTTTCTGCCGTCATCTCTGCCGATGCGCCTGCCAGCGCCATCAAAAGCACCAGCAGCATAGCCATCAATCTCTTCATGGTATACCTTCTTTCCTTGCGTTGTGGCGGCATAGCCGCTGAGTTATTATACCACGGAATTGTAAAATCTGTTGTTGCATTTGATGGCTCCCGCGGTGGGGCTTCCCGGCGCAAAGGCCTTCATCTTGCCTGTATGTATAAAAAATGATATACTGTGCCCGGTTTGCCAATGTATTACGAAACGGAGGAAAGCCTTTTGAAACACCTGGAACAGGACACTTCTACCGCCATACAGACCATAAAACAGTCTATTTTAGGCAAGCTTCAGCGCTATAACGGACGCACCCTGGAGAATGCCTCCAAACAACAGATTTATAATGCTGTCGCCTCCACGGTACGCGATCAGATTATGCAAAAATGGATTGCCGCCCAGGAGCAAGACCTGAAGGATAACCGCAAGCGGGTCTACTATCTGTCCATCGAGTTTTTGCTGGGCCGCAGCCTCTACACCAATGTATTAAATATGTGCCTGACGGATGTATTTACCAAGGCCCTGACGGAACTGGGCATTGCCTGGCAGGATATTGCCCCTGAAGAGCCCGATCCGGGCCTTGGCAACGGCGGCCTGGGCCGCCTGGCGGCCTGCTTTATGGACAGCTTGGCCAGCCTGGGCCTACCCTCCATGGGCTGCACCATCCGCTACGAGTACGGCTTGTTCCGCCAGAAGCTGTCCGGCGGCCAGCAGGTGGAAACGCCCGATGACTGGCTGCAAAACGGCAACGTATGGGAAGTGGTCAGCATGGACGATGTGTGCGACGTGCAGTTTGAAGGCAAGGTGGTGGAGCGCCAGGTGGAGGGCCGGAAGGTCTTTACCTTGGAGGACGCCCGCACCGTGGAAGCCGTGCCCTACGACATGCCCGTGGTAGGCTACGACAACGACACCGTCAACAGCCTGCGCATGTGGCGCGCCCGCAGCAAGCACAGCATGGATTTAAGCGCCTTCGCCAACGGCGAATACCAGAACGCCACCCGGGAGCAGGACCTGGCCGCCGTTATTTCCAAGGTGCTCTACCCCGAAGATAACCACTACGAGGGCAAGGTGCTGCGGCTTAGCCAGAGCTACTTCCTTGTCAGCGCTTCGGTGCAGTACGCCATTAAAGACTATAAGCGCCGCCACGGCAAGGATATGAGCAAGCTGCCCGAGCATGTGGTTTTCCACATCAACGACACCCACCCCGGTTTTGCCATCCCCGAGCTGATGCGCGTCCTGATGGATCAGGAAGGCCTGGGCTGGGACGAGGCCTGGGCCATCACCACCAAGTGCATGGCATACACCAACCACACCGTCATGCCCGAAGCCCTGGAAAAATGGCCCCAGGACCTGGTGCAGCGGCACCTGCCCCGCATCTACATGATTCTGGAAGAAATCAACCGCCGCATGGGCGAAAGGCTGTGGAACTCTTTCCCCGGCCAGTGGGACCGCATTGCCCATATGTCCGTCCTGGCGTATAACCATGTGCACATGGCCAACCTGTGCGTGTACGGCAGCTACTCCGTCAACGGCGTCAGCCAGCTTCACGGCCAGATCCTCAAGGATGACACCTTTAAGGATTACTACAGTTTAACCCCTGGAAAGTTTGGCGCCATCACCAACGGCATCACCCACCGCAGGTGGCTGCTGGGCTGCAACCCCCGCCTGACGGAGCTGATTTGCGACGCCATCGGCGACAAATGGATGAAGCAGCCCGAGCTGTTGCAGGAGCTAAAGCCCTTTGCCGATGATGCCGCCTTCCGCAAGAAGTTCTACGACATCAAGCAGCACAACAAGGAAGTGTTCAGCCGTGTGTTGATGGAGCGCCAGGGCGAAACGGTGGACCCCAGCTACATGTTCGACGTTCAGGTGAAAAGGCTGCACGAATACAAGCGCCAGATGCTCAACGCCCTGCACATCCTGGTGCTCTACAACCGCATCATGGATGACCCCAGCTTTACCATGGTGCCCCGCACCTTCATCTTCGGCGCCAAGGCCAGCCCCGGCTATGCCAAGGCCAAGATGATTATCCGCTACATTTTGGCCATCAAGCGGCTGATTGAAAAAAGCCCCAAGGCCTCCAAGCTGCTGCGCATCGTCTTCCTGGAAAACTATGATGTATCCTACGCCGAAGCGCTGATTCCCTCCGCCGACCTGAGCGAGCAGCTCTCCACCGCCGGCAAGGAAGCCAGCGGCACGGGCAACATGAAGTTCATGATGAACGGCGCAGTCACCATCGGCACCATGGACGGCGCCAACGTGGAAATCTACGAGCAGGTGGGGGAAGATAACATCTACATCTTCGGCATGCGGGCTGACACAGTGGCCAGCATGTACCAGGAGGGCACCTACGCGCCGGTGAATATTTACGAAGCCAACGCAGAAATCCGCAAGGCCATGACCCAGATGATCGACGGCACCCTGTTCCCCGACAACCCCGCCATTATCCAGGGGCTGTACCACGACCTGCTGTTCGGCTCCCGCGGCGGCCGCCCCGATAACTTCTTCGTACTGAAGGACTTTGGCAGCTACTCCATGGCCCAGCGCCGGGTGGACAAGGACTTCCAGGACAGGGACGCCTGGCTGCGCAAGGCAGTCATCAACACCGCCATGTCGGGCTTCTTCTCCAGCGACCGCACCATTACCGAGTACAACGACACCATCTGGCACCTGTAAGCCATAAGGTAAAACACGCAAGGGGTGGTGTAGGAGGGGGCACCCCTCCTACACCTCCCCTCCCATGACTCTTGGGGTTTTTTGACAGTCTGACCCTTGCGTAGCAAGGGTTTCCTCGCCGTTTGCCGCCCGTGAGCGTAGCGAGAGGCAAACGGCCCATCGTGCCAAAACGGCAAAAAAGGGTCTGAAAGACCTTTTTTGACGAGCAAAGGGCGTTTTCGAACGCCCTGTCTTTATCCGAAGGAAGTGAGCGAAATGACCATCGAAACCAAAAAGACCCTGGGCAAGTATTCCTTTTCCGTACAAAACCTGGTGTTAAGCGGCATCATTGCGGCGCTGTACGCAGCGCTGACCCTGGCACTGGCTCCTATCAGCTTTGGGGCCATGCAGTTCCGGGTGGCGGAAGCGCTGACGCTGCTGCCCATGGTGTCCATCGCCAGCGTGCCCGGGCTGTTCCTGGGCTGCCTGCTGGGCAACCTGCTGGGGGGCGCACCGTGGCAGGACATCCTCTTTGGCAGCCTGGCCACCCTGCTGGCCGCCATCACCACCAGGCTCCTGCGGAAATACTGGTGGCTGGCCGCCTTGATGCCTGTGCTGTTCAACGGGCTGATTGTGGGCGCCACCTTGTCGGTGGTGCTGAACCTGCCCTTCTGGCTGACGGTGGGCACCGTGGCCCTGGGCGAGGCTGCCGTATGCTATATGCTGGGCGTACCGCTGAT
>CAYFSQ010000005.1:18839-51766 GCA_964345895.1 uncultured Oscillospiraceae bacterium
GCACCGTGGCCCTGGGCGAGGCTGCCGTATGCTATATGCTGGGCGTACCGCTGATCAACCTGCTAAAGAAACGCTTTCCAGACAGGCTGGACGGGTAAAGAAAAAGCAAAATAAACGCGCCCTTTGAACGTTTCGTTTCAAAGGGCGCGTTTTGCATGGATTATCTATTCATTCGTCTTTCATGCTGCGGTAGGACGCTTCCACAATAACCGACAGGGAGCTTAGTAACAGGCTGATGATATATCCCCCCAGAAGCAAAGCAGCCGTTTGAATAACGGACTTGTTGGACAGCATTTCGCCAATGGAAAATTTTCTCAGGACGGTGTATCGATCCATCTCCACATAGATTCCGCTTGAAATCAGGTTGATAAGCGCCAGGATAATGAAGCCAGCAAACAGGTATACTGCCCATTTTTCAAGGGCCGCCGCCTGTTTGCAGGTGCGGCTGAAGGGGCTTTCTTTCTTGTGCTCCGACATTTTATTCTCCGTTTTATCACTGGGTGTGATCAGCGCAGAATATGGTCATCCTCATACTGGGCACGGGAGCTTTCCCGGTATTTAATCATCTTCTTCTTGAACAGTTCCGCCGCGGTGGGGGGCGTCCAGGTGATGGCATTGGCGCCTGCCTCAATGGTTTCACGGATGCTTTCGTCGGTGGGGCCGCCGGTGGCGATGATGGGCAGCTCGGGGTACCTGTCCCGCAGGCTGCGCACCAAGCTGGCCGTGCCTGCGCCGCCGGACACGTTGATGATGTTGATTCCCGCTTCCAGCCGCGCTTCAATGTCCATGTATTCGGACACCACGGTGCCGATGATGGGGCAGATGACCACCTTGTCCAGCATGCGGATGGTGTCCAGGGTGGTGGGGGCGTTAACCACCACCCCCACGCAGCCGTGGGCTTCGGCGAAGGTGGCCATCTGGGCCGCCCGGATGCCGGTGGTGGTGCCGCCGCCAACCCCTGCCAAGACGGGCACGCTGGCCACGCCGGTAATAGCGCGGAAGATGGCAGGGTGGGGGGTAAAGGGATAGACAGCCAGGATGGCGTCGGCATTGTTGTTGAGAATAATGGATAAATCGGTGGTGAACACGATGGACTTGATGCGTCGCCCGTCGATGCGTATCCCGGAGCATTCCGAAATAACAAGGGGCACCCGCAGCAAATCATCCTTCAAGCCGCCGATAATTTCCGGTGTAAACTTTTCGGTTTTGTATTCGCTCATGGCTTCGCTCCTTTCGAAACAGAATGGAAGGAATGTCTTTGCCTTATTATACCACAAATGAAAACACGCGCATGTCGCTGACGCGGATTACAGTAGGAGGGTTGCCCCCTCCTACACCTCCCCTCCTATGACTCTTGGGGTTTTTTGAAAGTCTGATACGCGCCTATCGGCGCGCAAAACGGTTATGTAAATAATCAAGTCCGTCGGGAACCCGCCTCCATCAGGATGACGGAGAGGGTAATCAGCGCGCCGCCCAATACCACTGATATTTTCAGCGCTTCCAACCCCGCAAGGATGGAGAACATGGCACCGAACACCCCTTCTAAGGAAAGGACAATGCCCGTCTGGGAGGGGGACACATGCTTTTGCGCCTTGGCCTGCAGGTAGTAGCATAGGCCCGTGGCCATGATGCCGATGTAGAGCACCGGAAGGGAGCCTTTTTTCAGCATGTCGGCGGTGATGGGCGGCTGCTCCAGCAGCAGGAAGAGCACCCCCACCAATCCGGCGGACAACAACTGCCAGAAGGTGATGGAGCCGGGGTCGCCCCGGCGCACGGCATAGCCCAGGTACACCATGTGCCCGGCAAAGAGGAAAGCGCCAAGCAGCAGCAACCACTCCCCCGTGCCCAGAGAAAACCTTTCCCCCGGCACAAAGCTAAGCAGCCCCACCCCCAGCATGGTAAGCAGGCTGAGGAAAAACACCTTGCTGGGGGGCTTCTGCCGGGACACCGCCCAGTGGATGAAGGGGATCATCACCACATTGGTGGCCGTTAAAAAGGCAGCCCCGGCAATGCCCGTCTGGGCCTGGCCCAGGGTTTGAAAGTGAAAGCCAAAGTAAATCATCACGCCGCCCAGAGCGCCGCGGGCAAGGCTTGTACCCGCCTGCAGGCTGCGGCGCTGGATGATACCAATCAGCGCGGCCCCCAGCAAAAAACGCCCTGCCAAAATAAAAGGGGTGGGCAGCCCCGAGTCCAGCGCTCCCTGGACCCCCAGGTACCCGCCGCCCCATATCAGGGAAATCAGCAGCAGCATCAAAAGGGATGTGCGGTGTTTGTCCTCCATGGTCATCCTCCAAAGACAAGATAGCCCAGAGTATACCAGAGATGGACAAAAAAAGAAAAGAGCCCCCTTGCGGGGGCTGCAGAAAAGTGGAGTTAATTACTTTTTTACCGGGGTGGGAGAGGGCACCGCGGTGGCCGCATCCTTTGCAGGGGCATCGGTTTTTTCGGGCACCGGGGTTGCTTTGTCGTCCTGCTTGGGTGCGTCCTTGGGGGCTTCGGTAGCCTTGGCCTCTTCCTCTTTACCCTCCTGAGGGGCCTCTGTTGCGGGGACCTTCGTTGCCTTGGGTGCCTCGGTTGCTGCGGGGGCTTCCGTCGCCTTGGGCGCTTCCGTTGCCTTGGGAGCCTCCGTTACCTTGGGCTGGGGGGAGATATCGGTAACCAGGCCGATGGAGGTGGATACCTTGTCCAGGTCGGAGAGGGAGTCGATCAGCACGCTTTTCACCGAGCCGATGGACTTGCCCACCAGGACTTTTTCATCCTGCCACTTGGTTTGCTCTGCTTTCAGAAGGGTGACATTGTCCAGCAGCTGTGCATTTTCTACCTCCAGGGCGTTCACCTTTGCCTGGATGTTTTGCCTTTCAAAGAAAAGGACCCCACATAAAACAAGGCTGACTATCAGCACAGCGATCAATGGATATAGGGCAGACTTTTTCATGGTTCGCGCCTCCTGTAATGCAGCTGTTGTTGGTTTATTGTAGCACAGCTTCGGGGGTTTGTACAGAATCAGGGCATAAATTTGCCAAATCAACCAAAAAGTATTGACAAAGCTGCCGGGCTATTGTACTCTGCCTTTAAGTAAATCGGTTAATAGTTAATGCGATTAACTACTCGCCGAACAGAAAGGGGTCAGAACATGACTACGACAAAGAAAAGTTTCTTCTCCAAATGGTTCTCCCTGATTCTCCTGGGCGGCATCGCCCTGGGCGCCATCGCCGGTCTCATCTTCGGAGAGAAGGCAACGGTGGTAAAACCCCTGGGTGATATTTTCCTGAACCTGATGTTCACCATCGTGGTGCCGCTGGTGTTTGTCTCCATCGCCATGGCGGTGAGCAACATGGTGGACATGAAGCGGCTGGGCAAGATTCTGGGTTCCACGGTGGCCATTTTTATCATCACCGGCGTGTTTGCCGCCATTTTCGTGCTGATTACCGTTACCACCTTTCCCCCAGCCCAGGGCGCCAACATCGTCATGGAAGCAACGGCTGATATGCAGGCCCCCAAGTCGGCAGGAGAATTGATTGTTTCTTCCCTCACCGTGTCTGACTTTCCCGAGCTGTTAAGCCGCCGCAACATGCTGCCCCTGATTGTGTTTGCCATCCTCTTTGGCCTGGCGGTGGCCATGAGCGGCGGCCAGGAGAGCGCCGTGGGCAAACTGCTGAACAATTTGAACGACATCATCATGAAGCTGGTAGACTTCATTATGAAGTTTGCCCCCATCGGCCTGGGCGCTTACTTTGCAGCATTGATTGGCGAGTTTGGGCCGCAATTGATTGGCGATTACGGCCGGGCACTGCTGATTTACTACCCCCTGGTTGCCATTTACATGGTTACCATGTTCCCCGCCTATGCCTACTGGGCTGGCGGCAAGGAAGGCCTGCAGCGCATGCTGAAAAACATCTTCAGCCCTGCCATCACCGCCTTTGCCACCCAGTCCTCGGTGGCCACCATCCCCGTTAATAAGAAGGCCTGCCAGAACATCGGCGTGCCCGATGACATTTCCGACATCGTGCTGCCCATGGGCGCTACCATGCATATGGATGGCTCGGTGATTTCCTCGATTCTGAAGATCAGCTTCCTCTACGGCATCTTCGGCATGCCCTTCACCGGGGTGGGCACCTTCGCCATGTCCTTTGTGGTGGCCATCCTCAGCGCCTTTGTGCTCTCCGGCGTGCCTGGCGGCGGCCTGGTGGGCGAAATGCTGATTGTCAGCATGTTCAACTTCCCCCCGGAAGCCTTCCCCATCATTGCCATGATTGGTTTCCTGGTGGATCCCCCGGCTACGATGGCCAACTCCTCCGGCGATACCATCGCCTCCATGATGGTAACCCGCATGGTGGAAGGAAAGGACTGGGTAAAAAAGCGCTTGGGCAACAGCCAGGAAGCGTAACATGAACAAGCTGCAACTGGGCAACCTGCCCACCCCCATCCATCCCCTGCCCTATTTAAGCCAGGAGTACAGGAAAAACCTGTACATCAAGCGGGATGACTATACCGGCTCAGAATACTCCGGCAACAAAGTGCGCAAGCTGGAATATGTGTTGGCTGACGCCCTCAACAAAGGCTGCGATGCCGTCATCACCTGCGGCGGCATCCAGTCCAACCACTGCCGGGCCACCAGCGCCGCCTGCGCAAGGCTGAATATCCCCTGCCATGTGGTGCTGCGGGGCGAAAAGCAGGACTTTGAAGGCAATTTGTTCCTGGACACCATGCTGGGGGCCAGGGTACACCTGATTGCCCCGGAGAAAGACTACGAGAGCGCCATGGACGAGGTGGCGCAAGAACTGCGCCGGCAGGGTAAAAAGCCCCACCTGATCCCCGTAGGGGCGTCCACCCATGTGGGCAGCCTGGGGTACGAGGACGCCTGGCAGGAAATCCTTACCTGGGAGAAGAGCAACGGCCTGGTCTTTGATGCCGTGTGCATTGCGGTGGGCTCAGGGGGCAGCTATGCAGGGCTGTGGCAGGGAAATGAGCAAAGCGGCGGGCATAAGAAGGTGGTGGGCTTCGCCGTATCCAACGACAGCGCTTACTTTCAGCAGCGGATTACGGACATCCTGCAGGAAGGCGGCATCAAGGCGAAAAAGGAAGCCATCCTGATACAGGACGGCTATGTGGGCGAGGGGTATGCCCTGGCCACGAAGGAAGAAATCAAGCAATATATGTTTATAGCGCGCAGGGAAGGCATTGTGCTGGACCCCTGCTACACAGGGAAAGCCTTCCGAGGCATGCTGGCGGAAATGCAAAACGGGGTGCTGAAAGAGCAAAAGAACATCCTGTTTATCCACACCGGCGGCCTGATGGGCTGGACCAGAAAACAGCGGGAGATGGTGGAAACCCTGGCCCGCGAGGAAGAGAGCAACAGATGAGCCATTACGATTTTACATCTTATTACGACCGTAAACGCACCAAGGCCAGCAAGTGGGTGCAGATGCTGGCCCGCAAGCCCGATGTGAAGGAGGGCGTGGTGCCCATGACGGTGGCAGACATGGACTTTGCCACGGCGCCTGAAATTGTGGAGGTGCTGGCAAAGTACCCCACCCAGGAACTGCTGGGCTACTCCCGCCCCACGGATAGGTACCTGGGCGCTGTGACAAACTTCTATGAGAAGGAGCACGGCTACCAAGCGAAGAAGGAGTGGATCTTCACCACCCCCGGCGTGGTGCCTGCATTGGCCAGCGCCGTGCGCACCCTGACCAAACCAGGGGAGGGCGTGATTCTGATGACGCCCATCTATGGCCCCTTCTATGATGTGTCCCAAGGCCAGGGCCGCCAGGTGGCGGAATGCCCCATGCATGTGGTAAAGGGGCGGTTTGAGCTGGACTTTGAGCGCTTTGAAGCCCTGTGCGCTGAGGAAAACAATAAACTGTTCCTGCTGTGCAGCCCTCATAACCCCTCGGGGCGGGTGTGGACGAAGGAGGAGTTGAAGCGCCTGGCGGATATCTGTGAAAAGCATGGGGTGCATGTGGCTGCGGACGAAATCCATAGCGATATCGTGATGCCGGGGCATACCCATACGGTGTTTAACACCGTCAGCGACTATGCTGCCGAGGCGATTCTGTGCACGTCGGCGGGTAAGACGTTTAATATCCAGGCCTTGCAGTGCGCCAATGTGTTCATTAAGGATGATGGGCTGCGCGCCGCCTATGAGCATGATAACCTGGTGGTAGGCATAGAGCGTGCCAATGTGATGGGCATGGTGGGTACTGCCGCTGCATATGAGCATGCTTTGGCCTGGCGGGACGCGGTGCAGGAGGTTATCTGGCAAAACCACCAGAGGGTGCTGGCATTCTTTGCCCCCTATGGGCCCAAGATACAGGCCATGGCGCCGGATGCCAGCTTCCTGTGCTGGGTGGATTTTTCCGGAGTGGACGCCAGCCATGCGGAGTTTTTCCAGTTCATGACGGACTGTGACTTCTTTGTCAGCGATGGTAACTTCTTTGGCCCCGGCGGCGAAAAGCACTTCCGCCTGAACGTGGGCCTGCCCGCCAAGGCCCTGGAGGAAAACCTTGCCAGGCTGAAGAAGGGCCTAAAAGACCGCTACGGCTTATAAAACTGTGGATTCCAAAGGGAATCATTCCCTTTGGTGGGGTGTGGGGCGTCGTCGGGGCGCATTGCGCTTCCTACCCGGCAAGCAAGCTTGCCGGGAGCGTACGCTCCATGGCCCCTCCTCTCCATCGAAAGCCGGCTTTCGATGGTAAGGAGCCGTCCCGCAGCGCATGCCCCCGATGGGCTTGCCCGTCGGGAAAGCAGCGTAGGGCAGGTTGACACAACAGCGCAGCGCATTTTGCGTCTACCCGCACATGCCAAAGGGAAAAAGCCGCCCCCACGCGCACCCCAACGAAACACACCAAATATCATCAACACAACCAAGACGCCGCCGGAAAATTCCAGCGGCGTCTTCATATCAGTACCTTCCCTTCACGCTACCCGGCAGCGTGTTCAAAAACCCGCCACCCTATTCCTCGTTATCAATCAAATCCCCATACGCCGCCAAAACATCCCGGCAGGAGAGGATTTCCTCCACGGAGAACTTTTCCAGCAGCTTCTGGTTGGTACCGATGATGGAATGAATGTCAAAGCGGCGGTGAACATCGTCCACCTTCTGCCCCTCCTGCGTGAGGAACAGGTGGTAGTACTTGCGGTCCTTCTCGTCGGCCTCCCGGCGCAGCAGCCCCTGGTCTTCCAGCTTGCGGATGGTTTGGGACATGGAGGCGGGGGTGCGGTTCCACTTAACGGCCAGCTCTCCGGCGGTGATGCCGGGGGAGGTGCCGATGTCCTTAAGCACATGGACTTCTACCATGGAAAAAGTGTGCCCCCCGTAGGAACGGGTGCGGTAGATATACTTGTGGTATTTAATAACAAAGTCGTACACAATCTGGTTAAAGGCGTTCAGCGGCGGGAACAGGGTATCCACCTGCTCCTGCGTCAGGCCTTGAGATAAATCCAGATTAAGCACCTGAAGCGCCAGGTCCTTGTTGAGCAGTTCTTCGTCTTTCATATGCATCAGGGTATCACAGCCTTTCGGGCAGCGTCAAGGGTTTTTGCCCAAGGTTTCATGGGCCTGGCGAAGGGTTTGTTCGATGTCCTGCTGGGAGACTGCCCCTTGGGTACCAAAGCGGATGTCCGCCAGAAATTCAATGTTGCCCTTGGGCCCTTTGATGGGGGAAAAATTCAGCCCTTTGACGCCCCAGTCAAGGGTCAGGCAAAAATCGCAGATTTCCTGTAAAACACGCTGGTGGGTGGCGGCATCCCGCACCACGCCATGTTTGCCCACCTGGCCGCGGCCTGCTTCAAACTGGGGCTTGATGAGGGTGAGAAAACGCCCATTTTCCCCCATGATGCCCATGAGCACCGGCAGCAATAGCTTGATGGAGATAAAGGACACGTCCATCACGGTGATGACAGGATGCAGGGGCAGCATGTCCTTTGTCAGGGTGCGGGCGTTGGTGCGCTCCATCACGGTAACGCGGCTGTCCTGGCGCAGGGCCCAGTCCATCTGGCCGTACCCCACATCAATGGCGTATACATGGGCAGCGCCGTGGCGCAGCAAAACATCGGTAAAGCCACCGGCGGCAGCGCCTATGTCCATGCAGACAAGGCCCTGTACGTTGGCATCAAAGGCCTCCATGGCCTTTTCCAGCTTGTGCCCGCCGCGGCTGGCAAAGGGCTGCTCCTCCCCCCGCAGGATGAGGGGCTCGGTTTCCTCCACCATGTCCGAGGGCTTTAGAACCTTGACTTCCTTCAGGTATACCCGCCCCGCCATGATGAAGGCCTGGGCCTTTTCCCTGCTGGCAGCCAAACCCTGCTGCACTAACAGTACATCAGCCCTGCGCTTCATGTCGGCCTTTCAACTTTGGCAGCAGGGTGTCCGCCATGCTGGCAGCGTCCAGCTTCAGGTGGCGAAGCAGCTCGTCATGGCTGCCGTGGGTGACAAATTCATCCCCAATGGCAAAGAGGTGCTTTGGCCCGGGCCAGCCCTTGCGGGCGCAAACTTCTGCGATGCCCGCCCCCAGGCCGCCGATACGCTGCTGCTCTTCCAGCACTGCAAAGGGCAGGCCTCTGTCGGCCAGGCTTTGGATATAGGCCCTGTCCAGGGGCTTCTGGGAGGAGGCGTTGACCACCTCGCAGGAAATGCCCTGGGGCAGCAAAATGTCCCGCATGTCCAGGGCTTCGTCCACCATGGTGCCCATGGCGATGAGGGCCACATCCTGCCCTTTTTCCAGCACTTCCCACTTGCCGGGGACAAAGCCGGTGCAGGGGTATGCGGGCTGCCGCCGGCCTTCGGCCTTGGGGTAGCGGATGGCCACGGGGCCATCATGGTGCAAGGCAAAGCGCAGCATATGATCCACTTCCTGGACGCTGCGGGGGTAGAGCAATGTCAGGTTGGGGATAGGCCGCATCCAGGCGTTGCCGAACACTCCGTGGTGGGTGGGGCCGTCCTCGCCGCCCAGGGCAGCACGGTCCATCAGGAAAACCACGGGCAGGTTCTGCAGGCATACGTCCACAATCACCTGATCGCAGGCCCGCTGCATGAAGGTGTCGTAAATGGCCACCACGGGCTTGAGGCCGCCCCGGGCCATGCCGGCGGCCAGGGTAACGGCGTGCTCTTCAGCGATGCCCACATCAAATAAACGTCTTGGAAACTGCTTCTGGAAGGCCCCCAGGCCCGTGCTGTCTGCCATGGCGGCAGCCACGGCCACAATGCGCTCATCCTGGCCTGCCAGCTCCACCAGGGTTTTGCCCGCCTGGCTGCCAAAGGACAGGGCGGAGGAAGCCTTCTTGGGCTGGCCGTTTTCTATCTGGAAAGGAGGCGTGCCGTGCATTTTATCGGGGGCCACCTCGGCAGGGGCATAGCCGGCGCCCTTGGTGGTGACTACATGCAGCAGCACCGGCTCTTCAAAGCGCTTGGCGCGGGTGAGCATTTTCTCCAGCAGCGGTTCGTCCTGGCCGTCAATGGGCCCTACATACCGGAAGCCCATGGCAGAAAAAAAGGTATCCCGTACGAACACATTGCGTAGGTTGTTCTTTATCCTCTGCATGCCCCGGTGCAGGCCGCCCCCTACCAGGGGCACCTTGCGCAGAAAGACAGAAATGGCATGCTTGGCATCCAGCCAGCCCTTGCTGGTGCGCAGGTAGTTTAAATACCCGCTCAAGGCGCCCACATTGGGGGAAATGCTCATCTGGTTGTCGTTGAGGATGGCAATCAGCCGGGTCTTGTTGCTGCCGGCATCGTTTAAGGCCTCATAGCACATGCCGCCGGTGAAGGCACCATCCCCCACCACGGCGATAACATGCTGCTGCCCGCCCTGTAAATCCCGGGCGCGGCAAAGCCCCAGGGCGGCGGACAAAGCGGTGGAAGCATGGCCTGTTTCGTAGGCGTCATACTCGCTTTCCTCGCACTTAGGGAACCCGCTTAAGCCGCAAAAGGTGCGCAGGGTTTCAAACCGCTCGCCGCGGCCCGTCAGCAGCTTGTGGGCATAGCACTGATGCCCCACGTCAAAAACAATCTGATCCCGGGGGGCGTCAAACACCCGGTGCAGGGCAACGGTTAATTCCACCACCCCCAGGTTGCTGGCCAGGTGCCCGCCGTTTTGCGAAACCACCTGGGTAATGCGCCCGCGCAGCTGGGATAAAAGCGCCTGCACCTCCTTGGGCGTCAGACGCTTTACATCCTCAGGTGAGTTGATCTGGTTTAGATCCATGCCATACTCCTAAAAAACAATGTTTCACTTAGCATTATATCATACCCCACGGAGGGTGACAAACGCTTTCAACACCTCAAACAATGCCCTGTTGTGCAAGAAATTGGTGCAGGTGTTCCGCCGTGGGGCCGTTGCGGGCGCCGGGCCTTAACAGGCTGAGGGCGGCAGCAGCGCAGCCCCATTGGTTGGCGGTGTGAAGGCTATGCCCCTTGGCCAGGGCGTACAGCAGGCCGCTGTTGTAGCAATCCCCCGCCCCTAAGGTATCGGCCACAGGCACAGGGAAACCAGGGCAGGCATGTTCCCCCAGGGCGGTGTACACACGGGCGCCCTTGCTGCCCATGCGGGCCACCACGGCGCGGCTGGGGGTTACCAAAGAGCGGGCTGCCGCATCCACGGTATCTTTGCCGGCAAAGGGCATGATTTCTTCTTCCGCTGCCCCCAGCAGCAGGTGGGCACAGTCCGCCGCCCGGCGCAGGAAAGCCATGTTCTGCGCCTTGGTTTCCACCCGCAGGTTAATGTCCAGAGTAATAAACTTGCCCCGGCGGGCGCAGAGTTCCAGAAAATCGCACAGCGCGCTGGCCGGGCCCTGCTCAAACAGCATCAGCCCGGAGGTGTGCACCATGTCAAATTCATCCAGCAGGGTGTGGGGCAGGTCGCCCTGGGTGATGGCCAGGTGGGCAGGGTTGTCCCGGGGCATCAGGAAGGGAAAGCGCTCGCCCTGCTCATCCACCACCACCAGCACCATGGTGGATACCAGGCTGTCGCTGAGGGTAAAGTGGCTAACATCCACCCCATCCCCTGCCAAGGCTTGGCGCATGCTTTTGCCGAAATAATCGGTGCCCGCCTTGCCCAGAAAGGCGCAGGGCACCCCCAGGCGCCCCAACCCTGACGCCGTGTTGGCCACCGTGCCGCCGGGGGAAAAATCCGGAAAGGCCGAGTGCCCCTGCCGGGCTTTACCGTAGGGGATGAGGATGTCGGCACAGGCATCGCCTATGCACAGGACGCGCTTCATGGCTGCAGTTCCGCGTAGGCCTTGCGGGCGTTTTCGATAAAGGCGCGCACCTTCTCTGCATTCTTGCGGGTGGCGCCGCCGGGCAGCTTATCGCTGGTGCGGGTAAAGGAATCCACCCCCCAGGGCTTCACCTGGTGGATGGCTTGCGCCACATTGTCCGGCCCCAGGCCCCCTGCCAGGATGACGGGACAGTCCACCGCCTGTACAATCTGCGCGCTGATGGCCCAGTCATGGGTGATGCCCGCCGCGCCGATGCCGGCAATCTTGGGGTCTACCGAGTCCAGAATCAGCCAGTCGCAAAAGGCGGCATAGTGCCGCGCCCTGTCCACCGCCTCGGGGCCGTCCACCGCAATGGCCTGCAGCACCAGGATGCCGGGGCACAGCGCCTTGGCTTTTTGCACAAACGCCGGCGTGGCGAAGTACTCGTTGCCGCAGATGTGGATCACATCGGGCTGAAGGGCTGCCATGGGCGCGTAGATGGCTTCCTCTTCCTTGGTTACCACAATCAGCACCTTGATGGCATCCTTGCCGATGGAATCAAATATCTCCTTGCAGGTATCCACCGATACCTCGCTGGGCAGGTTGGCGCCTGTGGCCACCGCCACGCCGATGCTGTCCGCCCCGGCTTCCACGCACATGCGGGCCTCCTCAGCCGTCTGGATGGAATAAATCTGTATCAATGGCTTGGCCTCCTTCTTTGGTAGCTTATCTTACCATGGCTGCAAAAGGCGGGTCAATGAAAGGGCAGCCACGTCCATGGCAAGCATCCCCTTGTTTCTTTTTCGTTTCCCTTTGTCCAAAGCCATTGACGGGGTGGTTTTTTCTGCTATGATAGCCATAATTTCATATCCTCTGGCAAGGGATAGAGGCGTGGAGACAAGAGTACTTAAAGCGAGCCCCCGCAGGGCAGCGACCTTTAGGGAAAGGGGAACCACCGAAACAACCGGGCGGCGGAGCCTGGGCGTTGGGCGACGGGAGAACATCCCGGCGACTGTCACGGTTTACCGTGGAGCGCTATCTGCTTTGGCTCGATGTATTCGGCGGCAAGGCAAAGCGCACGCCGAATTTTTATTTGGGAGGAAAAAGGAATGAAGAAAGTCTTGGTTTGGATGCTGGCCCTGTTGCTGGTGCTGCCCGTCATGGCCAGCGCAGCCACCCTGAAAGTAGGCATGGAGTGCAACTACGCCCCCTTTAACTGGACACAGGCCCAGGAAAGCGACACCGCCGTGAAGCTGCCCGATGGCAGCTATGCCGACGGCTACGATGTGCAGGTAGCCAAGTACATCGCTGACAAGCTGGGGATGGAGCTGGAGATCGTCAAGACCGAGTGGGACGGCCTGCCCCCTGCGCTGACCAGCGGCAAGATTGATGCCATCATCGCCGGCATGAGCCCCACCCAGGAGCGCAAAATGGTGATCGACTTCTCTGCCCCTTACTACGAGAGCAACCTGGTGATGGTGGTCAAGAAGGACGGCGCTTTTGCTGCCGCCAAAGAGTTGAAGGACTTTGCCGGTGCCAAGGTGACCGGCCAGCTGAATACCTTCCACTACACCGTCATCAACCAGATTGAAAATGTGCAGCAGCAGACTGCCATGGAAACTTTCCCCGCCATGATCGTGGCGCTGTCCTCCGGCCGCATTGACGGCTATGTCAGCGAGATGCCCGGCGCCGTGTCCGCCGCCGCTTCCAACCCGGACTTGGCCTATGTGGTGTTTGATGAGGGCAAAGGCTTTGTGTGCGACCCCGCCGACACCACCATCGCCGTGGGCGTGCAAAAGGGCAGCCCCCTGCTGGCGCAGGTGAACGAAGCCCTGGCCACCCTGGACAATGAAGCAAGGGAACAGCTGATGGCCGACGCCATTGCCGGCCAGCCCCTGAGCGAGTAAAGGGGAAGAATTATTCAAGGCTCTGCGACTTATTTTATGTAAACGATAACCGCAAAGAAGCGCTGCGCTGTCTTTGCTAATACTGAACGAAGGAGTATACGCACAGATGGGGCGAGACTTTTTGTTGGCACATCAAAGCGTTAACGATTGAGTTTAGTATAACAGGATAATGAGGGGGACTTTCAGTCCCCCTCGCCCCCTTGAGAAGGGGTTTCACCCCTTCACCCATCTTTGGAGGTATACGTTGCCTACAACATTTTCCGAATGGATTGGATATCTGCTGAACCAGTATGGCTCCCTGTTCCTTAAGGGGGCAGGCGTTACCATGCTGATTGCCCTGGTGGGCACCACCCTGGGCTTCCTGATTGGTTTGATGGTGGGCGTTGTGCGCACCATCCAGCTGTCGCCCCGGGCCAGCGAGGTTAAAAAGGTCGGCCTGGTCATCGCCAAGGTTCTGATGACGGCCTACATCGAAATATTCCGCGGCACCCCCATGATTGTGCAAGCCATGGTGGTCTACTATGGCGCCATGCAGTATATGGGGCTGGACATCCCCGCCCTGACCGCTGCCTTCTTGGTGGTGTCGGTGAACACCGGCGCCTACATGGCGGAGATTGTGCGCGGCGGCATTTTGTCGGTGGATAAGGGACAGAAGGAGGCCGCCACTGCCGTGGGCATGTCCCACTGGCAGAGCATGACCCAGGTGGTGCTGCCCCAGGCCATCCGCAACATCCTGCCCTCGGTGGGCAACGAGTTTGTTGTCAACATTAAGGATTCCAGCGTGCTGAACGTTATTTCGGTGACGGAATTGTACTTTACCTCCAAGTCGGCCGCCGGCACCTTCTACCGGTACTTTGAGGTGTTCTTTATCACTGCGGTTATCTACTTTATCCTGACGTTTACGACCACCCGCCTGTTGCGCCTGGTAGAAAAAAAGCTGTCGGGGCATAAGAACTACACGGTGTACGGCTCCCAGTCCAGCCATGCGGCAGAGATTAAAGTGGAAAGGCAGGGATAAGGATGGAGCAGATGATACGGATTGAAGACCTGAGAAAACGCTTCGGCGATAATGATGTATTGAAAGGCATCACCCTGCATGTGAATCAGGGCGAAGCGGTGTGCATCATAGGCCCGTCGGGGTCGGGCAAGTCCACGCTGCTGCGCTGCGTTAACCTGCTGGAAGAACCTACCGGCGGGCATATCTATTTTAAGGATACCGATGTGTACATGATGCCCCCCGCCCGGCTGCACGCCAAGGTGGGCATGGTGTTCCAGCAGTTCAACCTGTTTAATAACATGACGGTGCTGGATAACTGCATGGCAGGCCAGCGTAAGGTGCTGGGCAGAAGCAAGGAGGAGGCCAGGGAAAAGGCGCTGAGCTACCTGGAAAAGGTGGGCATGCTGCCCTTTCGGGACGCCCGGCCGGAGCAGATATCCGGCGGCCAGAAACAGCGGGCGGCGATTGCCCGGGCGCTGTGCATGGAACCGGAGGTGCTGCTGTTTGACGAGCCTACCAGCGCGTTGGACCCGGAGATGGTGGATGAGGTGCTGAACGTGATCCGCTCGCTGAAGGGTAGCCTGACCATGATGATTGTGACCCATGAAATGGCCTTTGCCGCCGACGCCGCCGACCGGGTAATTTTTATGGATGATGGCCTGGTGGTGGAGGACGCGCCGCCGAAGGAACTGTTCTCTGCCCCAAAAAACGCAAGAACCCAAGCCTTCCTGGCGCGGACACTCCGAGGCCTCAGCCTGTAAAGCGCCTGCCGGGATTCCAAAGGGATGAAATCCCTTTGGTGGGTCTGGGCGAAGCCCAGCTATTCACCCCAAAGCAAAACAGCGCAGCGCATTTTGCGACAAACCCCGCAAGATAATAAGCTACCAGCACCACCAAAACAGCCTGCACGCTGAACCCTTTCAGCATGCAGGCTGCTTTCATCTCATCCCAAATAAATTCTGCCTACTCTTAAGGCACCCTCTTCTTGGCCGTCACACTATCCGCCACAACCTTGATGACAGCCACCGACGCTACATCCTGTTCATCAAACACAAAGTCCTTCCCTGCCTGATGGTGCATCAAAAGGGCGAGGGCTTTCTTCTTTTCCGCCACATCGCTAACCAGGGATGCCTTGCCCGTGCCCATCACCGACTCAAAGTAGGCGGAGTACTGGCAGGCCGTGGCGCCTTCCTGGATGCCGTGGTGAATGTCCATCTCAAAGAACACGCTGGGGTTTGCCTGAAGGGCGGCAATTTTCCGCCCCTCCAAAGCGCTGTGGAAGTAGAGGGTTAACTCCTCCTCCCACTGGTAGCCGTAGTTCATGGGTACAATAAAGGCCCCTTCGTCATCAGTGAAGGCCACGCGACAGATGGGGCAGCGCTCCATGATGCTCTGGATGGCCTTTTTGTCGGTTACTTCCCTGTCTTTTCTGCGCATGGTGCCACCTAATCCTTAATCAGTGCCAGGTAGGGGGGTGTCCCCTGGGCTGTCGGTAACGGCTGCAAAGGGTACATCATGCCCAGGGGCTGCTTGTCCGCCCCCGGCCATAGCCCCTCTGCCACCCGCAGGTGGTATTCCCTGGCCTGAAGGCGGCTGTGCAGGGCGGCCAACAGGTGCAGGGGCAGCATGCCCTCCAGGGCCATGTCGGTGACCCGCACGCGGTGGTCGTCCAGCCACTCGCACAGGGCGCTGCCCGCCATGCCGCCATCCTGGGCGTAGAGGGTTACACCGCCGTACAAGCGCGTGCTGGTCATGGCGTAGGCAAGGGCCGGCTCATCCCAGGCAACATACAGGCGGCTTTGGGCAAAGGCCTGGTCTCGAAGCTTTTGATGCTCCTGCACCGTGGCTTCCCGGCAAAGGCCTGCGTAGGGCGGCAGATCTTCGCCCTGGATGAGGGCATGGTCGGCATAAAAAGTGGTCTGGTAGCCCCGCTTCTCATAGAAAGAAAACAAGGACTTTTCCGCCGGTGCCAGCACGGCAGCGGCATCCCCCTGGTCGCGCATATGCTGGTGGGCAGCTTCCAGCAGGCGGGTGCTTAGCCCCTTGCCCCGAAACCCCTCGTCTGTCGCCACAGCAAAGATGTACCGGCCGGGGCGCGCTTCGCCTGCAAAATGAAGGGTTACGGGCAGCATGGTCAGCATGGCGACGGGCTGGCCTTCCGCTTCGTACACCAGCATGTTCGGGGGAAGATGCCGCCTGGCGAAATAGAACAGCGTGCCCTCGGGGGTGTCGTCAAAGGCTTTCTGCCACAGGCTTTTCAGCGCCGGTATGTCGCTTGGCCTGGCAAAGCGGATCAGCCCTTCCATACGGCCTTGTGCTTTTCCACCAGGAAGGCAGGGTTGTAGCTCAGCTTGGCCTTGCGCAGGCCTTCATCCCCCGTGTCATCCTCCCGGTTGATGTATTCAAAGCCCTCGGTGCGGGCCCTGGCAAACTCCCGGTTGATGATCTGGTAGGCACCCTGGATATCGTAAAAGGCCTTTTCGATATGCACCACATAGGTATCGTCGCTTAAGGGTTCCCCCATGGCAAAGGCAACGATGCGGCCCTCCACCCGGATGAGGCCACCTTCAAGCCCCAGGGCTTCATAGTGCTTGAAGGCCTGCTCCACAGCGCAGCTTTCCTCAAACAACTCTTCATTGTCCTGACATCCGGCGATACGGCACCATTCCCGGCTCATTTCCTTGACCTGTGCAAGGTTTTCCAGGGTGATGTCCTCATACACCCAGCCGGGGTTGTTTTCAATAAAGCGGTTGATGTGGTTGCGCTTGGCAGCCAGTTTCTTGCCCTTCAGGGTGCGCAGGCTTTCTGCCAGGTAGACATAGTCGAAAGCGTCCCTGAGCTCCGTATACTCAAACTGGCCGGGGTAGAGGGCTTCCAGGGTTTCCTTGTCCTTGGACAGTACGGTGTTAAAGGAAAGGGCGGTGCCCTTTTCTTTGTGGTGGCTGATCAGGGCATCGATGATGGGCTTTACATCCCCCTCGCCGGAGGGAAAAATATAGCTGACGTCGTCCTCGTTTTCGCCGGAGCGCACCACGAGAAAGTCGTTTATCTCCGCCTTTTGCAAGTGGACAATCTTGCGCCACATAAAGTTGCTGGTAAAATTGTATTCCAGCGCGCCGCGGTGCCCCTTTTGCAGCAGGGTGGACATGCGCTGGCGGTCGTCCAGGGTGATGGGGGTAAAATCCAACATACAAACTCCTTCAATCGTTTACATACAGAAAACCTCGTTCAGAGGCTTTCCCTATTGTACCCAAATAAATGCCGCCGACACGCCGGCCCCTGCCTTTGCCTATAGAAACAGGGAAACGGCGCAATAAACCAGCAGCAGCGCCATCACACCGTTCACCAATCTTTGATGGCGGGAAAACAGCCGGCGGAAAAAAGACCCAAAGGCAGACCACAGCATGGTAAAGAAGCAGCCGATAAAGGCCAGCAGCAGGGCAAAGAACACAAGGGGCAGCCAGCGCCCGGCGTAGTGGGGCAGGATGTACGCCTCCATGGACAGGATGCCGTAGAGGATAATCTTGGCGTTGATAAACTGCAGCGTCATCCCCTGCAGGAAGCCTGTGCGGGAATGATCTTCGTCAATTTCTCCGCTGCTGGTCCAGGTTTTGTAGGCCAGGTAGAGCATGTACAGGGCGCCTACCAGCAGCATGGGCACCTTGATGCTGGGCAATGCCGAGCGCAGCAGGCTGGCAAAGGCAGTGCACAGCAGCATCACAATGGAAAAGCCCACCCCGATGCCCAGGTTAAAGGGCAGCGCCTTGCGAAAGCCGTAGCGGCTGCCGTTGGACATGGACATGATGTTGTTGGGCCCGGGGGTGGCCGCCGTAATGATGGCGTAGGTTAAAAAGGCTGTCTAGTTCATAGTATTCCTCGCTTATAAAAATCCGCCATCCACCTGGAGGCATTGGCCGGTGATGAAAGCGCTGTCCTCCCCGCAGAGGAAGAGGGCCGCCTTGGCCACATCCTGGGGGGTGCCCAGGCGGCTGAGGGGGGTTGCGTCCTTGAGGGCATTTTTTTCGTCCAGCGCATAAGTATCCAGCATGTCGGTGTCGATGATGCCGGGGCACAGGGCGTTGACCCGTATGCCGCAGGGCCCTTCCTCCCGGGCGAGGGCCTGGGCCAGGGCAATCTGCCCCGCCTTGGCGGCAGAGTAAGCCGCCTCGCAGGCAGCGCCCTTCACCCCCCACATGGAGGACACAAACAGCACGCTGCCGCTGCGCCGTTGGCGCATAAAAGGCAGCAGGGTTTTCAGCATCAGAAAGGGGCTTTTCAGGTGCAGCGACAGCATATCGTCCCACGCCTTTGTGGGCATGTCGGTTAGCAGCCCCGACCAGGCCACCCCTGCGTTGACGATGAAGGCATCCACATGGCATAATTGGCGCAGGGCTTCCCGGGCCAAAGCATCACTGTCCTCCTCCCTGCGCAGGTCTGCCTGAAAGGGCAGGGCGCCGGTTTCCTCTGCCAGCTTAAAAGCCTGATCCTTAGCCGCATGGTAGCTGAACATCACCCGGTAGCCCTGTTGAGAAAACAGGCGCACCATGCTTGCACCAATGCCGCGGGATCCGCCGGTAATCAGGGCTGTTTTCATGGGACGCCTCCTTGCATTTTTATTGATTGTACCCGCCGGCGGAGAGCCTGTCAATGGGCATTCTCCCCGGAAAAACGAGGTTATATGACGGATTTTAGCACCCGGTTTTTATGCGGAAACCCCCTGCGCCTGTATGGCACGGTGGACTCTACCAACCCCATTGCCCTGGCCTGGGCCAGGGAAGGCGCTCCCCATGGCGCCTGTGTGGTGGCCAAAGCCCAAAAGGCAGGCCGGGGACGGCAGGGGCGCAGCTTCTTTTCCCCCGAGGGGGGCTTGTATATGAGCGTGGTGCTGGATGCCCCGCCGGAAAAAATCGGCCAGATTACCACCCTGGCCGCCGTGGCGGTATGCCGGGCGGTGCAGGATACATGCGGCATGGAATTAAACATCAAGTGGGTGAACGACTGCCTGAAGGAAGGCCGCAAGGTGTGCGGCATCTTAGCCGAGGGGCTGTTGCAGCAAAGCCCGCCCAAAAGCGTGGTGGGCATTGGCATTAACCTGGGCCCCGCCACCTTCAACGAGGACCTGTCCCGCAAGGCCGGCGCCCTCTTTGACGGCCCGCCCCCCCTTCCCCCCCTGGAACTGGCCGAGGCAGTCCTTGCCCGTCTGCTGGACGCCTACCCCCTGATGCCCGCCCACATGGAGGAATACCGCGCCCGGTGCATCACGCTGAAAAAGCAAGTGCGCTTCCAGTACCAGGGCGAAGAAAGAACAGGCCTCGCCCTGCAGGTAGAGGACAGCGGCGCACTGGTGGTGGACATGAAGGCCGCCCCAAACCATCCCCCCGCCCGCCTGACCCTGAATGCCGGAGAAGTCTCCCTGCGCAAAGAGGACGGGGGGTATTGGTGAACTTTGGGCAGGGTTTGACAACCTCCCTGGTGTTGCGTATTCTTGATGCAGAAAAGTGAAGGGGATACGGATGAAAAAGAATCTGTCCATAACCGATATTGCAAAGCTGGCCAATGTGTCGCCCACCACCGTCTCGCGGGTGTTCCGCGCAGATGGATATGTGAAGGAAGAAACAAAGCACCAGATACTCCGCGTCGCACAGGAGCATGGCTACAAGCCCCGTCCTTACAAAAAACGGGCATCTCCTGCTGCCCATGGCACGGTGGTTGGCATCGTTGTGCCCGATATTGGGAATCCCTTTTTTCAGCAGATTCTTCGCGCCATCGTCGCCGTGCTGGAGCAGCACGGTATCGAAACCGTCATATGTGATACAAATGAAGACCCCAACAGGGAAATTCGCAGCTTAAGCCTTCTGAAGCAACTGAACGTTGCCGGCATCATCATCGCCCCCGCCTCAGAAAATGCGGAATACAACTGTTCTTTCCTGAAGGATCTGCATGAAAAAGGCATGCCGGTTATTATGCTGGATCGCGATGTGAAAGGCATTGGTCTCAGCGGTGTTTTCCAGAACAGTTATGACGGCGCATACAACGCAGTAGATACCCTTCTTCGGATGGGCCACCAGCGCATTGCCATTGTGGCAGGCCCCATTACCTCCAAGCCTGGCCTTGACCGCATGGTGGGATATATGGATGCGCTGAAAGCCCGCGATATCGCCGTGCGACAAGAATATATTCTTTATGGCGACTTTAAGACAGAAAGCGGATATGCCCTCACCCGGCAACTGCTGCAGGAACATCCCAAGGTAACGGCTATTTTTTCCTCCAACAACCTGATGAGCATCGGTGCGCTCCAAGCCATCCGGGAGAAAAGGCTATCCATCCCCGAGGATATTTCCTTTATCTCCTACGGCTCGCTAACCCCTTTCCATATCAACCCCAGCGGCACCATCACCGAACTGTCAGAGCCCACAGAACTGATGGGACACGAGTGCGCTCAACTGATGCTGGAAAAAATGTCTGCCAGCAGGAAAAAGGATTTTCATATCGCCAAACGCGTCAGCTTTGATACCACGCTGTACTTGCACGGCTCAGAAGCATACCCAGCGAACAGAATGCCTGTGCTCTAGATAACATTCACTTCAATACCATACAAGAACCCTTCACGGATGAAAATTTGATAATGAAACATCATGGCAAACTATATGACAAATATATAGTTTCACATTGACATGTCATAAACACTTTCATATACTACCATTGACGACAAGGACAAGCTATATTGACCACCTACATTACGCAGGAAAGAAATATCCGCATACATTTTCGTAGCGCATTTCCCATACCATCGTACCCCTTGTCCAAAATGGAGGTTTTATGACACCACAGGAACTTTGCCGTATGGTGGATCATACGCAATTAAAGCAAACCGCGACCTGGCAGGATATCAAGGCTTTGTGCGATGAAGCCTTGGCGTTTCATACCGCATCTGTCTGCATTCCCCCCTGTTACGTCAAGCAGGCACATGAGTATGTACAGGGCGGGATGGTTATCTGTACCGTGGTGGGTTTCCCCAACGGGAATATGACCACCGCTGCCAAGGCTTTTGAAACAAGGGAGGCCCTGGAAAACGGCGCGGAAGAAATTGATATGGTTATCAACATCGGCAAATTAAAAGCCGGCGACATTGACGGTGTCAGGGAAGAGATTATTGCCCTTAAAAAGATTACCGGCAATAAAATACTCAAGGTGATTATTGAAACCTGCCTGTTGACGGAGGAAGAAAAAGTCACCATGTGCCATGTCGTAACAGAATCCGGTGCTGATTTTATCAAGACCTCTACTGGGTTTTCGGCAGCCGGCGCCACATTTGAGGACATCGCACTCTTTAAAAAGCATGTGGGGCCTCATGTGCAAATAAAAGCAGCGGGCGGTATATCCTCCCTGGAGGACGCGGAGCGCTTCGTTGCCCTGGGCGCCACACGCCTTGGAACCAGCCGCATTGTGAAACTCCTCAAGGAACAGGATACACAGGATACGGGTTACTGAGTACCAAAATCTGGCTTAATAAATCAAGAATGCGAGGACAGCAGCATGAAAGAAAAAATCACCGTATTTGGTAGTTTCGTCGTGGATTTGATGGGCAGAACACCTCATTTGCCCAAGCCCGCGGAAACGGTCAAGGGCAGCCTGTTTAAGCAAGGCGCCGGCGGCAAAGGCTTTAACCAGGCCATTGCTGCCCACAAGGCGGGCGGCGATGTCGCCATGGCCACCAAGCTCGGACGGGACAGCATGGCCCTGGTTGCCACCGATGCCATGGACCTGGTGGGCATGTCCAAGGACTATTTGTTCTACAATCAGGACGCCCATACCGGCATCGCATTGATTATGGTGGATGAAAACACCAGCCAGAACATGATTGTTATCGTGCCCGGCGCCTGTGCCACCATCAGCGAATCGGATATCGCTTTCGTAGAGCCTCGCATCAAGGAGTCCGCTTATCTGCTGCTGCAGTTGGAGGTTAACCAGGATGCAAACGAGCGGGTCGCCCGCATCGCAAAAGAAAACGGCGTACGCGTCATCATCAACACAGCGCCTTATCAGCCGGTGACGGATGGTTTCCTCAGCGGCGCTTACCTGGTAACCCCCAACGAAGTCGAGGCTGAAGGCCTGACAGGGGTGCACGTCAGCGATTTAAGCAGCGCTGACCGCGCAGCCAAAATATTGTTTGATAAAGGCGTGCAGAATGTGTTGATCACCCTGGGCAGCCAGGGTGTGTACCTGAATGATGGCAAGCAGTCGGAGATTATCCCTGCCTATCAAGTCAATGCCATTGATACCACCGGCGCAGGGGACGCTTACAACGGCGGCCTGGTTGCTGCCCTTGCCGAAGGAAAAAGCCTGAAGGAAGCGGCAAGGTTTGCCAATGCCGTAGCCGCCATTTCTGTGCAGCGGCTGGGGACAACACCTTCCATGCCCACCCGGGAAGAGATTGATGCGTTCATCAAGGAACGCGGTTGATAAAAGGAGGAGATAACATGTTACGAGGGATTCCTGACATCATCGGTTCAGACCTGCTGAAAGCCCTGGCGGATACTGGCCACGGCGACCTGATTGTCATCGCTGACCATTTTTATCCGCCCATCACCAAATCCCCCAACGCTGTCAGCGTCCAGGCCAAGGGCTGCAACGCCGCCCAAATGGTGGACGCCATCCTGAAGCTGGTTCCTCTGGATGTGGAGTATGAAAAGCATCCCATTCAATATATGGTGCCCGATAAGGATTCCGGCATCGTCATGGAATCTTCACCCGTATGGGAGGGCGTTAAGGAAGCCGTCAAAGCCAATGGCTATGACGTAGCTTGCGTGGGAGAAATTGAGCGCACAAAGTTTTACGAGAAGGCTGGCAAAGCCTATGTCACGGTCTGCACCAGCGAAACAAAACCCTATGGATGCATTATTCTTCAGAAGGGCGTGCTGTAACAGAAGCTTTGCCGCCCCCACCATCAAATGTTATTGCGCACGCGCAATTACAAGATAACAAAGGAGGATCCCCATGAAAAAGCTTGCTACACTCGTACTGGCCGCCGTGATGGTTTTGTCCCTCTTCGCCGGCACCGCATTCGCAGCAGAATCCTACGACATCATCTATTTGACCCCCTCGACCGCCTCTGCATTCTGGAGCCAGGTTGAAGTTGGCATCCTGCAAGCCAAAGCCGATCTGGAAAAAGAACTGGGCATCACCGTGAACTATTCCGTTGTCGGCCCCGCTGAAGAGCAGGAAACAGAAAAGTACATTACTGCCTTTGAAAATGCCATTGCGCAGCAGCCCCATGCCATTGTTACCGCCACGCTGTCCATCGACTCCACCGTACCCAAGGCACGGGAAGCCACCGAACAAGGCATTGTGCTGAACTTTGTTAACTGCGGCCTGGGCGTCGGCGATGATGGTGCCCACGCGGAAACCTACAATCAGTTCTACTACTGCTCCAACGATACCATCGGCGAACTGGCCGGCCAGGCTTTCCTGAAGGCCATGGAAGAAAAGGGCATGTCCACAGAAAAGGGCGTCATCGGTATCAATATGAACGTGGAGAACGAAGCCCTCAACCACCGCATCCAGGCATTCCGTGATTACATTGCCGCCAACGCGCCCAAGCTTGAGATGACCGAAACCTACTACAACAACAACGTGGTAGAAAAATCCCAGACCAACGCGGAAAACATCATCTCCTCCTATGGCTCCGACCTGATTGGCATGTACTCAGGCAACAACATCACCGCTGACGGCGTTGCCAACGCTGTGCGCGCCGCCAACCTGAAGGACAACTTTGTTTCCGTCGGCGTTGACTCTGACGACATCGAAATTCAGGCGCTGCGTGACGGTTTCCTGTCCGCCATTATTGTGCAAAACGCCTACGACCAGGGCTATAAAGTAATGGAAAACGCCATCCGTACCGTGGTGGACGGCAAAAACCCCGAGGAAGCCAAACAGATTAATTGCCCTCCCGTCATTGTCACCCTGGAAAACATCGACAGCCCGGAAATCGAGTTTATCATGAACCCCCAGCTGTCTAAGTAAGGCTACCTGTCAGGAATAAACAAAGAAACACATCTAACCTTGGCGTGCTGTTCCGGCGGTTTGCGCCGCCGGAACAGCACCCGAAAACAACCGCAATCAACAGAAACGTGGGTGAAGCATTGCAGGATACAATTTTAAAAATTGAACATGTCAGCAAGTTCTATCCCGGCGTCACCGCCCTCAACGATGTAAGCATGGAACTGAAACAAGGCGAGGTGCGTGCCTTGTGCGGGGAAAACGGCGCAGGAAAATCCACCCTGATTAAATGCATCATGGGGGTGGAGCAACTGGATAAGGGCAGCATTACCATGAATTATAACGGCCAGTGGGTGCTTAACTCCAGCGCCGTAGAAGCGCAAAGCCATGGTGTGTTTGCAAACTACCAACACGTCACCATTGCCCCTGATTTAAGCATCGCGGAAAATTACTTTCTGGGCAATCCACCGAAAAAGGGTCTGTTTGTGGACTGGCGCAGGATGATGGAAGAAAGCAAAAAAATCATCGACAAGTTCGAAATGAACGTAGATCCCAGCGCCAAGATACGGGAACTGCCCATCGCCATGCAGGCCATGGTCACAATCAGCAAAATTTCTGTTAATGAAGACATACGGCTTGTCATCCTGGATGAACCTACAGCGCTGCTGGAAAATGACAAGGTAGAAATATTGTTCCGCTTTATCAGGGAACTGAAAGCCCGGGGAGTCAGCATCATATACATCTCGCACCGGCTGGAAGAAATCATAGATATTTGCGATACCGTTACTGTTCTTAAAGACGGCGCCTATGTGGACACCCTGCCGGTTGCACAGGTCAGCAAGGATAAGCTGATTGCCATGATGGTGGGCCGTGAGATGAGCGATATCTACAACATCGAGCATTTTGAGCCCGGTGAAGAACTGCTGCGGGTAGAGAATTTTTCTGACAGCAGCAATTTTCACAACATTGATTTTTCACTTCATCGGGGTGAAATACTTGGGTTTGTCGGCCTGGTGGGTGCAGGACGCAGCGAAATCATGCGGGCACTGACCGGCGTGGAAAAGCGGCTGACAGGCGATATATACCTGGCAGGCAAAAAGGTGGACATTAAAAACCCCACCGACGCACTGCAACAGGGCATCGGTTTTTTAACGGAGGACCGCCGCGCCGACGGCTGCGCGTTGGGGCTGTCCATTAAACACAACATTAATATGAGTTCTCTGGATATGATCAGCACCGCAGGGTTCATCAACCTGCATAAAGAAACAAAAAGGGCAGAGGACTATTCCCGGGATGTCAATGTAAAAACGCCTTCCATCGAGCAGCTGGTAGGCAACCTGTCCGGCGGCAATCAGCAGAAGGTTGTTATCGCTAAAATACTCTGCCGCGACCCCGACATTCTGATATTTGACGAGCCTACGGTAGGCATCGATGTAGGCGCTAAGCAGGAAATCTATAAGCTGATAGAGCGTCTGACTGCTCAAGGCCGTGGCGTACTGCTGATATCCTCCTACCTGCCGGAAGTAATGGGCTTATCAGACCGGCTGATTGTCATGGCGCAAGGCGGTATCACCGCGGTGTTTGGTAAGGAAGAACTAAAAACCCTGACTGAAGAAGAGGTTCTCCGCAAAGCCTCCATTGAAGAATAAGGAGTGAAACAGATGCAAAGAAGCAAGGGTATCGCGCGGCGCAATCCGCTGGGACAGTTTTATAAGAGGACGGAATTTACGCTGGGCATCATCATCATCATCCTGTTCACGCTGGCAGGCTTGTTTACCAGGAACTTTACCAGCAACTACAACCTGACCAACCTGACCAAGCAGGGCTCCATCGTTGGTGTCATGGCGGTAGCGCAGACGGTGGTTATCATCAGCGGCGGCATCGATATCTCCGGCGGCGCGGTAGCAGGTCTTGGCTGCATGGTGATGGCTCTTTTACAGACCCGCACCGATACCCCCTTTGGGCTGACCATTGCTGCATGCATCGCTGTGGCTGTGCTGTGCGGATTTATCAACGGCGTTATCATCTTCGATTTGAAGGTTCCAGCCATGATTGCCACCCTGGGCATGCAGACGGTCATACGTGGCATTGTCAAGCTGTTGTGCGGAGGGCTGAATATTACCTATACCGATGCCCGCATATTGAATATCGGCACCGGCAAAATGTTCAACTTTTTGCCTCACTTGGCCATTATCTGGCTGACGGTGGCAATACTGGTCATTATCATTCTTCGATACACCATCTTTGGTCGTAACCTGTATGTCGTCGGTTCAGGCATTGAGGTTGCCAAATTAAGCGGTATCAAGGTGCGCAAAATGTTCTACATGGTGTATTCCTTCGCAGGGCTCTTGTATGGCGTTGCCGCCATCATGCTGGCTGCCCGAGTGGGCATGGCACAGCCGGGCACAGGCGAGGGATACGACATGAGCGCGATTGCCGCAGCGGTCATTGGCGGCGCGTCCCTGGCGGGCGGCCGGGGCGCGGTGACAGGCACCCTGCTGGGCACCGTTCTGATGGTACTGATTACCAACGCGGGCACGGCTTTCCAGATTGACCCCTATATTCTGGATGTTTCCACAGGTGTGCTGATTATCTTCGCAGTTGCCATGGATATGCTGAAACTGCGCAGGAAAGCCTAAATGCAGCTGGATCGTATGATGGACATCATGCTGGTGGTGATGTTCTTTGGCGTTGGGGTGTATACCCTTGTTTCCTATGTGGCCCAGCGAAAAGCAAGCACTTTAATAGACAACAAAATCATCTGTCCCGGCGGATGTGAGATGAGCCGCTGCAAGGACCCCGAAGGCTTTCTTCGCTTTATCATGCCAAAGACGCTGGTGCTTGGGTTGGGACTGATTGTGCTAAGCGCTGCAATTGCCCTGCAGATGATGTATGGCGGATCCGCTTTGATTACCGTGCTGCTGACCGTACTGCCGCTGGTACTATTTATTTGGTATGTGATAGCGCAGCGCAAAGCAGCTGAAAGATACTGGTAAATCAACCAATATTCGCAAGCGAAAAGCCGGACTTTCGTCCGGCTTTTCGTATGAGCTTTAAATCTTATTAGTAATTATCCTGCATCAGCTCGAAGTAGGCACGGGGGTGCTTGCAGGCGGGGCAGACGGCGGGGGCTTCGGCGCCTTCGAAGATGTAGCCACAGTTGCGGCAGTGCCAGGCAGCGGGCTTTTCGGCGGTGAAGACAACGCCTTCTTTGATGTTCTCGGCCAGCTTGTTGTAGCGCTTTTCGTGCTGGTACTCAACCTGGGCTACTTCGTCCATCTGGCGGGCGATTTCTTCAAAGCCTTCCTCGCGGGCAACCTGGGCGAATTCTTTGTACATTTCGGTCCACTCGTAGTTTTCGCCTTCGGCAGCATTCTTCAGGTTTTCCACGGTGTCGCCGGGGTTTTTGCCTTCCTTGAAGCCGCCCAGGGCACGCAGCCACAGCTTGGCATGCTCTTTTTCGTTCAGGGCAGTCTCGGCGAAGAAGCCGGCAATCTGCTCATACCCTTCTTTTTTGGCAGCGGAAGCGAAGAAGTCGTACTTGTTGCGCGCCTGGCTTTCGCCGGCAAAAGCGGTCCACAGGTTTTTTTCTGTGCGGGAGCCTTTGAGATCCATAGTCTTACCCTCCTATGTTTGATGCGTTCTGGTTACAGAATGCTGATCAGCGAAGCCAAGGTGCCGCCCACAATCAGCAGCGCCAGAAAGATGCTCATCGCGCGGACAAACAGCGTGCGTCCATTCACTTTCTTCTTCCCTTTTTTCGCTTGCATGCCGCAACCTCCACAATATTCTAAGCGTTATACGCCAAGAACCATTATACAGCGGTGGCTTTGCTTTGTCAAAAAAGTTAGAACCAATCTTTTGTAAAATATCCCTGCTTGGGCAAGGAAGGTAGCCGAAGGACCTTCTTCTACTCCACCCGGATGGTGCCGTGCATGCCCAGCAGCACATTTTCTGGTGCGTCAAAGCTCAGGTACACCTGAAACAGGGCTGTTTCCTCCCCCGTGCCCAGTTGGGCGACGCTTTCCACCGTTACAGGCAGGGGCGGCAGATTCAGTTCTTCAAAGGAGATGGTGCCCCGGGTACCGGGGGCCAGTTTGGCAAGGTCCCCCTCCTGGGCTTTGGCGGTCAGCCACAGGGCATCGGTGGGGCAGGCGGTGGCCAGCACCTGGCCTTGGCTTACCCGCGCGCCGGGGGACACCTGCAGGGCGCTGATAACCATGTCCTTTTCCGCAGCGATCCTTCCCTTATCCTTTACCTGCTGCTGGGACAGGGCTTCGGGGGCGTAGGTATACAGCAGGTCGCCCTCTGCAACCCTTGCGCCTTTTTGAGCAGCCACCTGAAGCACCGTGCCCGCGCCTTGTACCTTGTAGGGCTGCACCACGGTGGGCTTGGCTTTGCCCAGGAGGGACTTGTCCGCATAATCCTCGCTGCGGTATACCCGGGCTTCCTCGTCAAACTGAAGGTCGCCGCCCATGACGGACACCGTAAAACTGAGCCCCTGAACGGAGAGGATCTCCCCCTCCGCCGTGTGCTTGCCATCGGAGGATTTGATGTACACCCGGGTGCCTGCCTGCAGGTCCCGGTTTTCTGTGCTGTTGTAGCCGCCGCGCATGGAGCAGTGCAGCTCGAACCGGTCCAGAGGCATGATCTGCATCACCCCGCCGTAGCGCTGGCTGGCGGCGGAGGCAGACTGCCCCGGCCCTGCGTGGACGGCCACCAAAGTGCCTGCTATTTCCGCATAGGCTTCCCTGGGGAGGATGGTCAGCGCCACCTCGCCCTGCTGCACCATGTCGCCTGCTTTCAGGGTAAAGGGGGCTACTTCGCCGGAGTAGGGCGCCAGCAGCGATACCTCTTCCCGGGCTGTCACCTGGGCCACCAGGAGAAGATCTGCCGCCAGGCCGCTTAAGCTAAGGAGGCACAGCAGCGCCGTTACTAAGAATACAACTATTTTCTTCATAATCCCTCCAAAAGGTCATGCACAATCAGTTGCTGCGCAGGGCATCAATGGGGTTAAGGCGGCTTGCCTTGTTGGCAGGGGCCCAGCCAAAGAGAACCCCAACAGCAAAGGAGAAGCCCACCCCCAGGGCAATGGCGCCAGGGGACAGTACAAAGGGGATGTCCAGGACGGAACACAGCCCCATGGACAGCAGCACCCCCACCGCCATGCCCATGATGCCGCCAGCCAGGGACAGCATGACGCTTTCCAAAAGGAACTGCACCTGGATGCTGTCAGGCCGCGCCCCCAGCGCTTTGCGCAAGCCGATTTCGTTGGTGCGCTCGGTGACGGAAACCAGCATCATGTTCATAATGCCGATGCCCCCCACCAGCAGGCTGATGGCCGCGATGCCTGCCAGCAAGCCCGTCATCAGCCCCAGCATGGTGTTCATGGTGTCCAGAAGGCTTTCCAGGTTGATGATGGTGTAGCTGTCCTCCTTGTAGCTAAAAGCCTTTTCCAGCTGCTGGGTCAGCCCGTCCAGCACCTGCTGGGAATGGGTGGTGTCGGAAATATACACGCTGAGCCGCACCACCTTGTCCTGCTTTAACAGCCGCATCAGGGCGGTGTAGGGCATCATCACCTTGCCGTTTTTATTGGTACCGGCAAACTGCGCCATGACATTGTCGTTGGAGGCATCCTCCAGGATGCCCACCACCCGGAAGCGCAGGCCGTTGATAAGCAGCTCTTCCCCCAGGGGATCCTGTCCCCCCAGCAGGTTACCTGCCAATGCTTTGTCAATAACACAAACATGGCTTTTCTGCTGCTCGTCCACCGGCATCAGGGGGCGGCCCCGGGCGACGGTTACCTGGTTTCTGGCAAAGTACCCCGAGCCATACCCTTCAATAGTGACATCCTCCTGCAGCTTTTTGCCGTGAACCACCGACAATCGGGTGGTGATTTCGGGATTGATGCCCGATACATAGGGTATTGAGGCAATGTCCCGCAGATCTTTTTCCGTCAGCCCCTTTTTCATGGGTGTGCCAGGCGACTGCACCATGACGGTGCCGGTGCCCAGCTGCTCAAACTGGCTGGTTACCTGCTTGGTGGCGCTTTCCATCACCGTCACCAATGTGATAACCGCCATAACGCCGATGATGATGCCCAGCACCGTCAGGAAGGAGCGCATCCGGTTTCCTATGATGTTTTCCCAGGACATGCGGAGGTTTTCTCTAAACATGCCCGCCCTCCCCTTCGGTGAGCACGCCGTCCAATATGTTCACCACCCGGCTGCCGTAGCCTGCGATATGCTTATCATGGGTAATCATAATGATGGTATGCCCCTCCCGGTGCAGGTCGGTAAACAAGTCCAGCACCTGCCGCCCGGTGGCCTGATCCAGGGCACCGGTGGGCTCGTCCGCCAGTAAAATGGTGGGGTGGGTGGCCAGGGCCCGGGCAATGGCCACCCGCTGCTGCTGGCCGCCGGAAAGTTGGTTGGGGTAGTGGAGCATCTTGTCAGAAAGGCCTACCTTGTGCAGCATCTCTTCCGCCCTTTCCCGGCGCTTGCCTGGCGCTACGCCAGCGTAGATAAGGGGCAGTTCCACATTGCGCAGGGCAGTATGCCGCTTTAACAGCTGGAAGGACTGGAAAATAAAGCCAATCTCCTTGTTGCGCAGGGCAGCCAGCTCGTTTTCGGACAAGTCCTCCATCAACTGGCCGTGGAGGCGGTATTCCCCATAGGTGGGTGTGTCCAGCAGGCCGATGATGTTCATCAGCGTGGTTTTGCCGCTGCCCGATGGGCCCAGCACGCTGATGAACTCGCCCTTGCGGATGAACAAGTCCACGTCCTTTAATACCGTATGGTCTTCCTCTCCCATGGGGTACACCTTGGTGATGCCCCGCATGGAAAAGAAGGCATTTGTCTTGTCTGCGCCCGTCATTGGTGTGCCCTGGGCGGGCGGCCAAAGGCGAAAAAGCGCGACATGTCGCCGTCCAGGTAGGAGACGGTTTCCTGGTCGCTTACGCCGCTTACAACCTGCACATACACCCCGTCGGACAGGCCGGTAACGATGTAGCGCTGCGCCATGTCCTGCTCTTGCTTGATAAGCACATAGGGGCTGTTTTCGTTGTCATAGCTGATGGCGCTAAGGGGCAGGGTAATAGCGCTCAAGGCCTGTTCCTTCAGCACCCGTACCTCCACACTCATGCCGGCGCGGATGCCCCTTTGGGCAGCAATTTGAAACTTGACAGCATAGAAGCTGACGCCACCCTGGGTGGTGGCGCTCTGGGCGATGGAGGACACCGTGCCCTTCACCGTTTTGTCCAGGGCGTTGATGAACACTTCCCCTTCCTTAGAAAGGGTCAGGGCGTCGATGTCGTACTCATCCACATCCACCGAGACCTCCAGGCTGTCGTAGTCCACAATGCGCGCCACCTGGCTGCCCGGCTGCAGCATGTCATCCACTTCTACAAACAATTTTTCCACCGTGCCTGCCTGGCTTGCGTACAGGCGGCTGCCGTCGGCAGCGCGCAGCAAGGCATCCCCCTGCTGTACCTTCTGGTCCTCCTGCACATAGACTTCCTTCACCGTCATCTGGCGCTTGGCACTTTGGGTTTCATCGGTGACGGGCACCAGGTTGCCGGAAAAAGTGTACCAGGTGCTGATGTCCCGCTTCTGGGCCGCCACATCCTTCAGCCCCCGCTGCACCCCCCGGGCGGGGTTAAAGAAAAACAGCGCCGCCGCTGCCAGCGCTGCCACCAGCAGCAGCCAGGGCCAAATCTTCCTTTTCTTCTTTCTTCTGGGTTGCGTCATAACGTCCTTTCTTCGCGGCAGCGCCGCAGTGGGGTAAAGCCCCAGTGTCTGGAACGCTTAAAACATAGCATGGGCGGTACCCTTCGTCAATGCTGGTAACGGTACCAAAAAACCGCCCGGCAGGAAGCCCTCTCCCACCCCCCAGCGGCAGGGATAAGAAAGCGCAGGTGCCCACGGCCCCTGCACTTTGAAAGGCGCTGATTACAAATCAGATACTCCCCTGAAAGGTGTCCCAATCCCTTAAATCGCCTGCGTCAAAGCCTTTTTTGAACCAGGTTTGCCGCTGCTTGCTGGTGCCGTGGTTGAAAGTGTCGGGATCCACATAGCCCTGGGCTTTCTTCTGGATGGCATCATCACCCACGGCGGCAGCAGCGCTCATGGCTTCCTGCATGTCGCCCTGCTCCAGGTTGCCGCTCTCATAGATGTGGCGGGCCACCACCCCAGCCAGGTAGTCAGCCTGCAGTTCGTAGCGCACGCTGTATTCGTTAAACTGTTTCTGGGTCATGGTGCCCCGGGCGACGCGCTGGCGCAAAGCGTTCAGCTGCTCGGTAACCCCCAGCAGGGTTTGCACATGGTGCCCCGCCTCGTGGGCGATAACATAGGCCATGCTGAAGTCCCCCTGCTTGGCACCGTAACGGGTGACCAGGGTTTGGTAAAAGCTTAGGTCCAGGTAGATGTTCTGATCCAGGGTGCAGTAGAAGGGGCCCACGCCGCTGTCCGCCGCGCCGCAGCCGGTGTTGACATAGCCGGAGTAGATGGTCAGGGTCGGCTCCTTATACCTTTCGCCGATGGTGGGGAAGATGGTGTTCCAGGTATCCTCCACGTCTTTTAGCACCACGCCGGCGTACTGGAAGAGCTCGTCCTCCAACTGTGTGCTCTGGTAGCTTTGCTGCTGGGCAGGGGGTTGCTGCACCACGGCGTCAGGGTTCATCAATGCGCCGGGATCCCCCGTTAAAAGAAAAAGTACGATGGCGATCACCAGCCCCAAGCCGCCCCCGCCCACTGCGATGCCCCGCCCCCGCATGCCGCCTGATTGGCCGCGCTGGTCGTTGACATTGCTGCTTTGTTGTCTGCCTCTCCATTTCA
>CAYFSQ010000006.1:0-15373 GCA_964345895.1 uncultured Oscillospiraceae bacterium
TTTTCCTGATACTTTGCGGGATGGGCGATGATATCCTCCGCCACCTGTATCAGCTTCGCAATCTCTTCCTTGGACAAATCAAGAATGTTAATGATGCTTCTCATTCTTTTGCTCCTATCCAGCTTTCGTCTGATGGGTTGTTACGGAAGGAAATCAATCGTTGTATGTCGTTTTCTTTGATATATCCCTCCTTAGCCGCAATGCGTACAACGGTATCAAAGTCTGTCAGGCTTGTATTTTCAACATTGGCTTCCCTTAGCCGTTGTATGCTTTTTTTCATGTTGTAGGTATAGATGCTGACGATGCCCAGCACCTGAGCACCTTCTTCCCGCAGGGTTTCAACAATATCCAGAACGCTTCCGCCGGTGGAGATGAGATCCTCCACCACAACAACCTTCCATCCCTTTTCCAATCGTCCTTCAATGCGGTTTTTGCGGCCATGATCCTTCGCGCCGGAACGAACATAGCCCATGGGCATGCGCAGAAGATGGGCAGCGATAGCGGCGTGGGGGATACCGGCGGTGCTTGTGCCCATCAGGGCGTCAACCTCCGGATACTTATCCTGAACCAGATCTGCTAATGCTTGTTCAATCACATCCCGTGATTCAGGAAAGGAGAGGGTCAGGCGATTGTCGCAGTATACCGGGCTTTTGATGCCGCTGGCCCAAATAAAGGGTTCGTCTGGCCGCAGAAAAACGGCCTTTATCTTCAGCAACTCTTTCGCAACCTGTTCTTTAACTTGATCAGCTGCAAAATGCATGGACGCACCTCCTGTATGCTTCTTCAGGGTTATCAGCTTGGGTAATGGGACGGCCAACAACAATGTAGTCAGAGCCGATTTCATTGGCTTTTTCTGGGGTGGCTATGCGCTTCTGGTCACCTGCGTCACCGTCGGCGAAACGGACACCAGGGGTAACAGTCACAAAATCAGGTGCAACATGTTCGTGTACGATGCCTGCCTCCCAAGGGGAGCAAACAACGCCGTCCAAACCAGCTGCCTGCGCATTCTTTGCATAGGACAGCACGACATCCTCTAACTTGCCCTGTATCAGCAGTTCCTTTTCCATGACTTCCTGTGTGGTGCTGGTTAATTGGGTAACAGCGATCAGCAGGGGGCGCGTGCCATCTGCCCTTGTTAAGCCTCTCAGCGCTGCTTCCATCATGCTGCGCCCGCCTGCAGCATGCAGGTTGACCATATCGACATTCAGTGAGGACAAGACCCGCATTGCCTTTTCGACGGTATTAGGGATGTCGTGGAGTTTTAAATCAAGAAAGATTTGATGTCCTCTTGCCTTGATGTCACGCACAATTTGTGGACCCTCTGCATAGAAAAGCTCCATGCCGATTTTCACATAGGGCTTCTTTCCTTGAAACCTGTCAAGAAACCTCAGGGTCTCCTCCTTGCTTGCAAAATCGCAGGCGATGATAACGTCCTTACCCAATATGCGCACCTCCTATAATGGTTGTAATATCACTGATGCCATACTTACGCATGGTGTCAGGGAGATTCTGGATAATATTTTTGCAGATATAAGGATCCACCAGGTTGGCAGCGCCTATCTGCACCGCGGATGCGCCGGCTAACATCATCTCCAGCACATCCTCTGCGCTGGAGATGCCGCCCATCCCGACGATGGGAATACGAACCGCTTTGTATACCTGGTAGACCATGCGCAGCGCCACGGGAAACACCGCTGGGCCGGACAGGCCGCCGGTCACATTGTCCAGCACAGGTTTTTGCGACTTCAGGCTGATTCGCATACCAAGCAAAGTGTTAATTAAACTTACGGCATCTGCGCCTTCGTCTTCGCAGGCTTTGGCTACAGCGGCGATGTCCGTCGTGTTGGGGGATAGCTTTAAAATGATGGGTTTCTTGGTTACTTTGCGCACAGCTTTTGTAACCTCTGCGGCAGCATTGGGGCATGTACCAAATGCCATGCCGCCACCATGAACATTCGGACAGGAGATGTTGATTTCCAGCCAGCCAACCTGCTCTTCTCCTTCGAGTTTTTGTGTAACCTCTACATACTCATCAACAGAGAACCCGCTGACATTGGCCATAACAGGCTTGTGGAAATACTCCTTTATTTCAGGGAGAATATCCCTGATAACGGCATCAACCCCAGGGTTTTGCAGCCCCACGGCGTTCAGCATGCCGTCGGCGCACTCAGCGATGCGGGGAGTTTGATTGCCAAAGCGTTCCAGAAGGGTTGTTCCCTTAAAGGAAAAGGTGCCCAGGAGATTGATGTCGTACAGCTCAGAAAACTCTTTTCCATATCCAAAGGTGCCGCTGGCAGGGATGATAGGGTTGTCTAGCTCTATCCCGCAGAGGGTTACTTTTGTGTTCACCAGTCAAGCACCTTCCTTTCAAATACCGGCCCTTCCTTGCATATGCGCTGGGGCCCTTCTTTTGTCATAATGCTGCACCCCATACAGGCTCCAAAGCCGCAGCCCATTCTCTCTTCCAGGCTGACCTGGCCTTCGCTGGGCAGCGAGCAGCAAATTGCCTGCAGCATTTTCAGGGGGCCACAGGCAAAAAAGTACTCACCTTGAACATTTATACAAGCATCTGTAACCATGCCGCGCAGTCCGTAGGAGCCGTCCATGGTGGCGATGATGGGCTTTAAGCCTATTTCTTCAAACTCTTTCTCGAAGAAGACATCGTCCCTCGTGTTAAAACCTAGGGTGACTTGAGGCTTTTTACCTTCCCGGACAAGCTGTTTGCAAAGGCCCAGCAAAGGAGGTGTACCCACCCCACCGCCAATAACCAACGGGTATTGCCCGCCCTTGCTTGTATCAAACCCATTGCCTAAGGGACTGAGTACATTCAAGATGGTACCGGCGGTCATTTCCCGCATTCTATCTGTTCCCGTGCCTACACATTTATAGACGAGGGTTACCGTACCATGCTGTATGCTCCAGTCACATACTGAAAAGGGGCGGCGCAAGTACAGGGGGTCAATTTTCACGTTAACAAACTGCCCAGGTGCGGTAAAAACCGTTGCATCCCCGGAACAAATCATCCGATATGTATCCAGCGCAATGGGCTCATTTGACAGGATGGTGTATTGCTGTTCTATCATGCTTCCTCCTTAAAGTAGTGGGTTGATTTATCAAGCCAGACAGCTTTGCTCTTGTACACCGTTGCCAGGCACCTGCCGTATACTTCCATCCCCTGAAAGGGTGTACTGCGCCCCTTGGATAAGAACTGGTCGGGATCAACGATGTATTTGTCGCTTAAATCGAACAGGGTGAAATTATCCTGGAGGTTTGGTATCTGAAAACCAAAGCGTTGATTGGGCGAAACCGACATAAGCTCTATCAGCCGGTGAAGGGGAAGGATGCCTGGCTTGACCAAGGCGGTATATAAAGTGGGGAAAGAGGTCTCTAAACCGACAACACCGTTCATGCTCTTTTCCAGGCCCTGGCTCTTTTCTTCCTTGCTGTGAGGCGCATGATCGGTGGCAATCATGTCGATGGTGCCATCTAGCACCCCCTGGATCAAGGCTTCCCGATCTTCCCGGCTGCGCAATGGCGGGTTCATTTTAAAGCGGCCGTCCTCCTTGAGCATGCTGTCATCAAGTATCAGGTAATGGGGCGCAGTTTCGCAGGAAATATCCACGCCGTTCTGCTTGGCTTTGCGTATCAGCTGAACGCTTTCCTTGCAGGAAATATGGCACACATGGTATTTGCATCCTGTTTCCTTTGCAAGGGCAATATCACGCTCAATCTGTTCCCATTCGCTTCGGGAAGAAATGCCGCGATGACCATGGATTTGAGCATAAAGACCTTGGTGGATGTAGCCCCCATTCAACAGGGCATCCACTTCGCAATGGGCAGCGATGAGGCTTCCGGTTTCTTTTGCCTGTACCATTGCCTCGCGCATTACGTTTTGCCGCTGCACGCCGCGGCCATCGTCAGAAAAGCCGGCAACATATTGCGCGAGGGAATGGAAATCCACCAGGGTTTGGCCTTGTTGGTCAAGGGTGATGCTTGCGTAAGGGATCACATCTATCGTGGCACCTTGCTTAATAATGCGCAGTTGCTCTTCAAGGTGTGCCAGTGTATCCGGTACGGGGGACAGGTTAGGCATAGTGCATACCCTGGTGAACCCGCCGCGGGCAGCGGCGCGGCATCCGGACGCTATCGTCTCCTTATAAGAAAAACCGGGTTCCCTCAGATGCACATGCACATCGGTGAAACCCGGAAAAATATAATACGTATGACCATCAAACACTGGGCAATCGGAAGGGGATACGTCTCCCTCCCAGAAGGATAACTGATCTCCTTGTATCAGGAGGTGCTTTTCCTCGAATCCCTTCTCATGAAAAACCTGAACATTTTTTACAATACAGCGCATGGTACTCCTTTGCTGGAGGGACACAGTACATTTGATAAGTGCAATCGTACCTGTCTTTCTGCGGAATGGTATCAAATTGTTAAGGGGCTGTCAAGGGTATATGCAAGAAATAATTTACGAACAATCTAACAGACACAAACAAGAAGCGTTCGTGTTATTTGCGGCTGTGGACTACGGATTATTTGATGTTTGAAAGTACATTCATCGTTTTTCACTTGTCATAATGCCAATCTTCATATATAATTCGATTACACGCAAATGCGTGAAAACAGGAGGTGCTGAAGAATGGCATATAAGATTACCGATGCTTGCATCAACTGCGGTGCTTGCGAACCTGAATGTCCCCAGGAGTGCATCAGCGAAGGCGAAACCCAGTTCGAAATCGAAGCGGACAAGTGCATAGATTGTGGCGCGTGCGCCGATGTCTGCCCGGTTGGTGCTCCGGTACAGGAGTAAGCAACCCATGGACGCCGCAGGAAGCGGCGTTTTTTTATACCCTGTTTCATGGACAGGAAAAAGGGCGTATGCTATAATTTTAGCGTTTGCAAAGGGATAAACAAGGTTGGAGGTTACTGATGCACCTGAGTACAAACAGGGGACATGGCATGCGTATGCTTCTTTTGCTTGTGCTGTTATCCTGCGTGTTTGCCCTGCCCGTTGAAGCAAGTTCCCTCCGTTCATCACCCTTGATGGATGTGGGCAGCACCAATGGAATGGTCCGGGTAAAGCTATCTTCCTTGGGGCAGCCCTCCAGCATGGCGATAACAATCAAAGGCAGTTATTCCCTCTCTGGCTTGTTTTCCATGCAGCTGCCCGAAGGAAGCGTTGTTCATGTTGCCTTTGATAAATTGACGGGACAACTGCTGCTATCTACAGGCGGGCAAACCTTCTCCATGGGTACAGGTTTTCGCTTAAGGCGCCATAGTACATCAGGCAGCAATGGTCTGTTACTATCTAATGCCCGAAACCCAGGCAATCTCTATCCGGGTGATTTGTCGTTTTCTGTATCGCAAGGTGGTGGCGGAGCTTCTCTTCAAATTATTGCGAATATCTTTATCGAAGACTACTTATATGGCGTGCTGCCATATGAAATGGGGAACTCCTCTCCCAGGGAAGCACTGAAAGCCCAGGCGGTTACAGCACGCACCTACACGATGCGGGCGATGAGCGCCTCCCAAGGACGCTCCTACGATGTGGTGGATACAACCAGCGACCAGGTATATCATGGTACGCCTTCCGGCAGTGCAAACTGCAAGGCTGCGGTGGATGCCACCCGTGGGATTGTCATGCGGCATGGAGGCCAGTTCTCTGCCACTTTTTATACCGCAACCAACGGTGGGCAAACTGAATCTCCCGGCAATGCCTGGGGGTCTGCATCATATTCCTACTTGACGGTTAGGGATGATCCCTATGATTATGCCAATCCTGCCTCTAACGTGAAGACCTTTTCTGTTCCATCCCAAGGCGCTTTGATCCATGAGCCACTGATGACACTGCTTTTTAACAAGGCCAAGGCACAGTATCCATTGGCAGGGAGGATAGAATTAGGCAATATCACGGCAATGATTCCCCATACGCCAAAGCATGCTGTGCCCAGCAGGCTGTATACCAAACTGGATTTTTACATGCTGCTGAAAGTTGATGGGCAGGACAGCAGCGCCATCCTTAGTTTTGATATCTTTGCTGAGCTTGAAGCTAACTTATCCATGAGCATCAGCACGCTGAAAAACGAGCTGTGGTCTGTTAAGAAAACAGCCACTGGTTTCACCCTGGAAGCCCGCCGCTTTGGCCATGGCATTGGGATGAGTCAGCGCGGCGCCATGCGTATGGGGGATATGGGCTACACCTATGATCAGATCATTGCCTTCTACTTTCCCGGTTGTACCCGCGCACAGTATAGCCTGACCAAGTCAATTTTAAGCGCATACATTCCGGGGGTTGACAGTCAAACGATCATTACCCCGGAAAACCCTGCAGGCTTAGAAGGCGGCAGTGGCTATGCTACGGTGCAGCTGAAGAACATCAGTTCCTTATTGCCTGTTTATGCCGCTGCTGATTGTGCTTCTCAGGTGCTATGGGCATTGCCCCATGGCACGGCAATCACACTGCTGAGCAACGATGGCATATGGAGTGCCATCCGCCAGGGAAGCATTTCAGGGTATGTACAGACAGAGTTTCTGGAAATATCCGGAACCCCATCTGGAGTGGCGGCTATTGACAGAAAAATAGTCGGTTATGGAACCGTTACGGGGACAAGCTTCCTAAACCTGCGGGAAGCCCCGATCACAACAGCCAGCATCCACACCACAATACCCCAGGGTACCATTTTGCCTCTTTTCGACATCGCAGGCGGGTGGGGACGTACGCAGTACATGGCTCAACCAGGCTATGTGATGATAAGTTTCCTGACGCAAAGTAAAACCTATCCTGGTATCATTCAAGATGCTTCTTTGCTCCAGGGGCAGGTGGTTTCACCGTCGGGTTTTTCTCTTCTGCGCACCGGGCCATCCACCAGCAGCCCTTTGGTTGCTCAACTCTCAAACGGGGTATTGGTTACCATACAAAAGCGCGATAACACTTGGGCACAGGTGCTTTATGAGGGGAAAACCGGCTACATGTTGTCTGATCATATTTTGTTGACTTCCACCGCAACAGTGCAGCCACCGGCATCAACGCCGGTTCCCTCAGAAGGATACGCGGCCAAGGTGGTCACTCCTTCCGGCAGTTTAAACTTGCGCGTTCAGCCAAGCCAACTGTCCAAGGTCTTGACAACCATCCCCCGGGGATCAGTGCTCCAGGTTATTGATGTCGATGCTTTATGGGCGGAGACACAGTACAATCAACAGCATGGCTATGTCATGCGCGCGTTTCTGAACGATGTTGATACAGCGTTGCCAACCACAACGCCTACCCCAACAAGTAAACCTGCGTTGTTATCCGGCACCGCCCGGGTGAACACGTCCGGTCATTCCGTGCTGATATATGGTTCGCCGGGAACTGAGCCTATCGGCGGCCTATTGAATGGGGACATCGTCCGCGTGCTGGAGACAGGTGACACGTGGACAAAGGCTGTAACAAATGGTTTAAGTGGTTATATCCTGACAGAGTATCTGTCCCTTTACAACCAGAGCAGTGGAACGCCAAACCCTGAAATTACGCCTGCAAGCAAGCCCGATGATATTCGTGATGAAACCATGATATTACTTGACATCCCCGTGATGGCCGGTGTTATGTCCGGCTATGGTTCGGTCAACCTGCGCAGGGGATGCAGCAAAGACAGCACATTGATTCGAGAAATTCCCGTTGGAGATGTTTTATACGTAGCCATGCGGGGCGAAACATGGTGCGCTGTCATCCATGAAGGGGTTGAGGGCTACTGCATGACAAGGTTTCTACAATTTGATGAACACTATTGAATTAAAGCAGGGCGAGCGGATAGAAGAACTGCAGCGCCAGGGTTTACGAATCATTCAACAGGAACATGCTTTTCGTTATGGCATGGACGCAGTGCTGTTGGCAGCTTTTGCCAGCGTAAAAAAGGGAAGCCGCGTATGTGATATGGGGGCTGGCAGCGGCATACTAAGTTTCCTGCTCCATGGACGTTTCAATAACATACATATCGACGCCATCGAAATTGATGCAGAGGCAGCAGACCGGATGCGCCGCAGCGTGCGCTTAAACGCGCTGGGAGAAAGCATTTATGTGCATACCGCTGATTTACGAGAAGCATATCGGCTGATACCCCATAAACTTGACGTGGTCATCTGTAATCCGCCTTATCATGAAGAAACGGCTGCTCCCTTCATGAATCAGAATGAAGCAAAAGCACGAAGCGAGCAAGGGTGCAGCTATGCGGATGTGGCATTTGCAGCCTCCCGCCTGCTGCGCAACCGCGGAAGGATGATTACAATGTGCCCGGCCAGGCGGATGTTTGACATGTCATATGCCATGCAGCAACACAATATTCAAGTAAAGCGCATGCGGTTTGTCCAGTCTTTTCACGACAAGCCGCCCTACTTGTGTCTTATGGAAGGCATGTTGCAGGCAAACCCGGGGGTCAAAGTGGAACCGACGCTGACCGTCTATGAGAAGGTGGGAACCTATACAGAAGAGTTGAACAATATCTATCAACAGGGAGTTAATACATGATTGTCGTCGTTGCCGAAAAGCCCAGCGTGGGCCGGGATATTGCTAGGGTGTTGAAATGCACCACCAAGGGGGAAGGGTATCTGGAGGGAAATGGCTATGCCGTCACCTGGGCGGTGGGCCACCTTGTCACCTTGTGCGAGCCCCAGGAAGTGGATGAAAAGTATAAAAAGTGGCGGAAGGAGGATCTTCCCATTCTGCCCGATGTAATACCAACCAAGGTGATAACAAAGACGAAGTCTCAGTACAATGTCATTAAAAAACTAATATGCGGCAAGCAAACAGAGCGCGTTATCTGCGCCACAGACGCAGGGCGGGAAGGGGAGTTGATCTTCCGTCTCATCTATGAAAAAAGCGGATGTAGCAAGCCTGTTGACAGGTTATGGATCAGCTCCATGACCGATGCTGCCATCAAAGAGGGCTTTGATAGCTTAAAACCGGGCAGCGAATACGATGGTCTGTACCGCAGCGCAGCATGCAGGTCCCAGGCGGATTGGCTTGTGGGCATGAATGCCAGCCGTGCATTTACACTCAGGTATGATGCGCTTTTGTCCGTAGGCCGGGTACAGACGCCCACCCTTGCTATCCTGGTGAAACGCGCTAAGGAAATAAGGGATTTTAAGCCAGAAGAATATCATACCGTTACAGCGGACTTTGGCGACTACTCTGGCCAATGGTTTGATGAAAAAATACAGGACGAACGGGTAAATAACCGTATCATGGATGCAGAAGCTGCCCAGGATATTGCTGCACAGGTGCGCAAGAAACAGGCAAAAGTCCGCAATGTAACCAAAGAAAGCAAGCGAGAATTGACGCCCACCCTGTATGATTTAACTAGCCTGCAGCGGGACGCCAATCGTATGCTGGGGTTTACAGCGTCCAAAACGCTAAAAGTCGCGCAATCCCTTTATGAAACACGCAAAGCCATCACCTATCCCCGCACCGATTCGCGGTATTTGCCGGATGATATGGCGCCCCGCATCCCAAAAACCCTCAGCAACCTGCCGGATGCCTATCAGTCTTATGTTACATCCCTCTCCATGCCGGGCGGCAAGCTGCCACACATCAAGAGAGTTTTTGATAACAGTAAGGTAAGCGACCACCACGCTATTATTCCCACGCCTCAGAAGGTGGATATGGCAAGGCTGGATAAAGATGAGCAATCCCTCTTTGATTTGGTGGCCCGGCGGCTGATTGCTGCTTTTTATCCGGCGCATGAGTTTGAATCCCTACGTGTTGTGACCGTCTGTGAGCAGCATACATTTAAGACAACGGGAAAAGTTGTGGTAGAGAATGGCTGGAAAGCGCTGTATCCGCCCAAAAAGGAAGAGACGGAATCAGCATTGCCTCAGCTTATGCCAAATGAAGAGCGGCTTGTGAAAGGCGCTAAGGTAAAAAAGGAAAGCACCAAGCCGCCCTCGCCCCATACAGACGCAAGCTTGCTCAGCGCCATGGAAAACGCTGGCCGGGACATTGAGGATGAGGAACTGAAAGAACAGATGAAAGGGTCGGGGTTGGGGACGCCTGCAACACGGGCCGCCATCATCGATCGCTTGATTCAGGTTGGATATGTACAACGCAAGGGAAAGGCGATGCAGCCGACAGACAAGGGTGAAAAGTTGATTGCCGTTGTACCCCAGGAGATTGCCTCCCCCGAGATGACTGGGAAATGGGAGAAGGCGTTGTCTGAAATCGCTGAAAATAAGCGGGATACCCAGCGCTTTATGGAGGGAATACGCCGTCTGACCCAGCACCTGGTCAGTTATTCAAAAGAAAGCGTAATCGATGTTCAGTTCGAGCGGGAGGTGCGCGGCCCAAGGGGAAAGGTGAAAGCTCCCAACAAGTTGGATGTTCCCTGCCCGGTATGCGGAAAAGCTTTGCAGGAAACGGACAGGGCTTTCGGCTGTTCCGACTGGCGGGAAGGGTGCAAGTTCACCCTTTGGAAGAATGCGCTTCAACGCGGCAAAGGCCCTGCTCTGACGCGTACAATCGTGAAAGCGCTGCTCAGCAGCGGAGAAGTGAAAGGAAGTACCGGAGTCATCCGCCTTCAGAATGGGCAGCTGTCCTTTACGCCATCTGGTCAGCAAAACCCTGCAGTTAGCACCAATGTCATATACGAGAAACGATAAAGGACAGAAAACACAAGATGGTGTATATCGTTGAAAAGCAAACCACCATATGGTATACTTCATGAGGTTTTGAAGGGAGGGTGCAGGTGTGACGGTTGTGTGGGTATTGCTTGCCATGGCGGCGATTGCAATTGCCATTGTTTTTAGCATGGCCAATAATCTGGTGGAATTTGGCGTACATATGCGCAAGAGCATCCAACCCGAATCCCTCGAAAAACCTGGGTTTACAATCCCAGATTATTATAAGGACAATGTTTATCATCAAAGGGCACACGCCTGGATCGTTGCCCAGCAACCTGAGGATGTATCCATCGTCTCCCACGACGGACTGAAGCTGCGGGGGCTTTATTTTCAGCATCCTGATGCGCAGGACGCAGCCCTGGTGCTGCCCGGCTGGACGGACATCAAGGAATTCTTGTATCCTGAAGTCAAACTGATGTACGACGCTGGGCTTAGCGTGCTGATGCCCGACCAGCGCGCCCATGGCACCAGCGAAGGGGAATATTCTACCTTTGGGTACAACGAGGCAAAGGATGCCAACGGCTGGAAGGCAGTCCTTAAACAAAAGGGTGCGCAGCGAATTGTGCTGTACGGCCGGAGCATGGGGGCCGCAACGGCAATGATGACCGCATGCCTGTATCCGGAGGATGTGCGCTGCGCTGTGGAGGATGCCGGCTTTACCAGCATGCTGGATGAGGTGAACAGTTTCGTGAGCTCCCGCGCACGCTGGGTGCCACCCTTTCTGTACCCTTTGCTGACCTGGATTTCTGACCCGATCATCAAGTCCCGGGCGGGGTACAATATGGCTGATGCATCCCCCATCAGCCTGCTGCCTGAATGCACAGTTCCCATGATGTTTATACACGGTATGGACGACACCTTTATTCCCTACGATATGATGCCGGATTTGTATGACGCGCATCCAGGGCCTAAGGAACAGTATTCCGTCGAAGGGGCAGGTCATGTACAGTCCTTGCCGGTGGGCGGCGAAGAGTATGCGAACAGGGTGCATTCTTTTATACGAAAATATTTATAACGGAGGTTTATCATGGCAAAGAAACAGTTTGGTGGGTTTGGCGGCGGTGCCAACATGCAACAATTGATGCGTCAGGCACAAAAAATGCAGGAGCAGCTTGCCAAAGCCCAGGAAGAATTAGAAGCAAAGACCTACGAAGCGTCTTCTGGCGGCGGTATGGTTTTTTGCAAGGTGGACGGTAAACACCAGGTGCTGGAGGTGACCATCAAGCCTGAGGCGGTGGATCCTGACGACGTGGAAATGCTGGAGGATTTGGTGATGGCTGCCATCAACGAAGCCATGCGCCTTAGCGACGAAGACAGAGAGAAGACCATGGGCGCTATGGCCCCTGGCGGAATGGGCGGTATGTTCTAAGATGCCATCCCAAGTAAATCCGATTGATGTGATGGCGGCAGAGCTTGCCAAGCTGCCCGGCATTGGCCGTAAGTCAGCGCAGCGCCTGGCCTATCACATTGTCTCCATGCCCAAGGAGGATGTGCACCGGCTGTCGGAAGCCCTCTGGGAAGGGCGGCAAACCATCCGTTTTTGTGATGTATGCGGCAACTATACCCAAGAGGAGTTGTGCCCCGTTTGCGCTGATGATGGCAGAGAGAAAGCTATTATTTGCGTTGTACGCGACCCCCGGGATGTAGCCGCCATGGAGCGTATACACGATTACCATGGCACCTACCATGTCCTTCATGGTGTTTTATCACCCCTTGACAACATTGGCCCCAACGACATCCGAATCAGGGAACTGCTGGCCCGCCTGGCCGATGGCACAGTAGAAGAGGTCATTGTTGCCACCAACCCAGATATCGAAGGGGAGGCAACCGCTTCCTACCTCGCGCGGCTGATAAAGCCCATGGGTGTACGGGTTACCCGCATTGCCCATGGTGTACCCGTGGGCAGCGATCTTGAGTATGCCGATGAGGTGACGCTATCCAAAGCCCTGGAAGGGAGACGGGAAATCTGATGCTGCACTTCTATTATGGTGTGATGGGCTCAAGCAAAACTGCACAGCTGCTGATGCAGCGCTATAATCTGCAGCAGCTTGGTATCAAGGTCGCCTTGGTGAAGCCAGCCATCGATACCCGTGCCGGGGTGGATGTGGTCTATTCCCGCGCTGGCCTTGAAGCTAAGGCAGAGGTGGTTTTGCAGCCCCACCACAGCGTGAAGGAGCAGCTGATGTGGCTGGCTGTGCAAAATGCCCATAATGATTTTCAGTTTGTGCTGGTTGATGAGGCGCAATTTCTTTCCCCTGAGCAGGTGACAGAGCTGGCCGACATGTCGGATAACTTAGAAATATTCTGTTATGGGCTGAAAACCGACTTTCAAGGCAATTTTTTCCCTGGCTCGGATGCCTTGTTCCGCTTGGCAGAGGATATCATGGAGGTGCCGGGTGGTCTTTGTTGGTGCGGAAAGAAAGCAACCATGAATACCCGCATCGATGGAAATGGCAAGGTTATCAAGGAGGGTGAACAGGTATTGATTGATAACCAGCAAAAAATTCGCTATATCGGCCTGTGTTACAAACACTGGCGGCAGGGGAAAGCCCATGCCTGACACAAATTATCTGCTTTTTATTCTGCTGGCAGCCCTGTTGCTGCTGGCTGTTTTGTTGTTTGTTTTTGCCCTGATGCAGCGTCGTGAACTGCGCAGTCTGACGGAAAACTTGCCGCGCCTGCAAGAAAAAAGTGAAGAAATCGTGCTGGATTACACGGAGCAGGCCTTGCGCGATATGGAGTACAGGCTTTCATCAAGCTACGGCCAGGACATGCTGGCTATCCAAAATTTACTGCACAGCGGTCAGCAAAGTGATATGAGCCGGACGGAAGCCTTGGGGCAGCGCATTGATACTGCCTTGCAGGGGCAGGATGGGCGCATACGGCACTTAAGTGATGTGCTGAGCGAAAGATTGACGGCTAACGACCAGAAGGTTGACCGTATGCGGGATACCCTCTACCAGGGGCTTAGCAGCATGCGGCAGGAGAATGCCAGCAAGCTGGATGAGATGCGTAAAACCGTGGATGAAAACCTGCATCAAACCCTGAATAAAAGGCTGGGAGAAAGCTTTTCTCTGGTTAACGAACGCCTGGAGCAGGTATACAAGGGCCTGGGGGAGATGCAGACACTGGCTAGTGGTGTGGGCGACTTGAAGCGGGTGCTGACAAATGTAAAGACCCGCGGCGTGTGGGGAGAGATGCAGCTTGGTGCTTTACTGGAGGAAACGCTGGCACCTGGTCAGTACGATCAGAATGTCGCGGTAAAACCCGATACTCAGGAGAGAGTCGAGTATGCCATTCGTCTGCCGGGTTTATCTGAAGACCATGCTTTGTACCTGCCCATAGACGCTAAGTTTCCCATAGAAGCGTATATCAGGCTGCAGGACGCTGTGGAAGCCGCCGACAAACAGGCTGCTGATGCAGCAAAGGCAGAGCTGGGCGCTTCTTTAAACAGGGAAGCAGCCCGCATTGCCAGCAAGTATATTGCTCCTCCCCATACCACGGATTTTGCAATCATGTACCTGCCGCTGGAGGGCCTGTACGCCCATGCGCTGCAAACAGAGGGCATTGCAGAAAGGATGCAACGGGAAAAACGCGTTGTTTTGGCTGGCCCCTCAACCTTTAGTGCGTTGCTTAATGCCCTGCAGATGGGTTTCCGCACCCTGGCGATAGAGCAACGCTCCGGCGAGGTGTGGCAGCTGCTGGGTGATGTGAAGGCAGAGTTTGGTGTTTTCTCCGACATATTGGATAAAACACAACAACGCCTGCGCCAGGCAAGCGAAAGCATCGAAACTGCAACACGCAAAACAAAAACCATCGTCCGCAAGCTGCGCAGCGTGGAGACAATGGAAGGAACCGGGGAACAGCAGTCATTGGAAACAAGCTTAAAAGGCGCGGAGGAAGATGAGCTTTAATTAGCCGCCATTTTGGGGAAATTCTTAAACAACCGCAGGGAGTATCCCATATCATCTGGATGGTTTCGCAGCATGTTCCGTAGAATAACATAACCGGGCAGTTTTTTAGGATGGGCGTAGCGCATGCTGTAGTGATAACCCAGCAGCTGTTCAAACAAGGTATCCTCACAGGCGACGGTCTGTCTTAACTGGTCAATAAACCCTTGGGGCACATCCAGGGGAGCTGCATAGTTCATGCTGTAGCGCTCTAACTGGTTGTCTACCAAGAATACATCATATGTTGTAAAGAGGTTTTGGGATGCCTCTGATGCCAGGGCGTGCTCCATTCCCTTTGGATAGGTGGCATGATATGGCGCGGCGACACCCAGGAAAACAAAGCGCGGATCGTGCTGAGACAATTCCATGATTCTCGCTTTGCTCAGCGTGGCGCTGAAAAGGGAGCAGTCCGTACCATCCAGTATATCGTTGCTCAAGTCAGCATCGGGCAACAAATTGAAGCATGCATCTTTCAGGGCTGTATGCAGTGCTTGCCCTAGTTTTTCACGTTTTGGAAAAAACAGGTCCGTTTCTTGTTTATAATACGCAAATGGCGCGGGGGTATAGGTTCCGTTTAAACCCGCTGGGTTAAAGAAAGCGAAGATAACCTTCTCATACTCATCAATCATTTCCGCGGTTGTCTCTTCCGCGGCAAGAATATGCTGGTTCCAAAGGATTAATTTCTGGATAGGGTAGAAGTTGCTCAGACATACGGGGGAGGATATATACGAGTCAAAGGCTTCCTTATTGGCGAAGATATCCGGGTA
>CAYFSQ010000006.1:15473-22749 GCA_964345895.1 uncultured Oscillospiraceae bacterium
TTGTACCCTTGTTTCCTCCATCACCTGCTGATCGTAAAAGCGGAAGGCCACCCGAATCAAATCATCATCCTTCAGGGGTTTGAGCCGTTCCAATAAATCCGTGCTGATGGTCTTACCGCTGTTTAGGTTTTCTTGCTTTAAACGCAGGTAGTAATTGTCTGATAGATAGGAATCTGCCAGGATATGATAATCTTTTGTTTGTATGGACAGGATTTGTAATCCAGTTGCACCTTCAAAGAAAAGGAAGGCTGCAACCAGCAGCGAAACGATGCCAAGGGCTGCAACACGAAAGGTGCGGCTGTGGGCATAGTGCTTGTGCAGCTGAAAACAAATGCTGTTCCATATTTCCTTTTTGTTGAGCATGGAGTCAGCTTTATCATGAAGCCAGACTATGGTCTCATTATCAACCATTTTCGCTTCTGACTGTGCTTTCTCCATTTTGATGGTATTAAGCATGAGAATGCTTTGGATTTCTGTGTCGGTAGCTTTGGTGAATTGCTGCAAAACAAGCACACACCGAGCATCCCGAGGCAAGAGATAAAAGGGATTATGTGCGGCGTTTTCTGTTCTTTGGGTTTTAGGTAAACCCTGCGGTACAGAGGAGGCAAGCTCCAGAAAATCCATACTTTGACTCTTTTTGCGACCTGCCCTCTTGCCCATTTGTACAAATGCGGCTCTGGAGGCATCATAGGCTTTCTCTTCGTCCAACGTGCATGCGAACGCCAGCATCAAAGCGCTTTCTCGATGTGAAAAATAAAAGGGCTGCAATGATTGACAAACTTTTGCTGCTCGTTGGTTCGTTCGCATGAGGCCTCCTTTGTTGTTATGAAAGTATAGGTTTATGATATAATAAGTTGATCTGATTTTCAAGCGGAGGGTCTATGAGGAAACGAAAGGATCTGGACCAGTATAAGCCGGCGGGGGATGGAAGAAACTATGTCTATCAGGGGACATACTATATGCTGTCAGGGCCGGAGAAACAAAAGAAAGGTGTACGCATGAAACTGCTTGCCCTTGCCTTTGCATCCCTACTTTTGCTTGTTGCATCGGGGCTCAGCAATCCTGGGGGGCTGCGCCAACTATATGTTGTCATTCCCTACCTGGTGGCGTTGTATTTCGCAGGGAAAGGTGTGTTTCAGGCAATCGGTATAATGATGGTGCCAACCAGGATGACGGAGCGACAAAAAAACCAAACCTTTCAAGGGCTAGAACACAACAATCGTGTGCTGTTTGTATTCTCTTTGCTGCTTGCTTTTGCCCAGTCAGCGTATATTGTTTTTGTAAACTCTAAATTTATTGAGGGGCTCATGGTTGCATTGGTGTTGCTGGTTTCATTGTCTTCCTACTTGGGTTTTACCTTGCTGCGTATGCATCCATGTGTTGAAATTCCTAGGGATTCGGGCTGTATAAACCCTTTGCAAAATGAATAACAAGTTGACATTCAATGGTGGGTGTAATAAAATCGATGTATGGGTATATTGTACTGTCTCGTACTGTACATAATTTAAAGGAGGTTCCATCATGAAACTCAGGAAATCACTGTTCGCTTTGCTGATGACAGCCGTGATGCTGGTATCTATCGTACCGCTTGCTGTTGCTGGCGAAACGGAAACCCCTCTGGTTGTGGCATATTCCCCCTTCAGCGAGAAGTTTAGCCCCTTCTTCGCAGATACAGCCTACGACCGTGACGTTGCTGACATGACCCAGATCGTTCCCCTGAAGACCGATCGCATGGGCGGCATCATCTCCAAATCCATCGAAGGCGAAACCGTCAACTACAACGGCACAGATTATCTGTACACCGGCGCAGCTGATGTATCTGTCGCATTTGATGAAGCAAAGAATGAAACCACTTATGTGGTGAAACTGCGTGAAGGCATGAAGTTCAGCGATGGCAAGCCTGTCACCGCTGATGACCTTGTATTTACCTATTATGTGCTGCTGGATCCCGCCTATGTTGGCTCCACCACACTGAACTCTTACCCCATTATTGGTCTGAAGGACTATCAGACCCAGACTTCTTCTGACGTCTATGCCAAGTATGACAAGATTTCAGACGATATCTACGCTGCCGGCCGTGACCACGAATGGTCCGACAAAGACAGCTGGACCAAGGAACAGCAGGAAGGCTTTTGGGCCGAACTGGAAAGCCAGTGGAAGAACGACGTCAGCAAGATTGTTGACTTTGTTGCCACCAACTATCTGGGCTATGCCCCTGATACCATTGGCTATACTGGCGAAGAAGTAACTGCCAACGAGGGACTGAAGGTCGCTCTGGGCATGTCGCTGTGGGGCTTTGGCGAAGTTAAGGAAAAGGTTCTGACTTCCAAGTCCGGCAAAGTCTATGACCTGTCTAAGGACGAGTATCCCACCCGTGATGACTACTACACCGAAATGGTTGAAAACTACAAGGGTGACCCTGTGGCTTATGCCCCCGAGTCTTCCGACAAGAGCGATGTCTGGGCATTAACCAAGAGCGCTTTCATCGGCAACTGGGGCCCCAAGGACGAGTCCATGGCTGGCCAGGGCGTTCCCAACATCTCCGGCATCAAGAAGCTGGATGACTACACTGTGGAAGTCAAAACCACTGGTTTTGAAGCCCCCGCAGTTTACAGCATCGCCGGCATCAACGTAACCCCCCTGCACTACTATGGTGATGCTGCTCAGTACGACTATGAGAACAACAAGTTCGGCCATCCCTTTGGTGACCTGACCATCGCTGCTCAGAAGACCAGCCAGCCCATGGGTGCCGGCCCCTACAAGTTTGTCAAGTATGAGAACCGCGTTGTCTATTTCGAAGCCAACGAGCATTATTACAAGGGCGCCCCGAAGATTAAGTACCTCCAGTTCAAGGAAACTGCTTCCAACGAAGTGCCCAACGCCCTGGAAAGCGGCACCATTGACGTTGGTGAAATGAGCGGCAACCGCCCCAACGTGGAAACCATTCAGAAGTTCAACTCCAATGGCGAAATTTCTGGCGATAAAGTAACCACCAGCCGCGTTGACAACTTGGGTTACGGCTACATCGGTCTGAATGCCGACACCATGCTTGTTGGCGAAGATCCCGCCAGCGATGCTTCCAAGAACCTGCGCCGCGCCTATGCCACCGTGTTGGCCGTGTACCGCGATGTGGTGTATGACAGCTACTATGGCGATGCCGCCGCTGTTATCAACTATCCCATCTCCAACACCTCCTGGGCTGCTCCCCAGCCGACCGATCCTGACTACAAGGTTGCCTTCTCAGTCGACGTCGAAGGCAAGGATATCTACACCTCTGACATGACCGCCGAACAGAAGTACGAAGCTGCCCTCGAGGCCGCCAAGGGCTTCCTGATTGCTGCTGGCTTCACCTTTGATGAAGCGACCGGTAAATTCACCGCCGCTCCTGAAGGCGCAAAGATGTCCTATGAAATCATCATCCCCGGCGATGGCAAGGGCGATCACCCCAGCATCGGCGTTCTGACCGAAGCAAAAGCTGCCCTGGAAAGCATCGGTATGGAACTGGCCATCAACGATCCTGCAGACGCCAACGTTCTTTGGAATACCTTAGACACCGGCAAACAGGAAATGTGGACTGCTGCCTGGGGTTCCACCATCGATCCTGATATGTATCAGGTGTACCATTCCACCAACATCGTTGGCCTGGGTGGTTCCGACAGCAACCACTACCACATCGCCGATCCCAAGCTGGACGAAGCGATCATGAAGGCCCGCCAGAGCGACGACCAGAGCTACCGCAAGACCGTGTACAAGGAAGCGCTGGATACCATCGTTGACTGGGCTGTGGAAGTACCCACCTACCAGCGCAAGAACTTCATCATCTTCAGCACCGAACGCCTGAATGTGGAAACCCTGCCCAAGGATATCACCACCTTCTACGGCTGGCTGTATGAAATCGAAAACCTCGAGATGAACGCGAAATAAAACCTAAACAATAACCAGGATAAGCCCCTGAAAAGGGGCTTATCCTCGGCTTATTTGTGTAAAGGAAGAGGGTTACGTGTCTAAGTTTATTATCAGAAGGTTGTTCTTTGCACTGATTGTGGTGCTGTTTGGCTCCTTCGTTGTTTACGCTGTTATCCGCGCGCTGCCATCCTCCTACGTGGAGACCATCGCCCGTCAAAGATCATCAACTCCCGGCAGCAAAAGCTACCTTGAGTGGCTGGCTCAACTAAACTCGCTTTTCCGTCTGGATACAGACGTATTTACTGGTTATTATGGTTGGTTAACAGATGCCGTACGCGGCAACTTTGGTGACTCCTGGATGTACAACATGCCTGTTACCGAAAAATTTAATAATGTCATCTGGTATTCTGTTGTTTTAAACATCATCACATTTGTTTTGCAAACGATCATCGCGATACCCCTTGGTATCACAGCCGCAAGAAAGCAGTACAGCAAGACGGACTATACCATCACATTTATTGCGTTGATGGGTATTTCACTGCCCACTTTCTTTCTGGCAACGGTGCTGAAATATATCTTCTCTATGCAACTTGGTTGGTTTGACCTGTACGGCATTGTTGGACGCTACTATGAGCAGCTGTCCACAACGGGCAAAATACTGGACATGGCGAAGCATCTGATACTGCCTACCATTACCCTGACGATGCTGTCCGTGGGTGGCTTGATGCGCTTTACCCGCACCAATATGCTGGAAGTATTGAATTCTGACTATATTCGTACAGCCCGGGCAAAGGGATTGCCGGAGAGCAAGGTCATCAACCGGCACGCCTTCCGCAACACGCTGATCCCTCTCGTATCCTACATGAGTTATTTAATCCCCAGCATGTTCAGTGGATCGATGATTACCGAAACGCTGTATCAGATACCGGGTATCGGATATATCGCATTTGATGCCATGAAGATGGGGGACATCCCCTTTACGATGTTCTACTCAGTTTTTATCATCGTACTCACACAGGTCTCTCTGATGTTTGCTGACATCATGTACGCCGTGGTTGATCCCCGCGTGCGCGTTAATTAAGGAGGCAGCTGATGGATAACAGAAAGAACGCTGCCGATTTAAACGGACAGCAGGAAAATAACAAGATTGCAGATACCATCTATTCATCCGACGCACTAAATCACGAGCCTAACCGCTCGGGCACCCTGGATGACGAAAAGCGGGTGAAGGTCCTGTCGCCTGGTATGATGGTCTTCAAGCGCTTTGTGCGCAACCGCCTGGCCATTACTGGCTTTATCATTCTTGTCATTATGTTTGCGTTCTCTTTTATTGGCGGCATACTGATGCCCTACTCCCAATCCCAGGTGTTTTATAAAACAGACATCATGGTGAAGGATTACGCTGGGGCTACAATCAACAAAGAGTTGCGCTACACCGTAAAGCAGGGCGAAAGCTTCTCATCCTCTTCCTTTGGCAAGATGATTTTAGCGCACAATAACAAGAAAACCACCTTCGAAAATAATGGTACGTATTATCATTTTAAAGTGGAAAACAGCGATTTTTTCCAGATTTTTGAAGTGGATGTTTTGTCCAATGTCATGGCTCGCAAGATGCTGTACGCTTACACAAATGTGCCGGGGTTTGATATGGACAAGGACATGCGTGCCGCCTTTGAGGCAGCCGACCAGGCAAAGGAAGACAGCTTTACCTACAATGGTGAAGAGTTCTTAATCGTACGCGACGATATCAAACTGATGATTGCCAGGGAAAAGGACATCGTTGTTGCATCTCCCCGCATTTATGACCCCTATGTAGAAAGCGATCTTCAATTGGTTCATAGCTATCCCTTCCGCTTAGCTGCTGAAGAAGCGATCAGCCGGAACGAGAAAGAATTCGTCCTTGATGGCAAAACCTATACGGTTGTCGAAGATGGGCGCAATACAACCGTTTCCCTTTCGGAAAACGGCAAGGAAGCTCCCGTTGCCAATATTTCGGATATCATTGTCAATGCCATTTCACCCGATGTGTTCCTGACGGTGGACTTTAAAGCCACAGCCAGGGAGGCCATCCTTTCCGGCGAAAACTCCTTTGAATATCCTGACTTAAACGGCAACCCCGAAACCTATGACATCGAGTTGGTGCACGCCACCTACAACATCAAGCGGGAAACTGAAACCCGGCTGATTGACATGCACCGCTCGCCAGACAGCAAGCACCTGCTGGGTACCGACCAGAACGGCATGGATATGCTGACCAGGCTTATGTACGGCGGCCGAATCTCTCTGCTGGTTGGCTTTGTCGTTGTGTTTCTTGAGATGATTATCGGCATATTCATCGGCGGTATCTCCGGTTACTTTGGCGGCTGGGTTGATACCATGCTGATGCGGTTTGTTGACTTGTTCAACTCCATTCCATATTGGCCTATCATGATCATTGTCGGTTCCGTCATGGACACCCTGGAGGTGGATCCCTACACACGGGTCCTGCTGCTTATGATTATCCTTGGTTTAATGGGCTGGACGGGCATCGCCCGCGTTGTGCGCGGCCAGATTCTGGCGCTGCGTGAGCAGGATTTCATGGTTGCCACAGAGGCGACAGGTGTTCGGGTCAGCCGCCGTATATTCAGGCACCTGGTTCCCAATGTGATGCCCTTGTTAATTGTGCAAGGCACCATGGCGCTGGGCGGTATCATCCTGACAGAAGCAACGCTGTCCTTCCTGGGGCTGGGTGTCAAGTATCCCGTTGCGTCCTGGGGAAGCATCATCAATGCTGCCAGCCAACCTTACATTGTAATGAACTATTGGTTTATCTGGATACCTGCCGGGTTGCTGATTCTTCTGACCGTGCTGGGATTCAACTTTGTGGGTGACGGGCTTCGCGATGCCTTTGATCCGAAAATGAAGAGGTAATATCCATGACATTAAAAAACAAGAACAAGGATACAAACTATATATCGGCGAAGGAATCCCGCGCGATCAGCCGTAAAAATAGAAAAATCACCAATGAGATTGAAAAGCATCGCCTGCGCAAAAATGTGCCCGAGTCTGAGTATCTGACCAAGATGAAGAACCCGGACAACATCGTAGAGTTCGATGATCTTCATACCTATTTCTTTACCGACATTGGTACGGTAAAGGCTGTGGACGGCGTATCCTTTGATATTCCCATGGGCAAAACCGTGGGTGTCGTGGGCGAGTCAGGCTGCGGCAAGTCGGTTACCAGCTTGTCGCTGATGCAGTTGGTGCAGCGCCCCACCGGCCAAACGGTCAAGGGGGAGATGAGGCTGAACCTGGGTGAAAAGGCAATTGATATTGCCAAGACCCCCTTGGAAGCCATGCAGAAAATACGCGGCAAAGTGGTATCCATGAT